>JBBQNC010000270.1:0-5143 GCA_038329555.1 Thermoanaerobaculia bacterium
CTGCTAGACGATCAGCCCCACTAGACGATCAGCATCGCGTCGCCGAACGAGTAGAAGAGGTATCCCTCCGCGACCGCCTCCGCGTAAGCGGCCAGCACGTTCTCTCGTCCGGCGAATGCCGACACGAGCATCAGCAGGGTCGAACGGGGCAGGTGAAAGTTCGTGAGCAGGACGTCCACGGCGCGGAATTCGAAGCCCGGCTCGATGAAGAGGTTCGTGTCGAATCGCAGGGGCCGCTCCTCCGGCGTGGCGGGGAGGCGCTCCGCGGCCTCGAGGGACCGAGCGACGGTCGTGCCCACCGCGACGACCCGGCCGCCGGAACGGCGCGCCAGCCGGATGGCGGATCGCGTGTCCGCGGGGATCCAGACGCCCTCGGAGTCCATCCGGTGGCCGGACGTGTCCTCCGCCGTCACGGGCTTGAAGGGTCCCGCTCCGATCGCGAGCGTCAGGTCGGCGATCGCAATACCCCGATCCCCGATCGCCGAGAGGACTTCCGGCGTGAAGTGAAGGCCGGCGGTCGGTGCCGCCACCGCGAGGGGATCGCGCGCGAAAACGGTCTGATACGAGGCGCGATCCCCGGGGCGATCCGGTTCGCCGGGCGCCCGGCGGATGTAGGGAGGAAGCGGGACGCTTCCCCAGCGGTCGAGCCACGCGGCGTCGATCGGCCGGTCGAACACCGCTTCCCGCCTTCCGTCTGCGGCCACCTCCTCGATGCGCGCCTGAACGCCGCCGCCGAAGACGAGCATCCGGCCCGCCTTCGCGCGCCGTCCCGGCTTCGCGAGCGCCGTCCAGCGGCGGAGATCGCCGGCGACGGGCGCGAGCAGAAAGAGCTCGACGAGCCGGCCCTCCGGGTCGCGTCCCCACAGCCGGGAGTGGCGCACGCGGACGTCGTTGCGCACGAGGACGTCGCCCGATGCGAGCTGGCCCGGGAGGTCGGCGAAGCGAAGATGACGTACGGCGCCGCTCCGGCGATCGAGGACCAGGAGCCGGCTCGATCCTCGCGGCCGCGGCTCCTGCGCGATCCGGTCGGGTGAGAGGGGATAGTCGAAGAGGGAGACCTGCACGACGGGAGATTACCCGTCGCGGGTCGCGAGGGACCCATGAAAGGGCCGCGGCCGCGGGGTGTACCCTCCCCGCGATGGAGGACTATCCGGCCGGCCGGGGTCGCGTCGTCGTCGACGCCTCGGGTATCGAGATCGAGGGCGTCTCGATCGCGGGGCATGAGTCCTTCTACAAGCTGCCGGCATTTCGCACCCTCCTCGAGTTCGGGCGCGCGCCCGACGACACGCTGGCGTACGGCACGGTGTGCCTCACCCACGGTCATCTGGACCACGCGGCCGGCCTCGCGCATCACGCGTCCCGGCGCACCCTGACCGGTCTCGGGCCTGCGCTCGTCTTCGCTCCGGAGGAAGCGATCGCCGACCTGTCGGCGTGGGTCGAAGCCTGCGAGCGCCTCGAAAAGGTGCGGTATGGGACCCGGTTCGAGCCGGCGATCCCTGGGACGTCGGTCGCCCTGCGGCGCGATCTGGAAGTGCGATTCCTTCCGGGCCGCCATCGGGTCCCGACGGCCGGGTATCTTTTCTCCGAGATCCGCCACAAGCTCAAGGACGAGCATGCCGGGCTCGCCTCGGCCGAGATCGCGGCCCTGCGCGCCCGGGGGATGGTCGTCACGCGCCGCGAGGAGATCCCGCTGCTCGCGTACCCGGGCGACTGCGGCCCCTCGATCTTCGATGCGGCGCCCGAGCTCTTCTCGGCCCGCGTCCTGTTGATCGAGTGCTCCTTCATCGCTCCGGAGGACGTCGGCCGCGCCCACACCTACGAGCACCTCCACCTCGCCGACTTCGCGGACCGCGCCGATCTCTTTCGCAACGAGACGGTCGTGCTGACGCACTTCACGCTGCGCTCGTCCGCCGAGGAGATCCGCTCGGGGATCGCCGGCCTTCCGGCGGCGCTGCGGGACCGGGTGGTGGCGTTTCTGCCGTAAGCACGTCGCCTGCGCCGCGCTCCGGCTCCCGCAGCGGGAGGCTCCTTCGCACGTCGGCCGAGCTGGCGCTCGGCCTCCCGCGGCGCGAGCCTCCTCCCTCGTAACTCGGGAGATTACTCGCGCCGCGGAAGCCCCCCTCACCCTGCCCTCTCCCCCGTGCGCGGGGGAGAGGAGAAGAGGGTGAGGGGGCCGCAGTTCGTGTCCCCTCGAGATGGGTCGACGCGCCGCATTCCCAGATGGCCCGATGACCCGATGGCCCGATGGCCCGATGACCCGATCGCCGACAAATGGCCCGATTCTCCAGATCCCCTCCTGCTCCCCCTCCCCGTGCGCGGGGGAGGGGAGGGGAGGGGGTCAATGAAGGGTTTCGACGCGGACGATCGTTCCTTCCATTTCGTACGCGAAGGCGTTCGAGCGGAGGATGACGTCGAGGGCCTGTTCCCACCGGACGTCGACGAGTCGGACGGTCACGGAGCCCTTCACCTCCGGGTCGATGACCAGGTTGAAGTGCTGGAGTTTCGCGAATGTCCGAAGGACGTCCCGGATGTCCGCGTCCTTCAGGTCGAGGGAGATCCGGTCTCCGGCGGCAACGATCCGCGGCGTGGGCCGCGGCGTGGGAGATCGCCGAACGGGCCGCCGCGGCGCGGAGACCGCGCCGGGCGCCGGGAGAAGAAGCGCGGCGGAGAGCAGCGCGGCGGGGAGCCGGGTCATCCGCGTCCGGGCGCGACCGACTCCGACCGGGACGCGTCGCCACCGCCGGCCGCAGACGCCTCTCTCATCCGTTCGGCCATCGCCCAGAGGCCGAGGTGGCTGCGCCAGGCGCCGGCGGAAGCCTGAGAGAGCACGAACTGGACTTCTTCCCCGCCGGTCCGCGTGATCCGCAGCACCTCCAGGCGGAACAGCTGACGTCCCGAGGCGAGCCGGGAGCCGGTCGCGATCTTCCCGATGCGCGATGTCGCAATCCGGACGGACTCACCGAAGAGCCCGTCGAAGGAGAGCATCTCCTCGAACAGCCCGAGGACTCCGGGGATGCGCCGATACGGACCGGACACCAGGTCCGCCCGGGTGAGAAGCCGGCATGCGGCCCCTTCCTTTTCCATCCGCTCGCGCGCCATCCGGTCCTGTCGCCGCCGCACGAGAAGGCGCGGCACGCCCGCCAGGGCGACCAGCAGGGCGATCGCGCCGAGACCGATCGCCGCGACGGTCATAACCTTCGCATCAGTGGAAGAACTTCTTGCGGTTCCGGATGTAGTCCGTGAACAGAAACTCGGCGAGGTTGTACGGAGACGCGTAGTACGCCCGCCCGCGATTGATCTTCGTGAGCTTGTCCACGAAATCGACGAGGTAGCTGTCGGTGGCGATCATGAACGTCGTGATCGTGATCCCGTCCCGGCGGCACGCGTCCGCCTCCTCCAGCGTCCGGTTCACGATCTTCAGGTCCAGCCCGAACGGGTTCTTGTAGAGCCGGCCGCGGTCCCAGATGGCCGACGGTTTTCCGTCGGTGATCAGGAAGATCTGCTTGTTCGGATTCTTGCGGTGGACGAGGAGCTTGCGCGCGAGGCCGAGTCCCGCACGGGTGTTCGTGTGGTACGGACCGACCATGGTTTTCGAGATCTCCGAAATCGGGACGCGCTTCGCGTCGTCGCCGAACAGGATCACGTCGATCGTGTCCTTCGGATACTTCGACTGGATGAGCTCGACCAGGGCGAGCGCGACCTTCTTGGCGGGTGTGAAGCGGTCCTCGCCGTACAGGATCATCGAGTGGGAGATGTCGATCGCCAGGACGGTCGCGCAGGAGGTCAGGTGCTCCTCCTCGTGGACCTCGAAATCCTCGGCCTTGAGCGCGATCTCCTCGGCGTCGCGCCGGACCGCGTTGCCGATCGAGCGGACGCCGTCGATGGCCGTCGGGTTGTCCCCGAACTCGTAGGCTCGCGTCTCCGGAAGGAGCTCGCCGCCCCCGCCCGAGCGCGGTATCGCGTGGTAGCCCGGCCCCGATTTCGAGAGGGAGGTGAAGACTTCCTCGAGCGCGGACCGGCGGATCCGGCGCTCGCCCGCGGAGGAGAGGGAGAGCTGCCCTCCGCGATCCTCGACGAGCTCGCTCTTTTCGAGCTCCTTGCGGAAGGCGTCGAGGTCGATCCCCTCGTCGATCATTCCGCGTTCCTGGAGGTACTTCATCCACTGGAGCGCCTCTTCGACGTCGCCGCCCGTCTGGAGAACGATCTGGAGGAACAGCTTCACGAGCTCCTGAAAGGTCAGGAGGCCGCGGAGGAGGTCGACGGGGTAGTCGGAATAGCGGTAGCGCACTGCGTTACGAGTTGTGAGTCATGGGTTCTGAGTTGGACGCCCTGACCGGCGAAGCGGGCGGCAGCGCGGCGCGCCAACTGCGGGCCGACTCGAGGATCAGCGCGCGGTCCGTCATGGTGAAGAAGCCGTAGCCCATCTCGCGCAGCGGGGGGATCTGGTCCACCCGGGCGAGCATTATCCCTGCCGTCTTGCCCGCCGCTCTCGCCGCGCCCGCGATGCGCACGAGCTCTCGCTGATAGGCGGGATCGCCGTACTTGCCCGGTACACCGAGCGCCTGGGTGAGATCGTTCGGCCCGACGTAGAGGACGTCGACGCCGTCCAGACCGGCGATCGCGTCGAGCTCGGCGAGGGCTCCAACATTCTCGATCTGCGCGAGGACGATCGTGGAGGCGTTGGCCTCGCGGACGAACTCGTCCAGGAGGACCGTCCCGTAGCGATTCGCCCGCACGCCACCGAGGCCTCTCTTGCCGGCGGGCGGATATTTCGCCGCTTCGATGCCCAGCCGCACCATCGCCGCGCTTTCCGCTCTCGGATAGAGAATTCCCGCCGCGCCGGCGTCGAGTGACCGGCCTACTTCCGCGGCGGGACACGAGGGGACCCGTACGACGGCAGGCAGCCCCGCCCCGTCCGACGCGCGCACCATCGATTCGATCGACTCGATCGTGAAGAAGCCGTGCTCGGCGTCGATCACGAGGAAATCGAAGTCCGCGAGCGCGAGCACCTCGGGCAGTCCCTGGACGGGCCACGTGAGGAAGCAGCCGAGGAGGGGCTCCCCGGAGAGGATGCGGGAACGGAAGTCGTTTTGAGTCATGGCCACAAACTCAGAACTCTGAACTCATGACTCGAAACCCAAAT
>JBBQNC010000271.1:0-5125 GCA_038329555.1 Thermoanaerobaculia bacterium
GAAGAAGATCGCCCTCTTCTGCAACGTGCCGGTCGAGGCCGTGATCAACGCCAAGGACGTCCCGTCCATCTACGAGGTGCCCCTCCAGTTCGCCGCCGAGGGCCTGGACGAAATCCTCCTCGACCTTCTCCACCTCCCTCACTACGACCGGGACCTGACGAAGTGGGAGAACCTGGTCAACCGGATCAAGAACCCCGCCGGCGAAGTCGACGTGGCCGTGGTCGGCAAGTACGTGGAGTACGGAGACTCCTACAAGTCGCTCAACGAGGCGCTGGCGCACGGCGGGATCGCCAACAACGTCCGCGTCCGACTGCACTACGTCGACGCGGAGAGCCTCGAGAACGACACGTACCCGGAGGTGCTCGCGCGCGCCGACGCGATCCTCGTTCCAGGAGGCTTCGGCCGCCGCGGCGTCGAGGGGATGCTCAAGGCGATCCGTTACGCGCGCGAGAAGAAGGTGCCGTTCTTCGGCATCTGCCTCGGCCTCCAGACGGCGGTGATCGAGTACGCCCGAAACGTCGCGGGTCTCGAGGGCGCCAACTCCACCGAATTCGACGAGGACCCGAAGCACAAGGTCATCTTCAAGCTGCGGGACTTGATCGGGGTCGAAGCGCTCGGCGGGACGATGCGCCTCGGGAAGTATCCCTGCGAGCTCATGCCGGGCTCGTTCGTGGCGCGCGCCTACGGAGAGAGCGCGATCTCGGAGCGGCACCGCCACCGGTACGAGGTGAACCAGGAGTACCTGCAGCCGCTCAAGGACGCTGGGATGTCGTTCACGGGTATGTCGCCGGATCGAAAATTCGTCGAGATCATCGAGCTCCACGAGGACCATCCCTGGTTCCTCGGCTGCCAGTTCCATCCGGAGCTGAAGTCCAAGCCGTTCGCCTGCCATCCCCTGTTCAAGGACTTCATTCGCGCGGCGCGGGCGCACCGCGGGTCGAAGGAAGAAGCGGTCGCGGCGGATCGCGCAGTCGCCGCGGATCGCGCGGAGATCTCCTGACCGCTTCCGTTCGTCGGATCGAGATCGCCCCCGGCTACGCGATCGGAGGAGAGGGTGCCACGGCCTCGCCGCCCCTCTTCTTCGCGGGTCCGTGCGTGATCGAATCGCGCACGCACGCGGTGGCCATGGCCGAACGCTTGAGGGCGATCGCGGAGGAAACGGGGGCGCGGATCGTCTACAAGTCGTCGTTCGACAAGGCGAACCGGTCGTCCCGGGACTCCTTCCGGGGCCCCGGTCTCGAGGAGGGTCTCGACATTCTGAAAGATGTCAAGGACCGGACCGGTCTTCCCGTCATCTCCGACATCCACGAGCCCTCCCAGGCCGAGCCCGCGGCCCGGATTCTCGACGTCGTCCAGATCCCCGCTTTTCTCTCGCGGCAGACCGACCTCCTCGTCGCGGCGGCGCGGACGGGCCGTCCCGTGAACGTGAAGAAGGGACAGTTTCTGGCGCCCGACGACATGGCCCACGTCGTGGAAAAGTGCCGCGGCGCCGGCAACGAGAACGTGATGCTCTGCGAACGGGGAACCACGTTCGGGTACCACAACCTGGTCGTCGACATGCGGGCCTTCCCGATGATGCGCGCGCTCGGCGTTCCGGTCGTCTACGACGTGACGCACTCCCTGCAGCTTCCGGGCGGCGGCAAGGAGACCGGAGGCCTGAAGCAGTACGCCCCCGCGCTCGCGCGGGCGGCCGCCGCGACGGGCTTCGTCGACGGCTTCTTCCTGGAAGTCCACGACAACCCGGACGCGGCGCTGTCGGACCGCTCGACGCAGCTCGACGTCGGCACGGTCCCCGACCTGATTCGCTCCATCCTCGCGCTCTTCGCGCTCTCGCGGCGGTAGGCATTCCCACGGAGGGTCCGAAACACCCTTGCGCCGAGAGGGAGCGGGCGCGAGCCTTCGCGTGCCCATGCTGAGAGAGTCGAAAGGACTCCGGCGCCGACCGCAGGGGTAGCGGCGACCCGGTGGACGCGGCCAGCCCCGAACGGAACGACTCAGCCGGCCGGCCCGTCCTCTTCGAGGGGAAGGCCGGCTCCGACCCACCCCTCGAGGCCTCCCGCGAGAGGCCGAACCCGGGTCAATCCCCGGTCCATGAGCGCGCGGGCCACACGGGCCGCCGAGGCTTCATTGGGTCACGTGCAATAGAGGACGATCTCCCCGCCCGGAGGCAGCCCCCCCGCGACGCGATCGACCTCTTCGAGGTCGAAGGCCCGGGCGCCTGGGATGCGGCGAGGATCGCTCTGGCGCGCCGACGGCGTGCGCACGTCGAGCACCATCGGCGGCGGGTCACCCTGGAGCAGGGCATGCAGATCGGCCGCCGAGATCCGGGCCATCCGCAGGGCGCGGTAGAAGCGCCGGCGCTGCCACCACTTCAGGGCGATGAAGAGAACCAGGGCCGCGGCGAGTCCGACCACTGCCCGCTGGCCGATGCCCGCGACGTAATCGAAGGCGCGGTCGATCGCGCGATGGAACAGGCGGCCGAGAAGCACCGCCGCGCCCGCCCAGATGACCGACCCGCCGGCGTCGAAGAGCAGAAACGCCGCGGGCCGGCGCGAGATGGCGCCGGCGAGTGGCGGTGCGACGGTCGAAAATCCCGGGATGAACTTCGCGACGAGGAGGGACGGCATTCCCCATCGCTCGAACGCGGACGTCGTCTGGCGCACGCACGAGTCCGGCGAAAGGGAGATCCGACAGATCGTCTTCAGCACGCGAAGCCCGAGCCGCCGCCCCAGCGCATACCAGAGGGAATCAGCGATCAGCGACGCGAGGACGGCGACCGCCAGGACCCGCGGAGCGGACATGCCCCGGTCGACCGAGAGGGCCCCGGCCATGATCAGCGTGGGAACCGCCGGGATCGGCAGGCCGAGCTGCTCGAGAAGGACGTTGATGAAAACGAGCGGAAGCCCGTATTTCAGGACGATCTCGACCAGCGGCACGCCCCGATCGTACGCCAGGAGCCGGGGGCCGCACGACGCACGGCGGTGGACGCTAAGATACCGACGCCGTGATCCTCGAAGCCGCGCGCCGGGTCCTCCAGATCGAGGCGGATACCGTCCGCGCGCAGATCGACCACCTCGGCGAGCCTTTTCTTCGCGTCGCCCGGGAGATCGCCGCCTGCCGGGGAAGAATCTGCGTCACCGGGCTCGGAAAGTCCGGCCTCGTGGGCCAGAAGATCGCGGCGACGCTGGCCTCCACGGGGACGCCCGCGTATTTTCTCCACGCCGCGGAGGCGAGCCACGGGGACCTGGGCATGCTCGTCACGGGCGACGTGATCCTCGCGCTGTCCCATTCCGGCGAGACGCCGGAAGTCGTTCGGCTTCTCGAGTTTGCCCGGGCGCGGGGGCTTCGGACGATCTCCATGACCGGCACGGAGGGATCCTCCGTGTCCCGGGGGGCCGACGTCACGCTGACCGTGACGGTCTCGCGGGAAGCCTGCCCCTTGAACCTGGCGCCGACGGCCTCCACCACGGCCATGCTCGCGCTGGGGGACGCGCTGGCGATGGCGCTCGCCGAGGAGCGCGGATTCGGAGAGGAAGACTTCGCCGCGCTCCATCCGGGAGGGGACCTCGGCCGGCGGTTCATCAAGGTGAAGGACCTCATGCGATCCGGCGATCGGGTGCCTCGCGTGTCCGTCGAGACCCCGATGCCGGAGGCCATCCACGAGATGACCCGCAAGATGATGGGCATCACCGCGGTCGTGGACGCCGCGGGGATCCTCGCGGGCGTCATTTCCGACGGCGACCTGCGGCGCCTGCTCGAAACCGACCCGGGCCTGCTGTCCCGAACGGCCGGCGCCTGTCTCCATCCGAACCCGAAGACGGTGGACGAGGAGGAGTTCGCCTCGACGGCCCTCGCGCGGATGGACGCCTCGAAGATCACGTCGCTCTTCGTCGTCGACTCCGGGGGGCGCCTGACGGGTGCGGTGCACCTCCACGACCTCCTGCCTTCGGGGCTCGAGCGATGAGCCCGGCGCGCGCCGCCCCGTCCCGGATCCGCGCGCTCTTCTTCGACGTGGACGGCGTCCTGACCGACGGGCGGATCTATCTCGCCGATGACGGCAACGACTTCAAGGTGTTCGACACGAAGGACGGGCACGGGATCAAGATGGCCATCGCGGCGGGGTTGAAGATCGCCTGGATCTCGGGGCGCACCTCCCGCGCGACGGCCCGGCGGGCGAAGGAGCTCGGCGTGCACGCCTGCCTGCAGGGAGTCCCGCACGACGGAAAGCTCGAGCGCTACGAGGCGCTCTGCCGCCGCTGGCGCGTCACGCCCGCGGAGACGGCGGCCATGGGGGACGACGAGCCGGACGTTCCGCTGCTTCGGGCTGCCGCATTCTCCGCCAGCCCCGCCGACGGGACGCCGTCGGCGAAGAAGGCCGCCCGGGTGGTTCTCTCAAGCTCGGGCGGGCGCGGTGCGGTCCGGGAGTTCATCGAGCTCGTGCTCGCCTCGAACGATCGCGGAACGGCGCGGCGGGCGGCGCCTCGCTGAAGCCGCGGGCGCCGCCGGCTGCTGTGCCGGCTGCGGCTGCGGCTGCGGCTGCGGCTGCGGCTGCGGCTGCGGCGAAAGTCACTCCATGAAAAAGGGCGCCCGAGGGCGCCCTTTTTGGTCTTCGAACGGTGTCGGTCAGCTTCCCTGTCGGGCGGCGCGGGCGGGGCTGGGTTTCTTGGGGAGCGCGGCGATGCGGGCGGCTTCGTCGAACTCGGCCAGTGCCTTCTGCAGCTGGGCGTCGCCGGCCGCCTGCACCTTGCGCCCCGCCTCCAGACCGAACTTCGCGTTGACGAGCTCCGTCTGCATCGCCAGATCCACCAGATGCCGGTTGGCGTCCTCCTGCCACTGTCGTGACAGCTCCTCCGCCGAAGAGAACTTCGCCTTCTCCGCGTACCGGAAGAACTCCTCCCTCATCGCCGCCGTCACCGCCACATCCGCCTTGACCTCCGGATGCCGCGCCAGATAGTCCACCGCAAAGTTGAAAAACAACTGACGCGCCAGCAACTGCGACAACAGCTTCGAATCCCCCCACGCGCTCTTGACCATCACGTCCGGCGTGATCCCTCCCGCCGCGTACACCGTCCGGCCCGCGTCCGTGTAAAACGTCTGTCCCGCCTTGCGCGGCACCTCCGCCGCT
>JBBQNC010000272.1:0-5111 GCA_038329555.1 Thermoanaerobaculia bacterium
GGTCTTCCCGTCCGCCGGAGCGGTCGATGGGGCGGATCCGGCGGGAGCGGCGTACAGGGTGCCCTGGCCGAAGGGGGTGGGCCTCGGGCCCGGCAGCGGGCTCGCCGGAGCGGGAGCGGCAGCCGGGGACCCCGAATCGCCGGCGGCCGCCACCGCGGACGCGGGAGCGGCGGGAGGAGGCGCGCTCCACGTCGGGGTGAAGCGGAAGTGATTGATCGTCTTGTCGCCCACGGGGAGGTTCACGGAGAAGTTGACCGAACCCTTTCCTTCGATCGTCCCCGCCGAAACGACGGCGTTCGCGGAGCTCACGCTGTTTCCGGCGTCGTCGATGCCGAACACCGTCATGCGGGTGCCCGTGACGGGCTCCGTTCCGGTGTTGCGCAGCGTCCCGGTGATGAGAAGGTTCGGGCCCGCCTTCTGCTGGGTGTACTCGCCGACCTCGACGCGTGCCGCGCCGGTCTTCGTTTCTCCTTTGTCCTTGTCCGGGGAGGCGGGCGCCATCTCGGAGTGCCCGACGTCCGCGTCCGTCACGCGGACCCGGGCGCGCGGCTCCCGGCCCGACCGGACCGCGTCCGCCGGCGTCGACGGCGGCGCGACGACCACCGGGCGAGCCGGCTCGGGCTTGCGCGCCCGGGCTTCGGCGGTCGCGCGACCGTCGATCTCGGAAACGGGAACCGACAGGAGGGTCCCGTCGGTCCTGGTCAACAGGGCGTTGTTCCCCTGCTGCACCCATGGCTGCTTCAGCTCGATGCTCGCCCCTCCCCGCAGGACGACGACGTCGGAACCGAGCGCGAGCCCGGCGACGAGGAGGAGGGCCGTTGCGGCGGATCGAATGTGGGTCATTGCTGTTGTTCTTTCCAATTCTGGCGGTTCTGCTTGCCGTTCAGATCATCGACCCTTTCGGTCTCCTTGTTGTCGTTTTGCGTGGAGATCGTGTGGTACTGCTGGTCCGCTCCGATCGTGGTCGTCTCGGTCACGACGCCCGCGCCCTTGCTCTGCCGGTAATTCGTGTAGTCGGTTGTGGGCGTCGTGAAATTGTAACCCCTCGATCCGTTTCGGTAGAAGAAGCGGTACTGGAACGAGTTGCCCTCGGTCGCGCAGGGGTTGCTCTGCGGCGTGAACGTCAGAACGGACAGGTATCCGTTGATCACGATGATCGACGAGGTCGCCTTCTCGTCCTGAGTCTCGAAGCTCAAGTAACCGCCGACCGTGAAGTCCGCCGGGTTCGGGTCCGTGACGTCGATCGCCGTCAGGTCGGTCTCGTGGAGCGTCGCGACCGCGCCCGCGTCGATGAAGTAGAAGAGGCGGTTGACCGACGGGTTGGGCGATTTGAGGAGGTCCGAACGGTCGCCGGTGCCCCAAGCCACTCCGATCGTCGGCCGGGCGCCGCCGGTCAGGTAGAGAAGCGTCGGCTCGAGGTAGATTGGCTGGTTCGGCTGCGTGGCCGACGTCGAGGCATCGAAGCGGAGAATCGGCTGCCAGCCATTGACGAGCCCGGCGATGATCTCCCCCTTCTTCGGCGTGGACGTCGCGTCCGCGGCGAGGTCGAGCCGCCACATGCGGCCGTTCACGTCGCCCATGTAGACCACGTCGAGGTACCCGTCGTCGTCGTAGTCCGCGACCGCGGGCGGCGCGGGCATCGGGGCGAAGTTCGAATTGCCCGTTCCGCTGTCGAGCCCGGCCGTGGCCTTGTAGATCACCTTGCCGGTCTCGATGTCGACCACGTAGAGAGCCCGGCCCTTCGTCGCCGTCGGGCCCGCGGTCACGATCGGGTCTCCCGGCTTGAATGACGGGTCGTTGCCGCCGCCGAAGATCGCCACGTAGCGGTCCTGGTAGGCGGCTCCGACGACGACCTTGATGCGGCCGATCACGGGCGTCGACCAGGTCTCGCCCATCGTCGGGATGCCGAAGCAGGTCGCGGCATTGACCGCGCAGTCGTCGGTGACTTCCCAGAGGACGTTCGGGTAGACGCTCGGGCACGACCCGCCGCCGTTCAGACAGTCGGGCGCCGTTTGCTTGCCGGCAATCTTCAGGCCCGCTGCGTCGATCTTGTCGGGCTGCGTGACGTCGAGGCCGAAGATCCCGTTGCCTCCCTGGCGCAGCGTTCCGACGAGAACCGACCTCCACTTCCTCTGGGCATTCACCGGGCTACCGTTGTGATTCGTGTCGATCCAGACGTCGCCGAGCGATACGGAGCCGTCCACCAGGTAGCGGGGCTGCGGCGGGAAGTTCAAAAGCTTCGTCTCGGACTTCATGACGGCGCGGGGCTGGAAGGCGAAGATCTCGCGCCCGGTTCCGAGGTCGAAGGTCGCCGAGAAAATCCCGGGGTCGCGCGCCCAGACTGCGGCGTCGAAGGCGTGGAGAAATCCGTCGTTCGATCCGACGAAGACCACCTTGCGGCGCTTCGCGTGGAGCGTGGCGAAAGTCGGGTAGCCGTTCAGGCTCGCGGACAGGTACGGGAACTTGTGTGGGGGATCGAGGACGATCGGCTCGGAGTGGAAGATGTCGCCCAGCTTGTGGGCGTAGCCGAACTCGGGGGCGGCGTTGTCCGTCGCGAGCTGCGGCGCGCCCGGGTTCGGGACGTTGTCCTGGTAATAGTAGGAGTAGAAGTTCTGCTTGCCGGCGGCCGGCCCGATCGGGGCGCCCAGCGGTTGGATGCCCGGAAGATTCAGAATCTCGTCGCGGCTTCCGTTCGTCGTCAAACCGCCGCGGAGGAAGGCGACGAGGTTCTTGGCCTTCGTGACGTCCGTGGGCACGGCCGGATTCAGGCCCATGTTGTTCATGAGTGTGTCGAAGCAGCCGCCGACCGGGCAGAGGGCGGTGCCGGGCATGAACTCGTTGCGCGTCAGGGGGACCGTGGGGCCCGCTCCGCTCGCCCAGAGCATCTTGCGGCCCGGCCACACCTTGAGCGGTCCGGCGTTCGCCGCGACGTAGGGAGCTCCCGGCACCTGCTCGTTCTCGGCGCCGTTGCCCGTCAGAGTCGCCACGGGGTCGGTGTAGCCGAGCACGCGCGCGGCGTTCCAGGCCGGCTTGCGAAGGTCCGGATTTCCATTGTCCGGGTCCGTCTCGTCCGGAAATCCGGTCGCGTATTGCCCGGCGGGGGTGGGTGTCGGAGGCGGCCCGCCGGTCGGAGTCGGCGCCACGCCGGCGACGAGCGGGATGAAGCCGAGCGAATCGAGCTTGTAGGCCTTGAGAGCGCCGCTCCAGATCGACCACTGCGAGGCCACGGCGTTGCCGGAGGAATCTTTGCTGTCGTGGCTGGGGATGACCGCTCCCAGGATGCCGGTCTCGCCGAAGCCCGTCGAGACGGACGGCACCGCCGCGCCCGCGATGACGTTGGCGCTGCGTTTGAAGTCGATGATCGTCTGGAGGGCCGCCAGAATCGCGGCGCGGTTGTCGGCCGGGTACACCAGCCCGCCGCTGTTGGCGGCGATGCACTGGAGCCGAGGGTCGGCCGGGTTCGTGTTCATCGCGACGACGTTCACCGGAACGCCCTTCACCTTGATCGAGAGGTCCGCGGCGGCTGCGAGGGCGCGAGCCCCCGGCGGAGACTCGGGAAGAAGAAGCTCGCCCAGATCGCCCGCCGGGCCTTTCCCGGTCGGCCCGCCCGAGCAGGGATTCGAGAAGCATTCGTCGAGGCCGTCCGTCAGGAACACCACCACGTACTTGCGGCAGTTGATGTTGGGATCGTCGTCCTGCGGGAAGACGCTGTTGACGAGGTAGGTGTAGACGTCCCTGAGAGCCCCGGCCAGCGGCGTACCGGGCGCGGTGACGACGACGTTCCGCGCGTCCTCGGCGAGCGTGTACTCGTCCATGTGAGGAGCGGTCGAGTCGTAGTTGACGATCGACGATGTGAACCGCAGCAGGCGCTTGATGGCCTGGATGCTGTCGCCGTCCGTCGTCTTGAAGCTGCCCCAGTCGCGGGGGAAGGGGACGACGGGCCAGTCCGTGGGGTTCGGCGGCTGCGTTGCCACCGCGTAGGGCACGTAGGACGGGTTGCCCGGCGCGGAGTCGGAGAAGTGGGCGATGCCTCCGCAGTCCGTCAAGTACGGGCTGCAGGGGTTGGCGAGCGGCGGGAACGGGCACGAAACTCCGCCGAGCGCGTCGTTGGGGAACTGCTGGTCGCGCTGCGGCCGGTCCTTGTTGTACGTCGCGGAATAGGCACCCTGGTTGTGCCGGTCGGTCAGCGAATCCGGAAGCGCGTCCGCGTCGCCGTCCCCGGTGGCGGAGCCCCACGGCGGATTGCCGTTCAGGACGTCCTGGGCCGTCGTCTTGTAGACGGGCGGGAAGTCGTAGAGGTCCGCGCGGACATAGACGATTTTAGCCTTCCGGTTGGTGGGCAACGGGGGGTTACTCGGATCCGCCTGCGGGTCGTCGAAGCCGCGGTAGGCGCGCGGAAGCGGATCGCCGTCCGGCTGGCCGTCGCCGTCGAAGTCGACGAACGAACAGCTCTTCGCGGGGTCGTACTGGCACGGCCCGCAGAGGAGCGGCGGGTTCGGCGGGCTGTTGAAGAGCGACTGGGGCACGCCCGGGCACGGAACTCCGGGAGAGTTCGCCGAGGGCGGAGGCGGCGGAGGCGCCATCGCCAGGAGACCGCGCATCGCGGCCGTGAGCCACTGGCCGGCGGCCGGGATCACGCTCGCCACCGGCATCTGGCCGCTCGGGAACGTGATGACGGGGGTCGGCGTCCGCGTGTTCGAGGGGGTCCGCGTCGGCGTCAACGTCGGCGGCGCCGGCGTGAGGGTGAAGGTCGCCGTCCGGGTCGGCGTCGACGTGAAGGTCGGCGTGATCGTCCGCGTGTTGCTCGGGGTGAACGTCGGCGTGATCGTCCGCGTGTTCGACGGCGTGAACGTCTGCGTGAACGTCCTCGTGACCGTGGGGGTGTTCGTCACGGTGAACGTCGGCGTGATCGTCGGCGTGTTCGTGATCGTCGGCGTCAGGGTGATCGTCGGCGTCAGGGTGATCGTCCGCGTGTTCGACGGCGTGAGCGTCAGAGTCGCCGTCCTCGTGGGCGTCCGGGTGATCGTCGGCGTCACCGTCGGGCTCCGAGTCCCGGTCGGCGTCCGCGTGAATGTCGGCGTGATCGTCGGGGTATTCGTACTCGTGAACGT
>JBBQNC010000273.1:0-5106 GCA_038329555.1 Thermoanaerobaculia bacterium
GAGCTTGAACTTCAAGTGCGAGGCCGCCTTTCCGGCGGGATGCTCCGCGTCGTTGCGAATGAAAACGGCGTTGGCGTGACGGACCTTGTCGATGAGCCAGTCGATCCGTTTCTGCTCGGCGGCGGGCCGCGTGGCGGCCGAAGCGGCTGCGCAGATGGCGAACAGGACGGCGGCCGATGCGGCCCGTCTCGCGCGCATCAGTAGTAGGGCTCCCAGATCCAGAACACGAGCTCCGCCATCCTCTGGACGAAGCCCCGCTTCTTCCAGTCCGCGTACCGGATCTCCTCGCAGTTCCGTTTGTCTTCGCCGAACATCGCTTCCATCGTCTGCGCGAAGGTCCGGTCGTAGAACGCGAGGCTCTCCTCGGCGTTCCGGCTCATCGAACGCGAATCGAAATTGATCGACCCGATCGTCGAGTAGAGAGAATCGACCACCATGGTCTTGTTGTGCATCATGGTCCGGCGGTACTCGAAGATCCGCACGCCGCCCTCCAGAAGCTCGCCGTAATGAAGCCAGGACGCGAAGCGCACCATGGGCAGGTCGATGTGCCGCCCGGGAACCATGACCTGCACTTCGACGCCCCGTTTCACCGCCGCGATGAGGGCCTCCCGAACCTGCTTGTCGGGGAGGAAGTACGCGTTCTGGATGTAAATCCGCCTCTCCGCCGACTGGATGGCCACGTAATAGAGCATCTTGGCGAGCGAGGAGGAGTCGCCGCGCGAGGCCTTGATGGCCTGCGACGGTACCGAGCCGACCGGCCCCAGGCGCGGGTAGAACTGATTCCCGGCGAGGATCTCCCCGGTCGTGTAGGTCCAGTCCTCTCCGAAGATCGCCTGCATCTGGGCCACCACCGGCCCGGAGACCCTCACCTGCGTGTCGCGCCACTCCCTGGTGTTTCTCGCGTTGCCAAGCCACCGCTCGTCGATCCCGAGACCGCCGGTGTAGGCGATCCGGCCGTCCACGACGAGGATCTTTCGGTGCGTCCGGCGCCCCACTTTGTAGATCGTGAACAGGCGAAGCGGGCGGTACTTGCGAACGTGGACGCCGGCCGCTTCGAGCCTTTCCTTGACGCCCTTCTTGATGGTGCTCCCCCAGGCATCGACGAGAAACCGCACCTCGACGCCTCGCCGGGCGGCGGCGATCATCGCGTCGACGAACTGCTCTCCGGCCTTATCCGGCTGGAAGATGTAAGTCTCCAGGTTGACCGAGAGCTTCGCCTCGCGGATGTCCCGGGTCATGGCGGGGAAGATCTGGTCGCCGTTCTTCAAGAGCTCGGCCTGATTGCCGGGAACCATCGCCGTCCCGAGATTGTCGAGGGATCGCCGGAAGGCGGGATCGTCCACGTTGAAGGGATGGTCGAACTTGTAGACGTCGCGCTTCTCGGAACCGATGATGTTGCTGATGTATGTGCAACCGGAGGAGCCCGAGGCGGAAGCCGAGAGCGCCGCGAGGAGAAGGATCCGGATGGAAAGGCGCCGCACGGCTGCCCCTCTTTCAAGAATCCTGCCCGTTCCAAACCCTTCCAGGCGCTGGATTCCCGCGTTCGGTAGGATCCCCGTCATGGAACAGCCACAGAGGGTCGCCCTCGTCACCGGCGGGACGCGCGGGATCGGCGCGGCGACGGCGCGACGACTCTACGCCGACGGCTTCGCGGTCGTGATCTCGGGCCATTCCGGGGATTCCGTGCGCCGCGCCGTCGAAGGCTTCGCGAAAGAGGGATCGATCATCTCCGGACGCGCGGCGGACGCGCGTGTCGAGGAGGATCAGCGCTCGCTGGTCGAGTTCGCCGTCGCCGCGCACGGACGCCTGGACGTCCTCGTGAACAACGCCGGAATCGGCGAGTTCGGCCCCGTCGACGAAATCCCGGTCGACCGCTTCCGCGAGGTCCTGGAGACCAACCTCTTCGGGCCCTTCTACGCGATGCGCGCCGCGGCGCCCGCGATGCGCCGCAACGGCGGCGGCTTCATCGTCAACGTGGGGTCTCTCGCTTCGGTCAACGCCTTCGCGGGCGGGGCCGCGTACAACGCTTCCAAGTTCGGTCTGCTCGGACTCTCCGAGGCGGCGATGCTCGACCTTCGGCACGGCGGAATCCGCGTCGCCGCCGTGCTCCCCGGCTCGGTCGCCACCGAGTTCGGCGGCTCGCACGGGGGTCGCGAGAACGCGTGGATGCTTTCTCCCGACGACGTCGCGGAAGCGATTTCGGACCTCGTGCGGTTTCCGGACCGGGCGATCCCGTCGCGGATCGACCTGCGGCCGTCGAAGCCGCCGAAGAAGTAGCCGACTCGAGCGATGCGCATCGCCTGCGATAGATTCGCCGCGCCCCGATGAAAGCTCTCGCCGTCGCCGGCGGTCTCGTTCTGATCGTCTCCGTCCTCTGGGACGCGTTCGAGACAATCGTTCTCCCGCATCGCGTGTCGGGATTCCGCCTGACGCGGATCTTCTACCTCCTGACGTGGCGCCCCTTCCGGGCGCTGGGACTCCGCCGGCCGGCGGGCGATCCCCGCGAGAATCTCCTCTCGGTCTTCGGTCCGCTGTCTCTTCTCCTTCTTCTCGCCGCCTGGGCGCTCGCGCTCGTTCTCGGCTTCGCTTTTCTCCACTGGGGGATCGGGACGCATCTCACGCTGCCCGCGGGCATCGGACATTTCGCCGGAGACCTCTATTTCAGCGGCACCACGCTCGTGACGCTCGGACTGGGCGACGTCACGCCGTCGACGACCTCTGCCCGCATCCTCGCGTTCGTCGAGAGCGGGACGGGCTTCGGGTTCCTGGCGCTCGTGGTGGGATATCTTCCGACGCTCTTTCAGGCGTTCTCGCGGCGCGAGGTGACGATCGCCCTCCTCGACGCGCGCGCGGGCTCGCCGCCCACGGCTTCGGAGTTCATCCGGAGGCACGGAGGCCCCACGGAGGGCCGGAGCCTCGCGGAGCTCCTGCACGACTGGGAGGTCTGGTCCGCAGACCTTCTCGAGACGACGATCTCGTTCCCGGTTCTCGCCTACTACCGATCCCAGCACGACAACCAGTCGTGGCTCGCGGGCCTGACGACCGTCCTCGACGTGTGCACGCTCGTGATCGCAGGGGTCGAAAAAGGGCCGGTCCGTTCGGCGAGGCTCACGTTCGCCATGGCCCGCCACGCGCTCGTCGACATCAGCCAGGTCTTCCGGCTGAAGCCCCACGGGCCTCCGGGGGACCGGCTCCCGAAGGAGGACGCCGAGCGGCTGCGGGAGACGCTGGAGATCGCCGGCGTCGCGCTGAAATCGGGGGAGGAGGTCGAAAAGCGAATCCGCAATCTGCGCGGCATGTACGAGCCGTTCGCCCACGCTCTCGCGGAGCACCTCCTGATGCCTCTTCCGCGCTGGGTTCCCCCGGTCGGCGCGCGGGACAACTGGCAGACCACGGCGTAGGGCGTGCGATGCGCGGCACCCTCGGAGAGCGCGCCGCCTATCTGCTCGGTTGCCTCTTCGGAGGCGCGTGGTTCGTCGTGTGCTCCGCGCTCGGCATCCTGTGGCTCGCCGCAGCGCCGGGGAACCGGCAGACGCTCTACTGGTACGGCCGGATCTTCTGCCGCGGCCTCGTCAAGATGATGGGCTGGAAGGTCGAGCCCGACGCTCCCGACCGGCTTCGTGAGCACCGCCCCTGCGTCATCGTCGGCAACCATCAGAGCTTCCTAGACGTCGTGACCTTCGGCTCCATCTTCCCGCCCCGAACCGTCTCCGCGGGAAAGCGCGAGATCTCCCGAATACCGGTGTTCGGTTGGTTCTACCGGATGTCGGGAAACCTGACGATCGATCGCGAGCACGCGCGCAGCGCGCTCGCTTCGCTCGACGCGGCCGCCGCCGCCATGCGCGACGAGAAGATTGCGGTCTGGTTCATGCCGGAGGGCCATCGCAACCAGAGCGGGACGCTGCTCCCCTTCAAGACGGGCGCCTTCCGGCTGGCGATCGCCGCCCAGGCGCCCATCGTCCCGATCGTCGCGGGGCCGCTCGGAACGATCGCCGACACGCGCCGAAAGCTGGCGCGGCCCGGTCGTCTTCCCGTCCGGGTGCTCGAGCCCGTCGCGACAGAGGGGATGGGCCACGCGGACATCCCACGACTCACCGCGATGGTGCGCGAGCGGATGCAGGCGGCGCTCGACGAGCTCGGCCGCGAAGCCGCGGCGTCGACCGCTCCGACAGCCGCCGGAGCGTCGTGAGCGAGGAGGACCGCTCTCTCGAGGACCGGTCTCTGGAGCTGCAGGGCGAAGACCTGCGGCGGCTGATCGAGTCCGCGACGCGGCGCATCCTGGACTATCTCGCGACTCTTCCGCAGCAGCTCTCGGCCGATACCAGGAATCCGTCGGGGCTGGCGCGATCGCTTCGGGAGCCCCTCCCGGAGACGGGCGAGCCCGCGGAGGTGCTTCTCGACCGCCTCTTCCAGACGATCATCCCGCCGGGCTTCAACACGGCGGGACCGGGCTACCTCGCTTACATCCCGGGCGGGGGGCTTCCGCACTCGGCCGTCGCGGATTTGATCGCCGACGCCACCAATCGCTACGTGGGAGTGTTCGCCGCGGCCCCCGGGCTCGCCCAGGTCGAGGCGAACGTGGTCGCCTGGTTCGCGTCGATCGTGGGATACCCGGCGTCGGCCGGCGGAATTCTGACCACCGGAGGATCCCTCTCCAACTTCTCCGCGCTCGTCGCGGCCCGGCGCGACCGGCTCCCCGAAGACTTCTCCCGGGGGACGATCTACGTCTCCGACCAGACGCACCACTCGATCCACAAGGCCGCCATGCTCGCGGGATTTCCGGAACGCAACGTCCGGGAGATCCCCTCGGACGGGGCATTCCGCGTGCGACCCGACGCGGTCGCAAGCCGCATCGCCGAGGACCGCGCCGCCGGATGGACGCCGTTCTTCCTGGTGGCGAACGCCGGGACCACGAACACGGGCGCCGTCGACGACCTGGAGACCCTCGCCGACCTCGCCGCGCGGGAAGGACTCTGGCTGCATGCCGACGCCGCTTACGGGGGCTTCTTCGCGCTGACGGAACGCGGCCGGCGGCGGATGTCGGGACTCGCCCGCGCCGACTCGATCGTGCTCGATCCGCACAAGGGACTCTTCCTCCCGTACGGG
>JBBQNC010000274.1:0-5095 GCA_038329555.1 Thermoanaerobaculia bacterium
GCCAGGCTCAGGATCGCATGAGCGAGGCCGGCCGCATCCCGTGGTTCGAACAGCATCCCGGCGCGTCCGTGATCGAGAAGCTCCGGAGTGCCCGCGACTCGACTGCCGATGATCGCGAGTCGATGCTGCATCGCCTCCATGATCGCGTTGGACATTCCCTCGGCATGCGAGGCGGAGACGCAGATGTCGAAGGCGGGCAGCAGCCGACAGACGTCGCTCCGCTCTCCGAGAAATGTCACCCGAGAGGAGAGACCGAGATTTCGGACGATGGATTCGAGCGCCCGACCGTAACCCCGATCGCCTCCGATGAAGAACGTTCGAAGACGGGGCTCCTCGGCGACGCAGATCTTCAAGGCCCGGAGGAGGTCCTCGTGCCCCTTGTACGGCCAGAGATTCGCCACCTTGACCAGCGCGATCTCGTCCGAGAGCAACCCGAGCTCGGCCCGGACAACGTCCCGCCCCCGAAGACAGTCCCTCGCGGCGATCGGTTCCACCCCGTTGAAAACGGTTCGAATCGTCTCTCGAGGCAGCCGCAGCACACGGCGAAGGTGCGAAGCGACCCCTTCGGAATTGGCCAGGTTGACGTCCGCAGACCGGCAGAAGATCGCTTCGAGGGCCTGAAACACGTCGTAATGAATCGTCGCCGATCCCGCGTAGCGGTGGGAGGCGAACACAATCGGAACCGGGGAGAGCCAGCGGGCGAGCACCGCCGCGCAGTTGCTCGAGGGCAGATATGCCTGCACGACGGTCGGGTCGAACCGCCGATACAGCGCCGCCAGCTCGCGCAGAAACAGCGCCTTGAGAATGGGACTCCGGACCTTCGGGATGTTCCATCCGCGCGGAAGACGCGTTGCCAGCACGTGAACGGGGATCCCGACTCGTTCGTACTCGACGAGCATTCGCTCCGAAGCATTCTTGGTGGCGACGAGGACGTCCACACCGGCGGCGCGCAAGCCGTGCGCGAGAAGGAAACACTGGCGCTCGGCGCCCCCTCCTTCGAGATGCCCGATCAGAAGAAGCACTCTCTCGGAGCCGGCGGCTGGACGACGGAGCTGCGACGGTCCGGTGCTCCTCGAGAGAACCATGGGCGATTCCGCAGAATAACCCAGGCGTCGCGGAAGGAAAGTAGGCCTTGTGTTTTCTGGATCTTCTTGGTATCAGATTCGAGGGTGTTCCCGACCTCCTCCCGGCCCGCAGTCCGCACCGTCACGGTCTCGCGTCAGCGTTCGGATGCGAAGCTCGTTCGTGTCGCAGAGGCCGCGGGAATCGCCGCCGCTGCCGCCCTGATCGCGATCGACATCGCCTTTCTGCGCTCGGCAGCTGTGCTCGTCGAAGTCGTGTTGAGCGCAGCCGCCTATCGATGGGTGTCCGCACGGACGGACTGGTCCTCCACGGCAGCCGTTCGCGACGTCGAGCGCGCTCTCCTGCCGATCGCGTTCGCCCTTCGGGCCATCGTCCTGGCGGTCTCCTACCCGATCCAGGAGGCGGGCGGATTTCTCGTCGTCAACAGCGACGCCGTCAACTACCTGTACTGGGCCCGCGAGATCGCGAGCCGCCTGCCCGAGAGGCTGTACGACGTGCGCGCGCACAATCTCGCGGGAACATGGGACGCCGGGTTTCACTACATCCTGGGATTCATCCTCTGGTTGTCGCGAGGCGACCTGCTCGCCGCGCATACGGTATTTGTCGTCTGCGGTTGCGCGAGTGTTTGGTTGCTATGGCGGATCGGCCGTCCGCTCCTCGCCGAGCATGCCGTCTGGCCGGCGCTCGCCCTCGCCATCTCGCCGCTCGCCATCTATCTGGCCTCCGTGGATCTCATGAAGGACAGCCTCCTGACCGCGGCTTTCTTGCTCGGGATCTGGGCGGGGCAGCGAGTCCTGGGTGATCGGAAACGTCTCGGCACGGCGCTATTCGCGTTGGCGGTCGCGTTTCTCCTCACGCGCACGATTCGCTACTACATCGGCCTCGTCCTCGAGGTCGGCCTCGTGCTGACGCCGCTCGCGCTGCTGGCCAGAGATCGCCTCCTGCGCCGACTGCGAGGCTCGGCCGGCGGCTTCGCTCCGAAGTCCTCGTTTCGTCCCCGGCGGCTCTTCGCGGTCATCGCGGTGTTCGCCGCGTGCGAGATCGGTCTTTTCGCGGCGGGGGAGCCGTTCACGATCCAGGAGCTCGGAACGAACGTTCGCTGGGTGCAGAGGCAGTCGCACGCCTTCTGGGGCCCACGGGGTCGAATCGAGAAGCGATTCGCGGGGCTCAACGGGCGGACGGGGGAGCCGCCCGGGTCCGAGCTCGACGGCTCCCGGGCAGAGGACGGTCCGGCCGGTCCGCGGACGTTGACCGGCTACGCGTTCGAGCTCCTTCGCAAGATCTACGGACCGTTCCTGTGGGCGCCGCCGACCGGCGACGCGACCTTCGAATTTTTCATCGGGAACTGGCCTGCATATTTCGACTCCGTGCTCTGGTACGCCGCGATGCCGTTCGGGTTGTACGGTGTATGGCGTCTCATGCGGCAGGACGCCTGGGAGGGATGGTTCATCGCGGCCAGCATCCTCGGGCTGTTCGCGCTGATCTTCGTTTTCAAGGTCACGCACCGACAGCGCTCGTCGAATCTGATGCCGCTGCTCCTGATCGCCGCGGCGACGGGGTGGCTCTCGGCGCGGCCGCGGCTTCGGAGGGCGATCGTCCGGACGCAGATTGGAATCGTTCTGACTCTGGCCATCGGGTACTGGTCCGCCCGGCTGTTGCTCTCGTGAGCCCGGCGGCTCGGGAGCCCGACCGAGTCCGGCGCGCAATCGAAAAGGGCAACGCACCCCGCGGTCACTTTCGATTCGGAGAGAACTGGAGTCGTTTCCTGAGGCTCCTGACCGAAGACCGCATCGTCCGCGCCGAGGACTCCCTCCAGGAATGGCTGGGCGCGACGGCTCTCCATGGAGTCTCTTTTCTGGACATTGGATGCGGGAGCGGCCTCTTCAGCCTGGCCGCACGACGTCTCGGCGCGCGCGTTCGATCCTTCGACGCCGACCCCTTGTCGGTCGAATGCGCGTCCGAGCTCCGCAGGTCCCATTTCCCCGACGACCCGGATTGGACGGTCGAGCGGGGGTCGATTCTCGACCTGCCGTTCGTCACCTCTCTCGGACACTTCGACGTCGTGTATTCCTGGGGAGTTCTTCACCACACGGGTGCTCTCCGCGAGTCCCTCGAGAACGCGATGATCCCCCTCGGAGACGGCGGCCGGCTGTGGCTCGCGCTGTACAACGACCAGGGACGGATCACCGACTACTGGCGAGCCGTGAAGACGGTCTACAACCGGGGCGTCGGGGGGCGCGCGGCGATGCTGACGCTTCATATCCCCTACGTCGCCGCTCGGGTCATCGTCCGCGCCGCGACGGGACGTTGGAAGCTCGAGCGCGGCATGTCGATGTGGTACGACCTCAAGGACTGGCTCGGCGGTTATCCCTTCGAGGTCGCGGGGCCCGCGGACGTCATCGCCTTCTTCCAGGATCGGGGACTCCGCCTGGACAAGGCGCGGACGGTTGGCCGCAGGAACGGATGCAACGAATTCCTGTTTCGCGCCGCGGGGCCGCGGTGACCGGCTCGCGGACCCTCAAGACCCGGGTTGGTCAGGCTCTCGTCGGCTCGCCACGACTCCTTTCGGCGGTGATGGTTCTCGAGGACTTCTGGTGGGGCGCGCGGCTGGCGCTCGGCCGGACGGACACGAGCTCGGGAACCATCCACTCGACGCTCTCCCTCGAAGAGTCCGTTCAGTACGTCGAAGGCGTGTTCGCCGATTACGCGCGGTACGGCGCCGTCGACCGGTTTCGGGGCCGCGCGGCGGAGCTCGGACCCGGCGACAACGTCGGAGTCGCTCTGCTGATGCGCGTCAACGGCTGCTCCGAGGTCGATCTCGTCGACCGGTACGTCAGTCATCGGGATGAGGCGCAACAGAAGAAGATCTACGAGGAGCTCGCGCGACGGCATCCTCTCGCGGACTTCCGCCGGGGCGAGGATTGGAGCGAGCGATCCTGGTCCGGCATCGAATGGCGCTTCGGCCCCGCCGAGACGTTCTTCGAGCGCTCGAGCGCCACCGGCCGACCCCGCTACGATTTCATCGTGTCGCGGTCCGTTCTCGAGCACACTTACGATCCCCTGTTCGCGCTCGCGGGCATGGCTCGATCGCTCGCTACCGCCGGGCGTCTCATCCACAAGATCGATTTCCGCGACCACGGAATGTTCACGCCCGCCCACCACGAGCTCAAGTTTCTCGAGGTGCCCGCCCGGATGTATCGGCGGATGACGAAGAATTCGGGTCGCCCTAATCGCGTCCTGATCCACGAGTATCGTTCGGCTCTGACCCGTCTCGTCGCCGAGGGGACGCTCACGTCCTTTCGTCTCCTGGTGACGCGTCTCGCGGGCGTGGGAGAGATCGACCCTCACAGAGAGCTCGAGCAAATCGACCCCGAGACCCGACGCCGGTCCATGGAATTCGTCGACGGCCACCGGAACGAGTTCGCGCGGGTCTTCCGCCACGTGTCGGCCGAGGATCTCGCCGTGACGGGGGTTTTCCTGGTGGCCGAACGATGACCCGTGAGGGACGATAGCGACGATGTGCGGAGTCGTCGGCTTCTGGTCGGTCCGGGCGGAGAGATCGGAGGCGCAGCTGCGGGAAGCGTTGGCTCCGATGACCGACCGGATCCGGCATCGGGGGCCCGACGACGAGGGAACGTGGATCGATCCGAAAGAGGGAATCGCCCTGGGATTCCGTCGACTTTCCATTCTGGATTTGTCCTGCGCGGGTCATCAGCCGATGCTGTCGGCGGACGGACGCTGGATCGTTCTGTTCAATGGCGAGATCTACAACTTCGCCGCGCTTCGCAGCGAGCTGTCCGATCTGTCTCACCGCTTCCGGGGACACTCGGATACCGAGGTGCTTCTCGCGGCGGTGACGCAGTGGGGAGTTACGGAGACCCTGAAGCGCGCGAACGGCATGTTCGGGTTCGCCCTGTGGGATCGCGAGGAGCGGGCCCTTCATCTGGGCCGCGACCGGCTTGGGGAGAAGCCGGTCTACTACGGCTGGTCCGGCGCCACGTTCTTTTTCGGG
>JBBQNC010000275.1:0-5063 GCA_038329555.1 Thermoanaerobaculia bacterium
GATCGATTCGGGCGGCGGCGGATCTTCGTCGTCGGCGTCGCCCTGTTCGCGGCCGCGTCCGCGGGCTGCGGCCTCGCGGGGAGCGCGGGGGTCCTGGTCGCGGCGCGCGCCGTTCAGGGAATCGCCGCGGCGCTCCTGGTCCCCTCGAGTCTCGCGATTCTGGCCTCCGCGTTCCCGCCGGGCGCGCGCGGCCGGGCCATCGGCACGTGGTCGTCGCTGACCGCGATCGCCGGCGCGGTCGGTCCCGTGGTCGGCGGCTGGCTCGTCGAGGCCCTGTCCTGGCGCGCGGTGTTCTTCTTGAACGTCCCGCTCGCCGTCGTCGTGCTTGCCATCGCGGGCAAAAAGGTACCCGAGAGCCGCAACCCGGACGCCGGGGCTCTCGATCTCGCGGGCGCGCTGCTGGCGACCGCCGGTCTGGGCGGCGTCGTCTTCGCCCTGATCGAGCTGCCCGAATCGGGATGGGGCGCTCTTCGCGTGTGGGGGTCGCTCGGATTCGGCGTGGCGTGTCTCGTCGCGCTGGTGTTCGTCGAGAGCCGAAGAGCCAATCCGATGGTTCCGACCGCGCTCTTCCGGGTCCGGGCGTTTTCGACCGCCAACGTCCTGACTTTCTTTCTGTACGGGGCGTTCGGCGCGGCGTTCTTCTTCCTGCCGTTCGAGCTCATACAGGGCGAGGGTTACTCTCCTGCGGCCGCCGGCGCCTCGCTGCTCCCGGTCGTCGTGATCATCTCCGCGCTCTCGCGCCTCGCGGGGAAGATGGCGGATCGCCTAGGCCCGCGACTCCTGTTGACCGCCGGCCCCGCCCTCTCGGCGGCGGGGTTTCTCCTGCTGGGGCGGCTTCCCGGACGCGGGTACGCGCTCGGCGTGCTGCCCGGCGCCTGCACGCTCGGGCTCGGGATGGCCCTCACGGTGGCGCCGCTGACGACGACCGTCCTGAACGCGGTGGATCGACGGCAGTCGGGCGCCGCGTCCGGAATCAACAACGCCGTGGCGCGGGTCGCCGGACTTCTGGCGATCGCCGCCGTCGGCGTCGTGGCCTGGCGCGCGTTCGATCGCGACCTCGGCCGGCGGCTCTCCGCCCCCGAGCTCTCGGCCGCGGCCCGGGCGATGCCCGTCGCCGAACGTCGCAAGCTCGGCGCGGCGCGGGCGCCTGCCGGCCTCGAGGAGGCCGAGCGCCGGAGGGTCCAGGAGGCGATCGCGGGCTCTCTCGGGTCCGCATTTCGGGTCGTGATGGGGATCGCCGCGGCCCTCGCCCTCCTGGCGGCGCTCGCGGCGGCGATCGGCCTGCCGCCGGGCCGGCCGACGGCGGACGCGGACGGCGTCTTGCGAGGGGGGCGATCGGCGGCTTCAGGCCGCCTCTCGTCCGCGCCCGGCGCCGCGTCGTCCGCGACCTGATCGCCGGCGGGCGGACGGAGCGTATCGTTGCGAGACGTCCGTCTCGAGGAGAAATGCCGGCGCCATGAGGAGTCTCGCAGGATGAACATCGCGCGGCGCGCCGCCTCCAGGGTGATTCCCGATCGCGGCTCTCTCGACGACCCGGCTGCACGTGGCCGCGCGTTCATGGCTCTCGCGTAAGGATCGCGACGCTCTTTCGCGGCTGACGGCGGCGACTGACGCTCCCGCTCGCGATCGGAAAGGATCCATGCTCGCGTACGTCTTCTGGCACTGGAGGGGTCCCGCCGTCGGTGAAACCCGGTACGAGGAGTTACTTCGCGCCTTTCATGCGTCGCTTGCCGGCAATCCGCCGCCGGGGTTCCTGCGGTCGGCGGCTCTGGCGGTCGCGGGCGCGCCGTGGATGCCCGCATCGGGCTACGAGGACTGGTACGGAGTGCGCGGTTTCGCGGACTTCGACGCGCTGAACGAAAAAGCGATCGCGCCTCCGCACGCCGCGGCCCACGACGCGGTCGCGCACGTCGCGGGAGGGGGCGCCGGAGGCGTCTATCGTCTCCGGCTCGGCGAGCCGCATCCCGGCCGGATCCGGTTCGCGCACTGGTTCGGCAAGCCGTTAGGCATGCCCTACGCCGACCTCGACCGGCTGCTCGAGCCGTTCGTGGGCGCCGGGCGGGCGCTCTGGATGCGGCAGATGGTCCTGGGGCCGTCGCCGGAGTTCTGTCTCCAGGCGTCAGAGCCTCTCGCGCTCCCCGAGGAGCTCGCCGCGCTGTCGCTGCCGCTCAGGCCCATCTGGCCGCAGACGAACGCCTGACCGCTCGGGCGGTCGGGCGCTCCGTCTCCGCGTCCGGCACCGGGACACCGGTACACCGGTAGACTTGCCGCGTGCCGAAGAGCTCGACGCGAAAGCCGCCTGAACCCCGCCGGCGCGGCGCGGCGAAGGCGGCGCCGGCGTCCCCGCCGCCCCCGCCGCCCTTCCTCTCCGAGGAGGACCTCTTCCTCTTCCACGAGGGCAGCCACTTCCACGCGCAGAACCGGCTGGGCTCTCACCCCGGCGAGCTCGGCGGCGCGGGCGCGGGCACGCACTTCGCGGTCTTCGCGCCCGCCGCGGCGTCCGTCTTCGTGGTCGGCGACTTCAACGGATGGCAGGGCGGTGCGCATCCCCTCGTGCCGCGCGGGGACGCCGGCGTCTGGGAAGGGTTCGTTCCGGGCGTCGGAGAGGGCGACGTGTACAAGTACCGGATCGTGTCGCGGTTCCGCGGGTACACGGTCGACAAGGCGGATCCGTACGCCTTCCGGCACGAGCTGCCTCCGCGGACGGCCTCGATCGTGACGAAGCTCGACTTCTCGTGGACCGACACGGAGTGGATGGCTTCGCGCCGCGACCGGCAGCGGCCCTCCTCGCCGCTCTCGATCTACGAGGTGCACCTGGGATCGTGGCGCCGCGGCCCGGATGGCCGCTTCCTCCGGTACCGGGAGCTCGCGGAACCGCTCGCCGAATATGCGCTCGCCATGGGCTACACGCACGTCGAGTTCCTGCCCGTGATGGAGCACCCGTACTACGCCTCGTGGGGATACCAGGTGACCGGCTACTTCGCGGTGACCGCGAGGCAGGGGAGCCCCGGCGACTTTCAAGCGCTGGTCGACCACCTGCATCGGAGAGGCATCGGAGTCATCCTCGACTGGGTGCCGTCGCACTTTCCGACCGACGAGCACGGCCTCGGTTACTTCGACGGCACGCACCTCTACGAGCACGCGGACCCGCGTCAGGGATTCCATCCCGACTGGAAGAGCGCGATCTTCAACTACGGACGCCCGGAGGTGAGGAGCTTCCTGATCTCCTCGGCACTCTTCTGGATCGAGCAGTACCACGCCGACGGTCTCCGCGTGGACGGCGTCGCGTCGATGCTTCACCTCGACTATTCGCGCGACCCGGGCGAGTGGATCCCCAACGCGTTCGGCGGCCGCGAGAACCTCGATGCGATCAAGTTCCTGCGGCGGTTGAACGATCACCTCCTCGGGACGCATCCGGACGTGCTGACGATCGCCGAGGAGTCGACGTCGTGGCCGATGGTGACGCGCGGCACGATTCTGGGCGGGCTCGGCTTCCGCATGAAGTGGGACATGGGCTGGATGAACGACACCCTCGAGTACATGGAGCAGGACCCGGTCTACCGCGTCTTTCACCACGGAAACCTGACGTTCCGGCCCATGTACGCCTACTCGGAGAACTTCCTCCTCCCGCTGTCGCACGACGAAGTGGTCCACATGAAGGGATCGCTCCTCCACAGGATGCCGGGCGACGAATGGCGGATGTTCGCCAATCTCCGCCTCCTTCTCGCCTTCCAGGCGGCGGTCCCCGGCAAGAAGCTGCTCTTCATGGGCGGGGAGATCGGGCAATGGGCCGAGTGGGACCACGACTCGAGCCTCCAGTGGTTCCTCCTCGAACAGCCCCTCCACGCCGGGGTTCAGCGCTGGGCGGCGGAGCTCAATCGCCTCCACGCGAGCGAGGCGGCGTTCCACGAGCTCGACTTCGATCCGGCGGGCTTCGAGTGGGTCGATCTCCAGGACAGCCCGCAGAGCGTGGTGTCGTTTCTCCGCCGCGCGATCAACGGCGACACGGTGATCGCCGTTTTCAACTTCACGCCCGTTCCGCGTCTCGAATACCGCGTCGGCGCGCCCTGGGGCGGCGTCTGGCGCGAGATCGCCACCGGGGACGCGGCGGCGTACGGCGGGAGCGGGCTCGGCAACGGCGATGGGGTCGAAGCGGATCCCGTGTCGAGCCACGGACGGCCGTTCAGCCTTTCGCTGACCCTGCCCCCGCTCGCCGCGATCTTTCTCGCGGCGCCCGCTCCACCGCCCCCGGAGCCCGAGGCCGAGACCGAGAGCCAGCCCGAGGGCGAACCCGAGGCCGGGGAAGCCGCCGAAGCGCCAGACGCGCCGGACGCGCAGGGCGCCGCGGTTTCCGGGCAGGCGCCCGCCCCCGCGCGCGGTTCGGGAGTCCTCGCCGGAGAGACAGCGAAGCCGGAGCCGGAGCGGGTTCGTCCCGCGGAAAATCCGGATCCGCCCGCGGAGGAACGGTGACCCGCTTCCTCTGCGTCCACGGACACTTCTACCAGCCGCCGCGCGAGAACCCCTGGACGGGAGAAATCGGGATCGAGAAATCCGCGGCCCCGTTTCGAAACTGGAACGAGAGGATCACCGCCGAGTGCTACCGGCCGAACGCGTCTCCCGTGGTCCGGCTGCCGGACGGGTCGGAGCGCCGCCTGCCGTCGAACTACGCGCGCATGAGCTTCAACTTCGGCCCGACCCTTCTCGGATGGCTCGACCGGCGCGCGCCCGACGTCTCGAAGGAGATCCGGCGGGCGGATCGCGAGAGCCGCGACCGGTTCTCCGGCCACGGGTCCGCGATCGCTCAGGCCTACAACCACATGATCCTCCCGCTTGCATCGCCTCGCGACCGTTGGACGCAGGTCTACTGGGGAATCCGTGACTTCGAGCACCGCTTCGGCCGGTCGCCCGAGGGCCTCTGGCTGCCCGAGACCGCGGTCGACCTGGCGACGCTCGAGGTGCTGGCCGGGCAGGGGATCCGTTTCACGATCCTCGCGCCGGAGCAGGCGGCCCGCGTGCGTGCGATCGGAGAGCCGGAATGGACGGACGTCTCCGGCGCCCGGATC
>JBBQNC010000276.1:0-5063 GCA_038329555.1 Thermoanaerobaculia bacterium
CGCGCGCTGTCCCATCTCCTGACGCAGCGTGGCGTCCGACGCGATACGGGCCTGCGCGGGCTCGAGCTCCTCGGCCGTCCTCGCGTTGATGCCCTCGCGGCCGTCCGTCATCAGATCGCGGACCCCGGGCACGTCGAGCGCCACGACGGGGAGGCCGGACGCCATGGCCTCCAGGATCGCCCGCTGCCCCTGCTCGGACCCCGAGGCGGGGAACAGGAACGCGTCCCATGCGCGGTAGAGATCGGGCAGCCCTTTCTCCTGATATCCGAGCCAGAGGTTCCGGTCGAAGGCGACAAGCTTGACGGTCAACGCCTGGAGGTACGGCAGGAACTCGCCGTGCCCGACGTGGACCAGCGTGATCCCCGGGATTCCGGCCGCGGCGCCGATGGCCTCCCAGTGGCCTCGCCCGTCGGCGAGCTTCCCGACGGTTCCGACGAGAAGCCCGGCGGGCGGCAGGCCGGCCGCCAGCCGGGCCGCCTTCCGGGACTCGGCGGGACGGAAGACCTCCGCGTCGATCACCGGAGAGAGGACGGGGCCCGCCCCTCCGAAGGCGCGGGAGATCTCCGTGTTGGCGAATGCGAAGGCGCGGGTGCGCCGGAAAAGCATCCGCGTGGCGAGGTCGCCCCGGACGTGCCTCAGGTTGTGGATGGTGCGCACGACCCGGACCCGCGTCCCCCGCACCGCCCAGGCGGCAACGTGGTGGTCGTGCGTCGCGTGCGCATGGACGACGTCGAACGCCTCGCGGCGCAGCGTCTCCGCCACGCGGCGGACGTCCCGCGGGTAGTCGAAGGGACCGTGAGGCGGAAGAAGGAGCGGCCGTGCCCACCCGAGCGCGCCGAGCCGCCGTGCGAGCGGGCTCTCGCCGACGAACCCGAACTGGGCCTCGATCCCGGCGGCCACGATCGCGGCCGTCTGGTCGAAGACCACCGCCGCGGTGCCCGTCCACTTCTGTCCGGCGACGAGGTTGAGGACACGCGGGGGACGGTTTTCAGTCATCGGTTTTCAGTTTTCGGTTCGGAGAAGAGTTTTCCGTCATCAGTTCTCAGTTTTCGGTTCTGAACCTGGTGCTCCACGACTTCGGATCCAGGAAGTTAACGGCGCACCTCTCCCTCAACTGATAACTGATAACCGATAACCGCCAAATAGTAGACTCCCGCCGGAGGAACCTCCTATGGCCGTCGACCCGGAGCTTCTCGCGATTCTCGTCTGCCCAAAGACGAAGGGGCCGCTCGAGCTGATCGAGTTGAAGGAGGACCTGCGGCGGCGCCTGGTCGAGAAATATCGCGAAAAGTTCCGCGACGAAGAGCCCGTCGTCACGTACGGCCTCTACTCCCGGCAGGCCGATCTCGTCTACCCGATCGTCTCCGACATACCGGTGATGCTCGTCGACGAGGCGGTTCCGGGGTCGGAGGCGCGCTGAGGCTCCGCCGCTTCCTCTTCTTCCTCCTCGTCCTCTTCGCCCTCCTGACGTCCCGGATCTCTCCGGCGTACGTCGCGTTCGGAATTCTCGCGGCCGCGTGGCTCCTGCGGATGTTGCGGGACCGACGCTGGGCCGCGGTCCTGCGCTCGCCCCTCTCCCAGGCGGCCGCCGTCCACGCGGTCTTCATCGTGCTCTCGACCGCTTTTTCGCGCGATCCCCGGGCGAGCGCGCAGCATCTGGCCGGCGTCTCGCTCCTCCTCGTTCTTCCGATCACCATGGATCTCGTCGAGAGCGTCGCCGGCGCCCGGGCGGTCGTCGGGGCTCTCGCCGCCGGGGGCGTGCTGCTCGGCGGCTTCGGGTTCTGGGAGTTCGCGCACGGCGGCGACGATCTCTACAGCCGGATCCAGGGCGGCCTGTCCCACTGGATGACGTTCTCCGGCCTGACCATGATCGCCGGCTGTCTTCTGCTTGGGTTCCTCCTCGAGGACCGCGGCCGATGGCGCGCCGTGGGCGCCCTCGCCGTCGTCCCCCTGGGCGCGATGATCCTGACGTTCACGCGCAACGCCTACGTCGGGACGCTCGTGGCCGTCGTGTCGTATCTCGTGCTCCGGCGCCCGCGCGGCCTGCTCGTCCTCGCGCCCGCGCTCGTCCTCCTCTTTCTCGCCGTTCCCACCCCGATCCGCGCTCGAATGGTCTCGATTGGTTCTTTGCGCGACGGATCGAACTGGGATCGCGTGCTGATGGTCCGCGCCGGTCTGCGGATGGTCGGCGACTCTCCCGTCTTCGGGCTGGGGCCGAACCAGGTCAAGCCGTACTATCCGTATTACCGCGACCCCGAGGCTCGCGACTGGCGCGTTCCTCATCTCCACGACAACCTCGTGCAGATCGCGGCCGCGAACGGAGTCTTCGCCGCGGGGGCCTATCTCGCGATGATGGGGATCTTCTTCGTCCGCACGGGCCGGGCGCTGCGCGGCGAGAGCCGACCCGAACGAGCGGCGCTCCTGGCCGGCGCGTGGCTCGCGGGTGTCGCCATCTTCACCGCAGGCTTCTTCGAGTACAACTTCGGCGATACGGAAGTCGAGATGGCGACGCTTCTCGTCCTCGCGATCCCGTTTTCGCGCGCTCTTTCGGAGTCGAAGGCCCCGCCCGCCGAAGCGGCCGCGGTGGCCGCCCCCGCCTGATCGAAGCGCCCCGTCTCAGCCCGGGAACGAGCCGGGATCCTCGACGGCGCGGCGGTGCAGCGCTTCGTCGATGTTTCGGCCCGTGACCAGGAGAACCACGGGCCGCCGCAGGTCGGGGCTCTTACGAAAGAGGGCGAGCGCCGCCGCGGCCGCCCCCTCCGCCCGAATGCCGGCGCGGGCGTACTCGCCCACGGCCTCCGCGATCTCCCGCTCGGAGACGAGCCGGACGTCGGTCGCCACGCGCCGGATCCGCTCGACGGCGGACGGAATCGCGACGCGGACGGCGAGGCCGTCGGCGAACGTGTCCTGGAGGTCGCAGAAAACGGCTCGACCGGCGCGAAAGGCCCGCTCCATCACGGGCGACGCGGCGGAGGCGACGCCCACGAGCACCGTTTGCGGAGAGAGGCCCCGGACGGCCCGCCCGACTCCGGAGAGGAGCGCTCCGTTTCCGAGCGGCACGACGACCGTCCCGACGGGCTGCTCGGACTGGGCCACGATCTCCGCCCCGATCGCGGCGTATCCCCCGAGCTGCTCCGGCTCCGCGCCGTCCTCGAAGAACACATACTCGGACCGGCCGGCGAAAACCATCGCCCTCTCCTTCGCCTGGTCGAGATCGGCTCCCTCCTCGCGGATCTCGGCGCCCTGCGCGGCGAGCACCTCGAGTTTCGTCCGCGAGGCGCCCTCGGGGACGTAGACGATCGCGCGCAGACCGAGACGCCCCGCGGCCCAGGCGACGGCGGCCCCGTGGTTGCCCGTCGAGGCCGTGACGACGACGGTCGCGCCTCGATCCCGGTAGGCCGAAACGGCGGGCAGGGCTCCCCGCCACTTGAACGCGCCGAGCTCGTGGACGTCCTCCCGCTTCAGGAGAAGCCCGTCGCTCGACGCGAGCGAGCCGGGGGCGTGCTCGAGCGGAGTCGGAAGATGCACCCGCGCATTGTCACGCTTTTCCCGTCCCGCAGTGGCCCGGCGCTCCAACGCGTCGTCCATGGAAGCATCGAAGTAAAATGGTGCCGTGCTTCCGAGCCCCATCCCCGTGCCCGCGCCGGCGCCCGGCACCCTCCGTCCCTACAGCGTCTCCGAGCTCCTCGCGGAGGTCGGCCAGGCGCTCCGGACTTCGTGGCGGGACATCTCGGTCGCGGGCGAGATCAGCCGCTGGGAGCTACGCGGCGGGCACGGCTACTTCAGCCTCAAGGACCGGAGCGGGTGCCTCTCGGGAATCATCTTCGCCTCCGATCTTCGGCGGGTGAAGTTTCCCGTGAAGGCGGGCCAGGAGGTCGTCGTCCGCGGGTCGCTCGACCTGTGGGCGCCCCAGGGAAAGTTTCAGATCAAGGCCGTCGGCATGGAGCCCGTGGGCGCCGGGGCCCTCCAGCTCGCCTTCGAGCAGCTCAAGGAGAAGCTGGCGGCGGAAGGTCTATTCGAGAAGTCGCGCAAGCGGCGCATTCCGCTGCTCTCGAACCGCATCGCGGTCGTGACGTCGCCCGACGGAGCCGCCATACGGGACATCCTGAACGTCGCACGCCGCCGCTTCGACGGCCTCTCGATCACGATCTATCCGGCACGCGTGCAGGGAGCGGGCGCGGCGGCGGACATCGTGGAGGGGATCCGGGCATTCAACCGGCGCGGCGGTTTCGACGTTCTGATCGTCGCGCGCGGCGGAGGGTCCGCGGAAGACCTGGCCGCGTTCAATGACGAGCGGGTCGCCCGGACCCTGGCCGGCTCCGCCATCCCGACGATCTCCGCGATCGGCCACGAGACGGACTGGACGATCGCTGACTTCGTCGCGGATCTCCGCGCCGCGACGCCGTCCGCCGCGGCGGAGCAGGTCGTCGCGCAGAAGGAGGATTTGCGCCGCCGCATCGCGGGCGGCCTTTCCCGGATCGGCCGCTCCATGGCGTCCTTCCTGCGGGGCCGCCGGGGGGATCTCGCGCGCCTCTCCCGCGCCGAGGGGCTTCTCGCTTTTCGCTACAGGCTGCGGGAGAAGCGCGAGCTCGTCGCGCAGAGCCGCGCCGCGCTCGTCTCGATTCTCGAACGGCGTCCGGCCGAGTACGCGTCGCGGATCGAGCGCGCGGGCGCCGTCCTGCGCGCCTTCCCTCGCGTGGTCGAGCTCGGACGGAAGGCGGACGCCGTCCGGAGCTTCCGGTCGCAGCTGGAACGGTGCATCACCCGCGCGGGAGGGCGCCGCCGGGACCGCCTGGCGACGGCCGCGAGCGCGCTGCAGCTCGTGAGCCCCCTCGCGGTGCTGGCGCGCGGCTACGCGATCGTCTTCCGGGAAGGAAGGAGAGCGCCGATTCTCTCCTCCGCGGAGGTCCGGCCGGGCGACCGCATCCGGGTTCGCCTCTCGGAAGGGGAGATCGGAGCGGTCGTGCGGGAGGGCGGCCCTCGGGCGCCGCTCGGCCCGCTTTTCGGGGAGGACGCATGAACGCACGGCCGAAGAAGGAAAAGAGCTTCGAGGAGGCGATGGA
>JBBQNC010000277.1:0-4946 GCA_038329555.1 Thermoanaerobaculia bacterium
ACCGCCGCTCCGACTCACGCTCCACACAGCGTCGCCTGTGGCTCCCTCGTTGGCTTCACTTCTACAACCAACATCGTCCACACTCCGCCCTGGCCGGCAAACCCCCGGCCTCTCGTGTGAACAACCTCGTGGCCAGCAACATCTAGAGATCCACGGGGGCCGGGGGCATGAGCTCCGGGTCGATCGCCGGAAGGACGAACACGAAGGTGCTTCCCGCTTCCGGACGGCTCTCCACCCAGATCCTGCCCATGTGGGCGGCCAGGATCGCCCGGCTGATGAAGAGGCCGAGGCCCAGGCCCTCCCGCGCGGCTCCATCGACCTGCGTATAGCACTCGAAGATCCCTTTCCTCGCGTCGTGGGGAATTCCCGGTCCCGTGTCGCGCACTTCGACCCGGGCGAGCCGCTGGACGGTCCACGCGTTCAAGAAGAATGTCGCCGCCCGCTCGGCGTGAACTTGATTGCGTTCGCGAGGAGATTCGACATCACCTGGAACATACGGTCCGGATCGACGTTCGCGGGCAGGGGCTCGTCGGCGCCGCCCGCGAGCGTCAACGTCAGCGATTTCGCCCGGGCGAGCGGCTGGAAAAACTCGACCGCCTCCCGGACGACCCCCACCAGATCGAACGGTCTCGGGAGCGTGCGCAGCTGTCCCTGATTCAGCATCGCGAGGTCGACGAGGTCGGAAAGAAGACGATCCGTCGGCCGATCGCGCGCTGCATCCGCTCCCCGTTCTCCTTCGCGTCTTCGCCCTCGCGCGTCAGAAGGAGCCTGGCGTTCAACGTCAGGACGGTCAGTGAAAAACATCCCCTTACGGCTTCGGCCCTCCCGCCGGCGTCGGGAGACCGATCGCCTCGAGGAAACGGGAGGCGACTCCCGGCGCGTCGTAGGCCCGGACGCGTCTTCGTCCGGCGGCGCCGAGCCGGCCCCGCAGCGCCTCGTCGGACAGGAGGCTCCCCAGGGCGGCGGCGAGAGACTCCGGATCCCCGGGCGGAACGAGCCGTCCGGGCTCCCCTCCGCCTTCGCCTTCGCCCAGAAGCTCCGGGACGGCCCCGGCCCGCGCGGCCACGATGGGAAGCCCCGCCGCCATCGCCTCGAGAAACACGATGCCGAAGGCCTCCTGCTTGGAGGGCAGACAGAAGACCGTCGCCCCCCGGTACTCCTCCGCCAGGCGCTCGAATGGGATGTGCCCCAGAAACGCGGCCCGGCTCCCGAGCCCGAGGAGCCGGGCCCGCGCTTCCAGCGCCGGCCGCTCCGGGCCGTCCCCGACGACGCGCAGCTGCGCGGGAACGGGCAGCCGCGCGACCGCTTCGAGGAGGGTCGCCACGTCCTTGCGCGGATAGAGATGGGCCACGCACAGAATCGAGGCGACCTCGGTAGTGGCCGGGGAAGCCTCGGCCTCCTTCAGCGCGCGGGCCCAGCGCGCGAGGTCGATCGGCTCGGGGACGACGGCGATGCGGCCGCGGGGCACGCCGTACTCGGCGGCGATCCGGTTTGCCGCGTGCTCGCTCGGCGCGACGATTCGTCCGGCGCCCCGGACGTGGCCGCGCTCGAAGAACGCCTCGATCCCGAGGCGAAGCCGCGCGCCGCCGCGCTCGTATCGGGCTTCCTCCGCGGCCGTGCCCTTGATCGCGGCGATCCGCGGGATTGAGAGGGAGCTGCGCGAGAGGAAGACCCCGTCCATGTCGAATGCGACAATCGCGTCGAGGCCCGCCGATGCATGCCGGGCGGCAGACGCCGCGCGCCAGTCGAACATGAGCCGCTCCGGAAGCGAACCGGATCCGTCTCCTGGAGGCGGCGCGAGAAGGTCGACGTCGTGCCCGAGATCCTGCAGCGCCTTCCGGAGGACCGAGATCCCGACGAAGGTCCCGCTGCCGCCGCGCACGTCCGCGGGGGTTCCGGTCAGGAAAAGAAGGCGGGCCACCCGACTGATATATACCGGACGTGCCCGGCGAGCGCATCGAAGAGGTCCGCTCCTACTACGCGAAGATCCTTCCTTTCTACGAAAAGGAGGCGATCGCGCGCGCCCATCTCGCATTCTGGCGTGGCCTCGTGAGGCGGTGGCGTCCCCGCAACGTCCTCGAGGTCGGCTGCGGGATCGGACGAATCACGGCCTCGCTCTCGCGGCAGGCGCCGACCGTCGGCATCGACCTATCGCTCGAGATGCTGCGCGTCGCCTCCGTAAGGGTCGCGGCGCGGACGGCGGCCCGATTCGTCGCGGCCGACATGCGGCGGGTCGCGTTCGGCCGCCCGTTCGACCTGATCGTCGCGCCGAGCGACCCGTTCTCGCATCTGACGGCGATGCTCGACCGCCGGCGCGCGTTGAGAGCGATCGCCGCGCAGCTCTCGCCGGGAGGCCGGTTCGTCCTCGAAGGCCTCTATCGCCGGCGTCGTGAGTCGGAGCACCCGCCGCGGAAGATCCGCCACGCCGAAGGGGTCCTCCTCGTTGAGGAGACCTGGTACCCGGTGGGCCTGCGCGATCTCTGGCACGGCCGGTACCGTTACAGGGATCAGCGTGCCGGGCGGGCGGATCGAACCCTCGAGGCGGCGTTCGTCGCGCGCTCCTGGGACGTCCGCGCGATCAGGAGTCTGTTCGCGAGCTGCGGGCTGGCGGTGGAAGCGCTCTGGGGCGACTTCGACGGCCGGCGGTTTCAGAGCGACGCGACTCGCGTCGTCGTAGTCGCGCGCCCGAAGCCGGAGGTCACCGGCCGGGGGAATACGGGCGGGAGCGCTCGCCGGGTCCCGCCACCGGCCCCTTCCAGCAGTCCCAGGCGGCCCGCGCGATCCCGGCGATGACGCCTTCGCGTGCCCGCTGATCGGCCCGCGAGTCGGAAACGAACACGGCGACGGCGAGGTGCCGGCCGTCGGGAAGCGTGACGATCCCGGCGTCGTTGGTGGCCCGGTCCATCCCCCCGACGGTGCCCGAGGACCCCGTCTTGTGGGCGACCGGCGTCCCGGGCGGGAGTTGCCCCCGCAGGCGGCCCGGCCCGACCGGAGTGGCGCGCATCCACTCGAGAAGCGCACTCCCGCTGGCTTCGGAGAGCGCGGCTCCCCGCTGGAGGAGCGCGAGAAGGTCGACGGTGGCGTCGGGAGTGGCCCCGTTGCGATATTGAACGTCTTCGCCTCGCGTCATCTCGCGCTCCGAAGTCGCGACGATCAGGCCGTGGACCCCGATTCCGCGCAGAAAGCTCGAAACCTCGGCCGGGGGCACCAAACGGAGCAGAAGGTCGGACGCGGTTCCGTCGCTTTCGACGATCGACACCCGCAACAGCTCCTGGAGCGTCGGATCGAGCCGTCCGCCGCGCGGGAACGCGTCCCGCATCGGACTGTGCACCCGCTCGGGCGCGAGATCGGCGGCCTCGACGCGGACGCGTGTGCCGAGCCGGAGCCGGCCCTCGTCCACCCTCTTCAGGACGGCCATCGCGATCGGGACTTTGTAGACGCTCTGCATCGGGAAGCGCGAGTCTCCGTTCGACGACGCGCGCTCTCCCGTCTCGATGAGAAGAGCCGAGGCGCCGACTCGCCCGCCCGCCGCTTCCGCGATCCGGACCATGCGCTGTTCGAGCGCCGGGACCGCGCACGTCCCGATGGTCGCGGCGAACAGAAAGGCGGCGATCATCTCTTCGGCTCCATCCCGCGGATGTTAACCGGGCACGACGCCCGTCTCGGCCTTTCGCCTGACTGCGCCAGATCGATTCCGCCCCGGTGCGCGCGGCGGGGCCCGCGCGGGCCGCGATGTAGCATCGGGCAGGGGGTGACGGATGGAGCCTCGAAGCGCGAACGGTGCGTCCTGGCCGGCCCTGCCGTTCGAAGAGTGGCGAGACACCTGCGCGACGCTCCACATGTTCGCGCAGGTCGTCGGCAAGGTCCGGCTCGCGCTGGCGCCTCCGGTGAATCACTGGTGGCACGTCCCGCTCTACGTGAACGCGGTCGGCCTGACGACATCGGCGATTCCTCACGCGGGCGGAGTCTTCGAAATCGTCTTCGACTTCGTCGATCACGTGGTCCGGCTGGAGACGAGCTCCGGCGATCATCGTGAGATTCTTCTCGCGCCGCGCCCCGTGGCCGTCTTCCACGCCGACCTTCTCGCCGCGCTGCGATCGCTCGGCATCGCCGTGAAGATATGGAGGATGCCCGTCGAGGTCCCGAATCCCATCCCGTTCGACGAGGACCGGCAGCATGCGTCCTACGATCGCGAGCCCGTGCGTCGATTCTGGCGGGCGCTCATGGCGATGGAGCCGGTGTTCCAGGCCTTCCGCGGGAAGTTCGTCGGTAAGGCGAGCCCGGTGCACTTCTTCTGGGGAAGCTTCGACCTCGCGGCGTCGCGCTTCTCGGGACGCCGGGCGCCCGAGCGGCCGGACGCGGACGCCATCACCCGGGAGGGTTATTCGCACGAGGTGATCAGCGCCGGGTTCTGGCCGGGAGGCAACGGCGCGCCTGACGCGTCCTTCTACGCGTACGCGGCGCCGGAGCCCGAGGGTTTTTCGGAGACCACCGGGCTTCCCGCCGGCGTGTCCTACAACCGCGAGTCGAAGTTCTTCTTGCTCCCGTACGAGAATGTGCGTCGCGCCCCCTCGCCCGAAGCGTCTCTCCGGGAGTTTCTCCAGAGCACCTACGAAGCCGGGGCGAATCTGGCGGGATGGGACCGCAGGGCCCTGGAACGGCCCTGAGCCGCGCGGAGCCGCCGAGGCCGGGAGTCGCGGCGGTCGTCTCGTCGAGGGGGCCGTGCGACGAGGCGCTCGTCCGGGACGCTCCGTCCGAGGAACCGTGCGCCGATCCGTCGGCCGCTCGCTGGACGCTGGCCGCAGCCGTTCTGGGATCGAGCATCGCGTTTCTCGACGCGAACGTCGTCAGCGTCGCTCTGCCCGTGATCCAGAAGAATCTCGCGGCGTCCGCCTCGGCCGCGCAGTGGGTCGTGGAAGCGTACGCGCTCTTTCTCTCTTCGCTCG
>JBBQNC010000278.1:0-4942 GCA_038329555.1 Thermoanaerobaculia bacterium
GGCCATCATCGGGGCCGGGATCTTCGCCACGATCGGTACGGCGGCGGCGGGCGACGCATCCCGTCCGGGCGCGGGACCGGCGTTGATGGTCTCCTTCATCCTCACGGCCGTGGTCTGCGGTTTCACGGCGCTCTGCTACGCGGAGTTCGCCTCCATGGTGCCCGTCGCCGGCTCCGCCTACACGTACTCCTACGGCACCCTCGGAGAGCTCGTCGCCTGGATCATCGGATGGGACCTGATGATCGAGTACGCGATCGGCAACGTTGCGGTCGCGCTCTCGTGGGCCAACTACATGAACACGTTCCTCGAGGGCTTCGGGATCAAGCTGCCGGCGTGGCTCGCCGTCGACTACCAGACGGCGCTGTCCAAGATGCCGAACGTCGTCGCCGCGGCGCCGCACGTCTTCGGAATCCCGATCATCTTCAACGTGCTCGCCGTCATCATCGTCACGCTGGTCACGATCGTGCTGGTCTGGGGTATCCGGGAGTCGGCCAATTTCAACTTCTGGATGGTCGCGATCAAGCTCCTCGTTCTCGGGTTCTTCGTTCTCGTGTGTTTCAAGTACGTCAAGCCGGACAACTGGCACCCGTTTGCGCCGAACGGCTTCAAAGGCATCGCGTCGGGAGCGGCGATCGTGTTCTTCGCCTACATCGGCTTCGACGCGGTTTCGACGGTCGCGGAGGAATGCCGCAACCCCAGACGCGACATGCCGATCGGCATCATCGGCTCACTCATCATCTGCACGGTGATTTACGCTGTCATCGCCGCGGTCTTCACGGGTCTCATTCCGTATTCCGCGCTCGTCAAGACCCTCTCCACCGAGCAGGCGGAGCCGCTCACCCTCGCGATGAAGCACGTCTCCATGCCGAACTGGATGGTGGGGGTCGTGGCTTTCGGCTCCGTCGTCGCGCACACCGCCGTGCTGCTGGTCTTCCAGATGGGGCAGCCGCGCATCTTCTTCGCCATGTCGCGCGATGGCCTGCTGCCGCCGTTCTTCGCGCGCGTCCACCCGAAGTACAAGACGCCCCACGTCGCCACGATCATCACCGGCGTGTTCGTCGGGATCGCTTCCCTCTTCTCCTCCCTCGACGAAATGGTCAACCTGACGAACATCGGCACTCTCTTCGCGTTCCTCCTCGTCTGCGTCGGGATCATCATCCTGCGCATCCGCGAGCCCAACCGCGATCGCGGGTTCCGGGTGCCGGGCGGGACGTGGCTCGTGCCGGTCCTGGGGGCCGTTTCGTGCGTCTTTCTTGCCCGCTATCTCCCGCGCGAATCCTGGTGGCGCTTCGGAATCTGGCTTCTCGTCGGGATGTTCGTCTACTTCCTCTACGGGTACAAGCACAGCCGGCTTCGGACGCATCCGGAGGAGCGCGGAAGATAAGTTCCCGCCTCCGGATCAGCGGACGAGATTCCGATTCCGTTGTTCCCGATTCGCGCTCCGCCTGCTACCCTCCGAAACGGAGGTGTCAGACATGTCCAGACGGTTTCCTTTCCTTCTTTCCGCCGCGGTGGTCCTGGCTCTCGTGAGCGCGAGCCCTCTCTCTGCCGACATTCTCACCAAGAAGTTCGACTGGGCGCCGGTCAACGGGATCCAGCGCATCGACATGCAGTCGAACGACATCGCGATTGGGGAGATCCGATTCGACCTCGGGGACACGATCGCGCCTGTCCGGGTCTCGAGCGCCAAGGCGGTCGTGCGCGTCGACAACAACTCCCAGATCGACCAGGAGGTCGGCGTCGCCATCGCCGTCTTCGACGCGGATGGCAACCTGATCGCCGCCGGCGACGGGGGCAACAAGGTGGGTGAGCTCAACAAGGGCGACCGGAGCGAATTCACGCTGCGCTTCGCGTACGTCTACCGCAACCTGAAGAACGCCCGCTCCTTTCTGGTCACGGTCGAGACGAAGCCGAAGGGTTCGGGAAAGGCGAAGAAATGGACCCCGAAGCCCACGCCGGTCTCCTAGCAGGCTGGCGAAAAAATGGTGGGAGCGGGAAACGCCGGCAGTAGCCGTCGTACCCGACTCCCGGGGGTCGGCCTCTGGGGGTCGGGACGAGAGATCTAAAACGATGGCTTCCGGGCCCTCACTTTAGAATCTCTCGGCCGCCGTTCGCGGAGCGAATGCCGCGGCCGACAGCCGGAGTCCCCGGTCCGAATCCCGGCACGTCGCGGCGGGCGTATCCCGTGAGCTCGGCGTACGCCCGCCCCGCCACCGGCCGTCCGTCGCGGCGGGCTTCGACCCGGCAGGCGCCCTCCCAGTAGGTGACCCCCGTCGATTTTTCGGTCACGAGCTCCTGGTCCGGAAACAGGGGAGCGAGCTTCGCCTCGAGCCGCAGTCGGGGAACCGAGATCTCCCAGCCGGAGGGATAGCGCGCCCCGCTACGCGGCGAACGCCACTCGCCCGTCGCCCGGAGGCGGATGTCCTCCCACCGGATCCGCTCGGGGGCGCCCGACGCGGGAACGAACGTGCCGGAGGAGAAGGGCGTGGCTCCCCCCTCGTTCGTGCGCATCCGATAGAGCATCAGCTCCGATCCGTCGTCGAGCTGCAGCGCGAACCAGTCCCAGCCCGCCGCCGCCTGCGGGAGCACGCCGGGCCCCCACTCGTGGTCGAACCAGGCCGTTCCCGTGAGCGGAACGCGACGGCCGCCGGTCGTCAGGCTGCCGCGCGCCGCCAACCGCGTGATCGAAACGTACTGCGAGTACTCCTTTTCGCCGGGACCCTTGCGCGAGAATCCCCGGTCGCCCTGGAGCACGGGCGGCTTGACGGCGGAGAGCTCGAGCTCGACGCCGCGTCCCCCGCCCGTCATCCGCAGCCGGTGCACGCCGCGTCCCTCGACGGCGGACCAGTCTTCGTTCGTGACCGCGAGCCGTCCCTCCGCGAACTCCGCGATGCCCGGCAGCGCGAGGTGCGCCTTTTCCTCGAGCTGGAAGGCTCGCCGGCCGCCATCGCTCCACCCGAAGTGAGCGAGGGCGAGCTCCCCGACGCGGAAGAAGGTGAGCTGGAAGCCATAGGGTCGCCCGGCGGGATCCGCGAGGTGGCCGGTGTAGTACCACCACTCGACGGACGCGGCGGGGTGCGATCCGTGGTCCCGGGGGAAGGAGAGGGGGACGGGCCCCGGGGTGGGAGCGGCGGCGCCTGCGAGAAGGGCGAGAAGGCCGGGAAGGCCGAGAAGGCCCAGGACGAGGGAGGAGCGGAACAGGGCTGGACGACGCCGGATGGACGGCGGATGGCGCGCATCTCGTGCTTCTTCCGTCGGGAGGAGGGGCCGTTGGTCGTTCTCGTTGAGGCGGCGCATCACTCCTCCGCCAGGGCCGCGGCCGGGTCGACCGAGGCGGCGACACGCCCGGGCAGGACGCCGGCCAGGATCGACGCGGCGAGCACCGCCCCGGCCGCCTCGAGCAGCGTCCTCATGGGGATGGAGAGCGCCACCGTCCATCCGAACGACTGTGGGTTGATCACGGACAGCAGAAGGTACGCGAAGGCGGCTCCGGCGCCGGCGGCCGCGACCGTCGCGACGATCCCCGTCAGGAGCGCCTCGACGAGCACCGCTCCCCGGATCTGCGCGCGCGAGGCGCCGACGGCGCGAAGGAGGCCGAAGGATCGCCGCCTCTCGACCGCCGAGGCGAGGAGCGCGTTCGCGATCCCCAGGATCGCCACAGCGACGGCGATCGCCTCGAGGCCGCGCGTCACCGCGAAGGTCCTGTCGAAGATCCGGAGCACCTCGCGCCGCAGCTCGCGGTTCGTCGAGGCCGACAGAGCCCAACGGCCCCGCGCGCCCGCCAGGAGCCGGCGTCGCAGCGCGATCGCGTCGACGCCCGGCTCGGCGAGGACCGCGAGGCTCGTGAGGCGCCGGTCGGCGAAGATCGAGAGGTAGAGCTCGCGATCGAGGATCACCGTTCCCTTGTCATTCGAATAGTCACGATAGACGCCGGCCACGGGGAACGTCCGCGGGCCCGCCGGCGTCGCCAGCTCGACGCGCCCTCCCGCCGCGACGGAGAAGCGCCGCGCGAAGGGCTCCGAGACGAGGACGGCGCCCTCCCGGCGCGCGCGCTCGGCGGTTGCGCGAGGATCCTGCCCGTCGAGAAAGGGCAGGCCGCCGATCCGCGCGACGACACGGAAGTCTCCCGAAGCGAGAGTGATCGGCCGGCCCCGGAAGTCCGCGTCGCGCGCCCGGAAGGGATCGACGGCCGCGACTCCGGGGACCGAGCGGACCCAGGCGAGCACGTCCTCGGGAAGATCGCCGACGATTCCCGAACGGCTGCCCGCAGCGGCCTTGACCCAGAGGTCGGCTCGCAGCGTCGATTCCACCCAGACGCGAACGGTCTCGCGGATCGACGCGACCGTGACGATCATGGCGAGAGTCATCCCGAGCGCCATCGCGAGCGCCGTCACCGCGATGCCGTTCCGCGCCATCGCGCCGCCGAAGAGCCGGGAGCCCAGGGGACCGGGCGCCCCGAAGAGCGCGCGGAACGGCCGGGCGAGCGCACGCGATCCGGTCCGGACGAGAAACGGGGCGGCGAGAGCGAGCGAGGCCACGACGAAGCCGACGGCCGCGAAGCCGAAGAGGGGGAAGCCGTCGACGGGAGGGAGCGTCGACGCCGCCCCGGCCGCGACGAGGCCCGCGGCGGCGGCGGCCGCGCGCGGGAGGACCCGGGAGGCGCGCACCGCCTCGACCGAGCCGGCGCGCATCGCGGGAGAGGGCGATACCCGCGTCGCCTCCCACGCCGGAACGAGCGTCGCGAGCACCGCGGCGGAGAGCCCGACGGCCGCGGCGAGGAGCGCCGGAGCGGAGTAGCCCGCCGCGCCGATGTGTGCGGAGGGGAGATAGATGTTGGAGACGGTCCCCGCGACGGCCTTCAGCGCCGCGCGGGCGAGAAAGACGCCGCCCGCCTCGCCGAGTGCGGTCCCGCCGATCCCGATCGCAACCCCCTCGGCGAGGA
>JBBQNC010000279.1:0-4913 GCA_038329555.1 Thermoanaerobaculia bacterium
CGTCGACGGCCGTCGATCGGCTGGTGACTCTCGAGGCCGGGGCGGTGCTCGGGCCCTTCGAGATCATCGACCGGCTCGGGTCCGGCGGAATGGGCGACGTGTACCGCGCCCGCGACAGCCGGCTCGGGCGCAAGGTCGCGCTGAAGGTTCTGCCCCGCGAGCTCCTCGCGAACCGCGAAGGGCTCGCGCGATTCGCGCTCGAGGCGCGATCCGCCTCCGCGCTGAACCATCCGAACATCGTCACGATCTTCGAGATCGGACACGCGGACTCTTCGCCGTATCTCGCGATGGAGCTGATCGACGGCTGGACGCTGCGGCACCTGATCGACGCGGGCCCGCTTCCCGTCAAGAAGATGCTCGACCTCGCCGTGCAGATCGCGAGCGGGCTCGCGAAGGCGCACCAGGTCGGGATCGTCCATCGCGATCTCAAGCCCGAGAACATCATGGTCTCGCAGGACGGCTTCGTGAAGATCCTGGACTTCGGTCTCGCCAAGCTCCAGGGGCCGCTGTACGGCGCGCCCGCCCAGCCGGACGCATCGCTGACCCAGGCGGGTTTCATTCTCGGGACGCCCGACTACATGTCCCCCGAGCAGGCGGCGGCTCGTCCGGTCGACTTCCACTCCGATCAGTTCTCGGTCGGACTGATCTTCTACGAGATGCTGACCCGGCGCCGGATCTTCCACCGCGCCACTCCCGTGCAGACGCTCTCCGCCATCATCCAGGAGGATCCTCTTCCGCTCGAAGGTCTGAGCGCCCGCGTGCCGCCTCCGCTCCGGTGGGCGATCGAACGGTGCCTCGCGAAGGACCCGCACGATCGTTACGGTTCGACCGCCGAGCTCGCCCGCGACCTGAAGCAGATCCGGGACAACCTCACGGATTTTTCGCCGTCGGGCGAGCGCCGGACCTCCCAGCTCGAGGCCGGGGCGTCCCCGTCCCTGCGGACCGCCTCCCCGGAATCGGCGTCCGCCGCGTCCGCGATGCCCGCTCCCGCACCGGCCCCCGCGGCCCGCTCCGGCAAGGGCCGACGGTCGCGGGAATTCATTCTCGTGCTCGCTTTGGGCGTCGCGCTCTTCCTCGCCGGCGCTTACGCGGGCGACTGGTTCCGCGGCCGGCAGGTCGATGCGCCGCCTCCCATCTGGAAGGCGAACCTGCTCGTCGGGCCCATGACGCGCGTGATGGCGCCGCGCAGTGCGCCCGACGGCCAGGCCCTAGCGTTCGTGACGCTCGTCGCCGGCCGTTCCCAGGTCGCCGTCATGAAGCCCTCCTCCGGCGACTGGACGGTGCTCACCAAACGCGCTGACGCGGGCTCCGTGTACAAGGTCTGCTGGTCCCGCGACGGCGACAAGCTCTTCTTCGACCGGGTGAGCGACGTGCCCCGCGGCATCTTCAGCGTTCCGGTCCTCGGCGGCGAAGAGCGATCCGTTCTGGAGGACGCGCAGGGGCCCGAGGCGCTTCCGGACGGAAGCCTGCTCGTCGTGAAGCGCAATCCCGAACGCAACTTCCAGATTCACCGATTCTGGCCCGACACGGGCCGCCTTTCTCCCGTCGGGCCCGCCGTCGCGGCCGAGGCCGGCAGCTGGAGCCTCCGCGCGTTTCCCGACGGAAAGACGGCGGTGTTCTGGGGGCGGGTGGCCGGGCAAAGCGACCTGGCCCGCCGCGTCTATCTCCTCGACCTCGCGACGGGACGCGCGGCGCCCTTCGCGCCGCAGCTTCCTCTCGCGCCTCCGCTCGCGATCGGGTCGGACAGAAACTCGGTCCTCGCCTTCGTGACCTTCGGCGACCTGCAGCAGGCGATCTCGGTCTCGCGCGACGGTCAGCAGGGCCGGTGCTGTTTCCCGTGACGGGAAAGGCGTGGAGCCTCGACGCCGGTCCCGACGGCAGCCTCTTCGTGAGCACCATGGACAATCCCGCGGAACTCTTGAGATTTCCGGCGGCGGGAGGCGTTCCCGACCAGCTCGTCACGATCGCCGGAAACCTGCTGATGAGCCCCGTTCAGTTTTCGGACGGAGGGATGCTGATCCCCAACCAGGTCCTCGGCCGGAGGCGGCTCCTCGTGTCAGCGCCCGACGGGCAGCTGCGGCCGTTTCTCGATCTCGGCGAGCAGGCCACGCCCCCGGCGGCGGTCGTCGGCGAGAACCTCGTGGCGTTTCTCTCCGGCGGCGTCGGGCAGCCGCCGCTCATCACGCTCGCGACGGTTCCGGAGGGTCGCATCGTCCGTCGCCTGGAATCGACGCGCGGGATCACCCCTCAGAGCCTCGTGGCTTCACCCGACGGTCGGACGCTGTATTACGTCAACGGAGGGTCGCTCTTCGCGATCGGCGTCGAAGGAGGCGCGCCGCGCAACCTGCGCGCGGCCAACGGCGTTGCGGTCGATTCCCGCAGCCCGTCTCCCTCCTTGATCGTGCAGGTCAACGAGCAGGATGGCGTGAAGCTCTATCGCGTTCCGCTAGAGGGAGGCTCCCAGCTGCCGATTCTCTTTACGAGCCCGCTGCGACTCGCCCCGATCCCGATCTCCGGGACCGCCGTGGGGCCGGACGGCCGCATCGCCGTCACCGTCACGTCGCCCGACAGCTGGTTCCGCGGCGTCGCGCTCCTCGACCCGGCGACGGCGGCGCTCGAACGGCTTCCGGTTCTCTTCTCCGGCGACGTCCAGTATCCGGCGTGGAGCCGCGACGGGAACCTCCTCGCGGTCGGCGTGTCGACGCGCAGCAGCCTCTGGCGCTTTCAGGCGCAAACGCCGGATCCGAAGTCTCCCGGCGCCCGGTAGGGCCGCCGCAGTCCGGCATTTTCCGCGTTCGAACCCTCGCAATTTCTGTCATTCAAACGGGACGTTCGTCCCGTAACTCATTGAAGAGTCAACCTCGCAGGATCTGGCTCGAAAGTTGTATTCGAGTGTCCTCAGTCAGCGGACGATGAACGACGAGGTGCCTCGGCCGGAGACCGTCTACGGCGTCTGGGCGGACCAGTCGACTCTTCACCGCGAGTCGCTCGGTCCGCTCTTTGGGCGGATCTCCATCGCCATGCGCGGACCGGTCGATGAGCGCTGGACCGGCGCCTATCTCGCCGTCCGCAAGGAAGAGGCATTCGCCCGCTTCACGCTGGATTCGAAGGAGAACCGCATTTCCTTCACGTTCCGATCGAACGAGTCGGTCGACGCGATCCAGGCGCTGATCCAGCGCCTGGATCTTCTCGTCGAGCTGGCGAACCTCCAGGCGACCGCCGCCGCGTCGGCCGAACGGAGGCGGCAGACCAGTGCGTGACGAGTTTCCACGGGCGTGCCCGGCGCCCGACGATTCCCAGGATCCCGCCCCTGCCCCAGGCAGGTCCCTCTGCGCCGCCGCCGAGGAGCTGCTGTGGATCGCCGAGCAGGCGGGGCTCGACGCGCCCGCGCGCGCAGAGCTCCGGACGGCGATGGTCGACTGGTCGCGCCGCTTTGCGCGGCGAACGGTGGTCGACGATCCCCCGCCCGAGACGGAAGAAGCGGGGCTCGTCGCGCTGACCGTCGACCGCCTCCGCCGCCTCCTGCGCGGCTGAGCCGGTTCGGCTGCAATCCTCGGACGGCTCATTCGCGACCCCGTTTTCCTCGCGAGAATCGGATGATCGGGTGATCCGGTGATCGGGTGATCAATCGGTGAATCGGGTGATCGGATGATCAGCCGGGGCCGAGGAGCCGCGGCTTATGAGGCCGGCCGGGCTTCCGGCGCCGTTCCCGGCTTGCGCGGGCTGTAACGCGCCCAGCGGATGATCTCGGGAATCGTCGGCTTCTTGCCGTACATCAGGATCCCCACGCGGTAGACCCGGCCCGCGACCCACGCGATCGCGACCGTCGTCAGGAGCGAGACCGCGACTGACACGGCGATCTGCCAGGCCGGCGGCTCCGAGATCGCGCACCGCAGAAACATGATCAGAGACGACGTGAAGGGAAAGATCGAGAGGAAGACCGCGATGCCGCCGCTCGGGTTGGCGAGCACGCCGTTCAAGGCGGCCATGCCGCTGATGATGAGCGCCATCGGAAACATCGCGAGCTGCTGGGCTTCCTGGTCGGTGTTGAAGGGCGCCGCGATCAGCGTGTAGATGCTCGCATAGAGGAAGTAGCCGAGGATAAAGAAGAGGATGAAGTACCCGATCATTCCCACGGGGATCTTCGGTGCACCCGCCTCTGTTGTCCCCAGCCTCGCGGTGATCGCCGGGAGCGAAAGATTCATCGCCACGATCGACCAGGCGAAGTACTGCGTCAGGCCCACCAGGCCGATCCCGATGATCTTTCCCAGCATCAGCTCCGTCGGCTGGACCGACGCGATCACGATCTCGACGATGCGGCTCGACTTCTCTTCGATGACGCCGCGCATCACCTGGAAGCCGTAGGAGATCATCGTCGCGTACATGATCGAGAGGAAGATGATCGCGGCGAGAATCCCCGCGCCCTTCTCCTCGGTGGTCCCGCTCGCCGTGACCTTGAAGGCCTTGAGATCCACGCGCCGGTCGAGCTCGCTCTCGAGGGACTTCGGCAAGCCACGCGCGGCGATCCGATCCCGCAGGAGAACCCGGTTGATCGAGCGTTCCAGGGTATTGAGAGCGATGAACTCGGAGACCGTCGTCGAGTAGTACTCCGTCTGGTCTTTCTCGAGCTTCGCGGGATCCAGGATCAGGTACCCGCTGATCTTCTTCTTCAGGACCTCCTGGCGAAGCGCCTCCTTGGTCGACTCGAGGTCGCCCTGGATCGGGCGCTTCTCCAGGATCCAGTGCGGAAAGGTCTTCGAGTTCTTCTTCTCGATCGCCTCGCGCTCCGCGATGTCCGCGACGAGCGGCTGGTAGAGATTGCCTCGGACGTCCACGACCGCCAGACGTCTCTCGCCTCCCGCCTTGCGGGTCGACGCGATCGTCACGACGATGTAGCCCAGGAACAGAAACGG
>JBBQNC010000280.1:0-4892 GCA_038329555.1 Thermoanaerobaculia bacterium
GGAGATCAAGATGCCATTCGCGTTGCGGAGCCGGCTCGCGATCCCGAACCGGTGCGGGGGGACGTAATTGCACTCGAAGGCGGCGGCGGTCTCAGTCGACACGGGAGGCATCCTTCCTCACGCCACCCGGAGGACCCGGCGGCGAGCCCTTTCTGACGAGGATCGCTCCGCGGGCGATCGTCTCTTCGCCGGACTGGACCGCACCCTCGAACCGGACCATGGCGCCGAATCTCCCCGCGAGCCGGACGTCGATCCGGAGCGTCTCTCCGGCACGCGGCGCGCGCGACATCTCGAGGCCGTCGAGACCGGCCAGAAAGCCCGTGCGCCCGATCCCGGCATCGCCGCCCTCGAGGAGGAGCGCCGACTGAGCGATGGCTTCCGCGAGGAGGAGAGGCGACGGCCACGACTCCCCCATTGCGACCCGGGAGTTGGCGGAGATCCGGATCGACACCGAGCCCCGGGAGAAGTCGGCGTTTTTTTCTTCCACGATCGCGTCCACGAAGCGGAACGGGTAGCCGTGCGGCAGCTCGGGCCGGTTCAAGCCGACTTTTTTTTCTCGATGAAGTCGCAAAGCGCGTCGACGGAGGCGAAGGCCTTCACTCCGACTTCTTCGTCCTCCACCTTGATCCCGAACTCCTGCTCGAGCCCCAGGACGAGCTCCAACGCGTCGATCGAATCGAGGCCCAGGCCCTCTCCGAAGAGCGGCGCGTCGTTTTCGATCGTCTGAGGGTCGATTTCGAGCTTCAGACGGCGCACGATCAGGTCCTTGACGCGCGGTCTGAGGTCTTCCTTCGTCATTGAGACTCCTTAACGGGGGCGATTATACGGTCCTCACGCCATTCCGCCGTCCACCCGCCAGACCTGCCCGGTGATGTAGGAGGCGCGATCCGAGGCGAGGAACGTGACGAGCGCCGCGATGTCCTCCGGCCGCCCGAACCTCGCCATCGGAATGCGCCGGAGGAACTCCTTGCGCGCCTCCTCCTTCAAGTGGGCGATGATCTCGGTGTCGATCAGACCCGGCGCCACGGCGTTCACGGTGATGCCGTGCGTGGCCATTTCGAGCGCGAGCGCCTTCGTGAACGCGATCAGGCCCCCCTTCGCCGCCGAATAGTTGGTCTGCCCGACGTGCCCGGAGATCCCGCTGACCGAAACGATGTTGACGATCCGGCCCCACTTGCGGTGAAGCATCCCCCGCACGACCGACTTGGTCATGCGAAAGGCGCCCTTCAGGTCGATGTCGATGACGGCGTCCCAGTCCTCCTCGCGGAGGAACGGGAAGAGCGCGTCCTTGATGATCCCGGCGTTGTTGACGAGGATGTCGGCGCTCCCGAAGTCCTTCGCGATCCGCTCGCCGAGCGCCTTGATCTGCTCCGCGCTGCGCACGTCCGCCTCGACGGCGATCGCCTCTCCGCCGGCGTCGCGGATCTCGCGCGCGGTCTCGCCGGCCCGCTCGATGTCCTTCTGGCACGTGACGACGACGCGGTTTCCGGCTCTGGCGAGATCGAGCGCGATCGCGCGCCCGATCCCGCGCGATCCGCCCGTCACGATTGCCGTCCGCACGCTCTGTTCCATCAGCCCCGTCATCCTCTCCCGGCCGGATCCGGGCGCAATATACCGGCAGCCCGCCGGATCGCGTCGAGACTGCCCGCCGGCAGGCACTTCGAGGTCCGATCGATCCACCGGGACATCTTCGAGAGCATCTCCCCCGGGCCCACCTCCAGAAACGTGCGGTATCCGTCCTTCACCATGGCCTCGAACGTGGCGTTCCAGAGCGTCGGGTGGATGAACTCGGTCGCGAGAAGCTCGCGGACTCGATCGGCGGTCCGCACGACCCGGCCGTCCGGGCCGTAGAAGGGAACGACGGGGTCACGGATCGACGCGAGGCCCGCCACCAGCGGCCCGACCCGTTCCGCGACGGGCTGCATGAGCTCGCTGTGGATCGGCCAGCTCATCGAAAGCGGCAGGACGGAAAGGGACCTCGGCCCCAGGGAGGCGAGCGCGGCGGCCACCGCCTCGGCCCGGCCCGTCAGGACGAACTGGGTCGCCGCGTTCACGTTGCCGATCCAGACCGGATGACCGGACGCCCGAAGCGCTTCGAGCTCGGCCTCCGCGAGATCGCGCCGGCACCCGATGACAGCGGCCATCGCGCCACGGATGCCCAGCCGCTCGGTCTCGCGCCATACCGCGACGAGAACCTCGAGCCCGTCTTCGTAGGAGATCGCCCCGGCGGCGGCGAGCGCCGCATAGTTGCCGAGGCTGTAGCCCGCGGTGGCGGTCGGCTCGAAACCCTCACGCGCCAGGGCGCGGACGGCGAGCGTGGAGACGAGGTACACGGAGGCCTGCGCGGCCAGGTTCTCTCCGAGCTCGGCGGCCGGCCCCTCGAAGACGAGCCGTTCGAGGTCCCGGTCGCAGCGCTCGGAAGTCCACGCAAAGAGCCGCCTCGCCTTCGGGTCGGCATCGTAGAAGTCTCGTCCCATCCCGACCGCTTCGGAAAGCTGGCCGGGGAACAGGAAACCGGGGACCGGGGTCATGCGGCGAGCTTCGCGAGCACGTCGTCGAGCGCGAGGCAGGGCTCCTCCGCCAGCCACATCTCGAACTGCTCGAACGCGGCCGCAAGCCGGAAGAAGTGGACGAGGCGCGTGAGCGGCGGAAGACCGTCCATCGGCGGATGCTCGGCGTCGAACTCCCAGGGGTGAAAGGTGAATACGGCGGGCCAGCCGGCCGCGCGAAAGGCCTCCTCGGCTTTCCGGATCCGCCCGCGCGAGAAGAGCCGGAAGGGCCATCCGCCGCCCATGGGCAGGTTCCGCCCGAATCCCTGGCCGGTCAGGGGCGGCACCTCGACGATCGCGCCGCCGTCGACCCCGATGCGGTGGGGGCCCGCCGGGTTGTCGGCGCTTCCGAGGGGCGGCACGCGGGTCATGGACGCGTCGCAGGCGAAACCCTCGCGGACGAGCACCGGAAACGCCGGGTCGTCGGGCCGCCGGATCGACCACTCCGCGGCCCGGTGCGCGCGGGGACGGCGGCTTCCCGCCCGCTCGAGCTTGTCGGACGCCCGCAGGAGGTCCTCGCGGAACTCCGCGGGGCCCATGTCGTCCGCGCGCCGGTGGAGGTCCCCGTGGACGCCGATCTCGTGGCCCCGGCGCACGGCCTCCGCCACCAGGTCGGGGTGCGTCTCCGCGATCCAGCCCAGGAAGAAGAAGGTCGCGCGGTGCTCCCCGCCGTCCAGCGCGTCGAATACGCGGCGAAGCGTTCCGTCGATCCGGGAGGCAAACGCGCTCCAGCGGCGGGGGTCCGAGAAGTAGTCGTCGCCGCAGACGTGGAACCAGTCTTCGACGTCGATCGTCAAGACGCGGGGGGCGCGGCCGGGCGTTCGGAGCGGGGTGACCGTGGCGGGAGGCATGGGAGGCCGCATTGTAGAGGTTGGAGGTAGACAAAGCCGGCACGGGAGCCGCCCAATGTCCGGCTCCCTCGCGGCGGCGGTCAGTCCACTTCGAAGACCTTGTAGTAGACCGCGCCCCAGGAAATGATCCAGGTGTCCTTGAACGCCCGATAGTGGGAGGGACCTCCGTACACGGCGCGCACCGGGACGTGCCGCAAACGCTTCAGGCGGGGTGCGGCCTTCAGAAGGATCTCGGTCTCGATCAGGTAGCCGCGCGCAGAAAGTCGCATCCCGCGCAACAGATCGGCGGCGATCACGCGATATCCCGATTGACCGTCCTCGACCTCGAACCCCGTCATCCGCGAGAGGATCCGGCTGCCGATCTCGTTCGTCCGGTAGCGCGCCGCCGGGATCTCCTCGGGGCGGGCCATGCGGGAGCCGATCACGAACGCATCCCCCTCCCGGGCGGCCTCGAGGAGGGCGGGGAGATCCTCCGGAGCGTGCTGGCCGTCGGCGTCCGCGAAGAGGACGTGCGTGGCGTCCGACGGCAGGAGCCGGGCGAGTCCGGCGCGGATCGCGCTCCCCTTGCCGGAGTTCTCGGCCAGCCGGAGCACTTCGGCGCCCGCCTCCGCAGCGGCCGGTCCCGTGCCGTCGGTCGAGCCATCGTCGACGACGAGAACGCGCGGGATCACGTGGCGCAGGCCCCGAACGACGTCCCCGACGGTCGCGGCGGCCTGGTACGCGGCAACGAGGGCGACGGGGCGAAACGGGGGGTCGGGCACGAGGCGATCTTAAACGCCTCTTAAAGAATCGGGTGATCCGGTGATCGGGTGATCAATCTTGGGATCGGGTGATCGGGTGATCGGGTCATCGGGGAGTGCGCCTTTGCCTCCCGGAGAGGACGACAAGCCCGATAGAATGGGGCCGCGAGCCGAAAGACCATGAGCGACCCCACCGAAACCTTCAGACAGTCCGACGGCTCCGCGGCGCTCGCGGAGCGTGAGACCGTCTCGCCCTATCTTCACGATCGGGGCTCGTCCCTCTACAACCCGTTGACCGGTGAGGAGATCCCGAAAGACGGCGACGCATTCCGCGCCCTGACGCGGATCGGCCAGAGCCTCTCTCCCGCCGTCGACGAGTCGGTCCTCGCGCACCTGCGGGCCGCGCGCTTTCTGATCGAGGACGTCGAGAGGGAGTCGCGCCGGACCCATCTGCTCTACGTGTCGCTCGAGACCTGCACCGTCTGCAATCACCGCTGCCCCTTCTGTCCCGTTTCGGTCGCGCCGCGGGACCGGGAAATGATGAGCCAGGAGCTCTTCGAGAGCCTGGTCGATCAGGTCGTCGACGTCGGCGGCCGGAACGTGGTCATCTTCCTTTCCAACTACAACGAGCCGAGCTTCGATCCTCTCTTCGAGGAGCGGGTCCGCTACCTCTTCGAAGCCGGGCTTCCGGTGAGCCTGCTCACCAACGGGTCGGGCCTCACTCCGGAGCGGTGCGCCCTCTTCGAGAGCCT
>JBBQNC010000281.1:0-4890 GCA_038329555.1 Thermoanaerobaculia bacterium
CGCGCCTGCCGGAACGTATTGGGCCACGCGTCGGGGACCTGCATCTTGAGCCGGTCGAGACCCCGGGAAAGTGTGAGGTCCTCGAACGCCGCCGCCGCCTCGGCAAGGAGGATCGTGTTCAGCGATCCGTAGGGCCAGTCGGGGATGGCGACCTCGACGAGCGTCATCCCGAGACGACGAACCGTCTCGAGCGCGGCCCGGTCGACCTCGGTCGCGGGGCTCTCCGACATCCACGCGGGGAAGTAGCCGACCTTCAGTCCTGAGACGCCGGCGCCCGCGTCGAAGTCGAGCCGGCTCGGCACGCTCGAGACGTCGCCGGCGTCGGGCCCCGAGATCGCCGCGAGCACCAGGAAGGTGTCCTCGACCCCGCGGGCCATCGGGCCGAGCTTGTCCATCGACCAGCAGAGCGTCATCGCGCCGGTCCGCGGGACCCGGCCGAACGTCGGCCGGAGCCCGGTGACGCCGCACCGCATCGAAGGATCGATGATGCTGCCTTCGGTCTCGCTGCCGATCGAGAAGCCCACGAGCGCCGCGGCCGTCGCCGCGCCCGGCCCCGCGCTGCTACCCCCGGACCCCTCCTCGAGGAGCCACGGATTCATCGTCTGCCCGCCAAACCAGACGTCGTTCAACGCGAGCGCGCCGAGGGAGAGCTTCGCGACGAGCACGGCGCCCGCGCGGTGAAGCCGTTCGACGACGGCGGCGTCGGCCGCGGGAACGCGGTCGCGGTACGGCTCGGCGCCCCATGTCGTGCGGATTCCCTTCGTGTCGAGGAGGTCCTTCGTCCCCCAGGGGATGCCGTGGAGCGGGCCGCGGTATTTCCCCGCGGCGATCTCCGCGTCCGCGCGGCGCGCCTGCTCGAGCGCGAGCTCGCGGTTCGGGGTGATGACGCACCGGAGCTTCGGGTCGAAACGCGCGATCCGATCGAAGTAGATCGAAGTCAGCCGCTCCGACGTGAGCGCGCGCGACTCGATCCACCGCGACAGGGCCGTGACGGGCGCGAACGCGATGTCCGTATCGCCCTTCGGCAGGGGAGCCGTCCGTCCCGGGGCCGCGCTGCGGACGAACCGGTTCTCCTTCGGACCTGCCGACACACCGGGAATCATCGGGTCCCAGCGGGAGGCCGGCGCCACGGAATCCTCGATGACGACCTTCCGAGGGCCGGTTCGCCGTTCCATGACGCCCGCCATGGCGCGGCTCCAGTTGCCCGCGGCCTGCGCTCTCTCGGCCGCGGTCATCTCGAGCCGCACGAGCTTTTCGGCCTCGGCGAGGGTGGCGGCGGTCACCTTCGGTCCGGCCGGCGGCGCCGTCCCGAAGGCGGGGGGCGTTCCCGCGGCGGGCGCGGGCGTGGGACTCATCGGCGCGGACTGCCCCCGTGCGGCGGAGCGCCCGGCGGCGGCGCCGACGATCCCTGCGGCGGTGCGGGCGAGAAACTTCCGGCGGGATTCGGACATGGCGGGCCTCCTGTCCGCGAATCCTAGCGTCCCCCCGGGAAGAGGTCCCGCATCGTTCCAAGCGAAGCGCTCTCTCGGCCGCCGTTCGCAAAGCGAATGCCGCGGCCGATAGTCGAACGGCCCCTGGCGCTCGAAAAGAACGATTTTCTGATTGGGAGGACCGCGGCAATGGTAGCTTCGGACGCAAATCGGAGGTCCATCGTGCTTTCGCCACGTCGTCCTCCCCTCGTCGTTTCCTCTTTCCTGTTCGTGGCCGGCTTGGGGGCGGCGGCGAGCGCCCAGGACATCAAGGTCGCCGCGGGGACCGTCGAGGACCAGCGTGCGTCCGACAGCCGAATGGGCGGCCTCACGATCGAGCTCGCGTTGAGCGGCGGCTCGCTCGCGGACGTCAAGGCGCTGCGCGTTCGGGTCAAGTCGGCGAAGGACGATGTTGGGACGACGCTCGTCCGGCCCGCGTCGGACGACAAGCCCGCCGAGTTCCAGGAATTCTCGACGGACCGGCGCCCGGCCCCGCACCTGTCCCTCCTGAATCCGAGCCGCGACGCCTCGAAAGTCAACGTCTCGGGCGACCTCGAGCTGTTCATCCCGGCGCGCGACGCGAACACAAAGCAGAAGTTCGAGAAGGTCCTGACACGGCTCGACAAGCCGCTCTCGAGCCCGGTCCTCAAGGCGGCGAAGGTCGAGATCACGCCGCTCTCTTCGGAGGCCTACCAGAAGCGCGAGCTGGCGAGCCGGCCCACCAAAGAGCAGATCATGGCGGAGGGGAAGAAGCATGGAGCGAGCGATGAAGAGATCCAGGCGGCGATCGGCATGATCACCGCCCTCTCCGCGCTCCAGGGGGAAGCGCCGGACGAGAAGACGGTTCTCGTGGCGACGAAGGATCCCGACGGCAAGATCATCTCCGTCGACCTTGTGGCGGCGGACGGGAGCGAGCTGAGCGCGCCGAGCCGCGGCACGTCCGGCGGCGGCGAAGACAAGCTCGTCCGGATCGACCTGTCCGAGAAGCCGCCGGCGGACGCCACGCTGCTGGTGACGCTCCGCACGGCGAAGTCGATCCTGACGGTTCCGATCAACCTGAAGGAGGTCGCGCTGCCGTGAACGACAAATCCTTCCGGGCGTTCTCGTTTCTCCTGGCGGGCGCCCTGGCCGCGGGCCCTCCTGCCCTGGCGCAGACGAAGAAGGCCGCATCGAAGCCGGCGGCACCCGGTTCCGCGGCGGCGGCTAAGCCACCGAAGATCGAGATCGCCGTCGAATCTCTCCTGGACCGCCGGTCGACCGGCGACTTCCCGCCTCCCGGTCTGACGCTCATGCTCTCCCTCCACGGCGCGGACGCCGGCGCCGTCATGTCCGTCCGGCCGCGCGTCACGAACGCCGCGGACGATACGGGTCGGCATCTCATTCCCGCGGAGGGCCGCGCCATGCAGAGCGGAACGGACGGATGGCAGTCCCCGCCCGGAGGCCACGGAGCTCCGACCCCGAGACTCGAGCTCGCGAGCCCCGCCCGCAAGGCGAAGACGGTCGTGGCCCTGGAGGGCGTCCTCGAGACGTACCTGCCTTCGCGCGACCCGGCCGCGACGGTGAAGATCGACCGGGTCCTCGCGAAGAAGGACAAGCCCCTCACGGTTCCGGCGCTCGCGGGCCAGCGCATCAAGCTGCGCGTTCTCTCGAAGGCCGGGCTCGAGAGGGACAAGAAGGAGGCCGAGGCGAAGAAGGCGCAGGCCGCGCAGAAGAAGGGGAAGAAGGAAGGGCTCGACGGGATGGCCGAAACGATGGTCGAGTCCCTCGTGAACGCGCTCGGCATGCTCTTCATGACCGCCGGCGAGAACGACCTCATCCTGAAGGTCGACGACCCGGGAAAGAAGATCTTTTCCTTCGATGTCGCGGGCGCCGACGGAAAGCCCGTCCCCTCATACGGCTCGACCGATCTCGAGGGCTATCGGATCGTCAGGATGCTCGAGCCGATCCCCCCGACGGCCGTTCTCCAGGTCCGCTTGAAGACGCCGAAGTCCTTTGGGGAGGTCCCCTTCGTGCTTTCGAACCTGAAGCTTCCCTAGCCCGATAGAGAGCGGACCGGCAAACGCAGCCCCTCGAGTCCCGCCGTCCCGTGATCCCGTGAATACGGCCGGCGGTCCGCGGGTTGGGTCATGGGAACGATGAGAGATCGGCGGATCCTTCGAACGTGCCCTTCCGGCTGTCCCTCCGCGCGATCGGGTCCCCGTCCGTGAAGTCGCGCCCGGCCGTTCACGCGCTCCTGCTGGTCATCGCGGCGGGCGTCTGCGCGCTCGTCTCGAACGCGCTCGCGGGTCCGCAGAGGCGGCTCGCCTGGACGGGCACAGTCCCGGCCGTGAACGCGCCGCGCAGCACCATGGCGCCGCCCGCGTCCGGCACTACGAAGCCGGCCCCGTCGACCGCCCATCCGGCCGCCGGCTCGTCGTTTCCGCCTCATCCCGACAAGCCGTGGGTCGAGATCGCCGGAGAGGACGCCGCCTCCCTCCACGCCCGCGGCGACGTCCCCTTTCTCGACGCCCGCCGGACGGCGATCTACGCCGACGGGCACATCCCGGGGGCGCGGCCATTCTCGGTCTGGGAGGCCGACGTCGACGACAAGGTCAAGGCGTTCTTCGCCGAGGGCCACGAACCGTCCGCTCCCATCGTCATCTACTGCAGCGGCGGCGACTGCGAGGACTCGCACATGCTCGCGCAGAAGCTGTACCTCGCGGGCTTCGACGACGTCCTCGTCTACAAGGACGGATTCCCCGACTGGCAGAAGCGCGGCCTTCCGGCGACCAAGGGTCCGAATCCGTGAGCGAGCGTTTCTCGAGAGCCCTCGCGCATCCCTGGCTGACCGTGGCCGTCCGGCTGGCGCTCGGAGGGATTTTCATCGCCGCGGCGATTCCGAAGATCGCCGATCCCCCCTCCTTCGCCCACATGATTTACAACTACCGCCTGCTTCCCGCCGGGCTCGTCGGCGCCGCCGCCCTCTGGATGCCCTGGGTGGAGCTGCTCGCGGGGCTCGCGCTCGTCCTCGGAGTCTGGCGGCGCGGGGCCGCCGCACTGATCGGCCTTTTCCTCGTCCTGTTCATCGCGGCCGTCGGCGTCAACCTCGCGCGCAGCCATGCGATCGATTGCGGCTGCTTCGACGTCCGCGAGGCCGGCAAGACGGAGGCGGAGCGGCTCGCGGACATGCGATGGGTCATCCTGCGCGACGCCGGGATGCTCCTCCTCGTCGGACAGCTGCTGTACGCGACACGGCGCCCGAGGCCGGAGCTCGAAGCCGGAAGAGCCGCGTAGCCGACGTCCCTTGGTCGCCGGCGGTCATCCGCAGGCTGGCGGCCGGAGGTTTTCGTCCCGGATGAAAGCGAGCGCGGCTCTCCCCCCTCACCCCGCCCTCTCCCCCCTCACCCCGCCCTCTCCCCCCGCTGTCGCGGGTGGAGAGGAG
>JBBQNC010000282.1:0-4858 GCA_038329555.1 Thermoanaerobaculia bacterium
CCAGCAGTCCGTCAAGCGCCTCCCGCTTGGGCCGACAGCTCGCGCTCAAAAGCGTCTCTCCTCCCGACCGCGCCGTCACGTGCCATGACGACTTCGAGATATCCAGACCGAGAAACACCTGACTACCCCGCGCCAACCGCATCCCCTCTCGCATGGCCGCCCTCCTCGAACTCAGCCTCCCACGCCCCCCCTCCTTCGGGGCAGACTTCCCAGCCACGCCGCGAACATAGCGGTTGCATTGATGTCCCTTGCAGCGGCCAACCTCTGAGCAACGAGCCGAGTCTTACAGTTGTTTCGAAGGTTCTGTCGCGCGGCTTTCCGGTCTGACGCCGGTCTCAGTTTCTACCGTCCCTCGTACGACACGCGCCAGATCAGATCGCCGCCGTCGTCGCTGACGAGAAGCGCGCCATCGCGGGCGACCGCCACGCCGACGGGCCTTCCCCAGACCTCACCCGCCGCGGTCACGAAGCCCGTCAGGAAATCCTCGTATTCGCCCGTCGGAAGGCCGTTCCGGAGCGGGATGCGGATCACCTTGTATCCAGTCTTCTTCAAACGGTTCCACGACCCGTGCTCCGCGGCGAATCCGTCGCCGGCAAACGCCGGAGGAAACTGCTTGCCCGTGTAGAAGCACATCTCGAGGGACGCCGAGTGCGACTGGATGAGGACGTCCGGCGCGATCACGCGGGCCTTCAGCTCCGGATGCTCGCCGGCGTGGCGCGGATCCTGATGCGCGCCGATGTAGAACCAGGGCCAGCCGTAGAAGCCGCCCTCCTTCACGCGCGTGACGTAGTCGGGCACCAGGTCGTCCCCGAGCTCATCGCGCTCGTTGACGGATGCCCAGAGCTCGCCTGTCGAAGGTTGGACCGCGATGCCGACGGGGTTCCGGATGCCGGACGCGAAGATGCGCATCCCGGTTCCGTCCGGGTTGTACTCGAGGATGTCCGCTCGGCGCGTTTCGTCGGGCCGTCCGCCCTCCTGCACGTTCGAATGCGAGCCGACGGAGACCCAGAGCTTGCGGCCGTCCTTCGAGAATGCGAGGTCGCGCGTCCAATGCCCGCCTCCTCGGAGGAGCCCTCCCGAGGGGATCTCGGGGACGATCACCTCCGCCTTCCCGCGCGCGTGGAGGTCGCCGCTGGCGTACGCGAAGCGGACCACGCGGCCGGTCTCGCCGACGTAGACGTACTTCGGGTCCCGGCCGGGGGGATAGAACGCGATCCCGAACGGGCGGTCGAGGCCCGACGCGAAGACTTCGTTGACCTCGGCCTTCGACGCGCCGTCGCGGGCGCGAAGAATCCGGATCCGCCCGGCCTGGCTCTCGGCCACGAAGACGTCGCCGTTGGGCGCGGTGCGGATCAGCCTCGGATTCGAGACGTTCGTCTGGAACTCGTCGACGCGGAAACCCGCCGGCGCTTTCGGCCATGCGCCCTTCGGCCGCGAGATGTTGCGCGAAGGCGGGTCCACCGATTTCGTCGCGTAAGGCGGCGGAAGATCCCGCACGGTGATCCGGCGGCGGACGCCGGGGGCATCCGTCGTCCAGTCCCCGAGCGCGCCCTGCCCTTCCAGGACGGATCCGGGAGAGGAGGGCGCGGACGGCTTCTGGGCGGCCGGTCGCGGGGCGGGAGGAGGCCTGGTGGCGGCGACGCCGAGCGCGAGAGCTGCGGCAGGGATCATGACCATCGAAAGGAGCCGTTTCTTCAAGACGTAACCTCTTGGAGTTCTGTAGTCGCCGTCTTCGAGGAGGCTTGCGGCATCGCCAATCCTGCAAGAAGCGGCGGATTTCGGGTCTGACCCGAGCCTTCGCTCCGCGTCCTGCGCCACCGCCTCGGGAAGGACTTTGATCGCGACTTCCCGCCGGAGCTTCGAATCCTTCGCCCGGTACACCTCGCCCATGCCGCCGGCCCCGATCGGCGCGACGATCTCGTACGGCCCAGCCTGGACCCCGCCGCGAGCGTCACGTCGCGCTCAATCCAAAATCCAAAATCCAAAATCACTTCAGCCCCTCGACGAGATAGAGATCCGAAAGGAGGCGGCGGTAGGAATAGACGTAGCTCTTTCCGTCGGGCGTCATCCGGATCGGGTCGATCGAGAAGACGCCGGCGGGATCGAGTGGATTGAGCTGGCGAACAAGCTCCCGGCTTCCTGCCGTCAGATCGATCCGGAAGATTCCCGCCGGCACGTCTCCGGGACGCGAGACGAAGAGGCTCGTGTCCGTGCTCCACTGGATCGGAAGCTCGCCTGCCTCGATTCCCGGAATCGGCCGCGGCTCGCCGCCGTCAACCGGGTAGAGCATCGCGCGGACATCCGAATCGACGGCCGTCACCAGCTTTCCGTCGGGCGAGACGACGTTTCCGTTGAAATTGATGCGGATTCCCTCGGGCGTCACCGGGCGAGCCGGGCCCCCCTCGATGTCGCGGACATAGAGCCGGGGGCCGTGCCCTTCCTGCGCCCCGGCGACGAGCACGCGCTTGCCGTCCGGCAGCCAGGCCCCCTCTCGCGAGTAGCGAATCCCGTCCAGGGGAAGCTGGCGCGATTGCCCCGCTCCCGTTGGCAGGAGCATGAGTTGCGTCTCACCGAACGGGCGGAAGACCGTGAGCGCCCAGCGCCCGTCGGGTGAAATCGCCACGGACGAGCCGTCTCCCAGGAGCACCGCGGGCGAGCCGTCCGTCTTGCGCAGGTAAATTGGATACCCTTCATCGGGGGAGGCCTTGCCGGTTCGCCTCTCGTCGAACATCACCATTCGCCCGTCCGGGGTGAGGTCGGCGGGAAAGGACCAATCGAACCAGGAGAGGTGCCTTTCCCTCGCCTCCCCCGGCGCGACCCCCACCATCTCCCGACTGATGTTGATGTGCGCGAGAAGGGCCTTGCCGGCGCGCGAGACGTCGAGGAGCCAGGATCCGCCCGGCTGGCGCGCGAGAATCCGCAGGGCCTCCGGGCGCGAGACGGCAAAGAGGGTGCTGCCCCGGGACGCCCACACCTCCGTGCCGTCGGGAGACCAGGCGAGCCCCGTGGCACCCCGCGATGCCAGAGTCGTCTTCCCGCCGGCCAGATCCACGACGCACAGGGAGCCCACGTTGTCTCCCCGCTGGGGATGATCGATGAAGGCGATTCGGTCGCCCTTCGGAGACAGGCGCGCGAGGCTGATCCATCCGTGGGTCTCGTAGAGAACCTCCCCGATCGGAAACTCGATGCGGCTCTTGCCGCCGATCTCGCGCACGACAAGAAGGCTCCGACCGTCCGGGGCCCAGTCGGCTTCCTGGACCTTCTCGAGAAGCTCTCGCGGCGCGCCTCCGGAGAGCGGCACCTGCGAAAGGGTGCCGCTGTTCTCCCAGCCGCGCGTGAAGCGGCGGTTCTGCGAGATCGCGAGATCTCCCGTCCGGGAGATCGCGAGCACGTCGGCGGAGCCGAGGCCGAGCGAGCGCGACTCCCGCCCCTCCGGCCTCGTCGTGAGAATCTCGAACGGCGCGCCGTCCCAGGCGGCGCCGTACACGATCGTCTCGCCGTCGGGCGCGAAGCGGGCGGACTGCACGAGCCCCCGGCGGAACGACAGGCGCGTGAATTGGGGCGGGTCAACGGCGGCCTTCGGCGGGCGCCGAGGGCGCCGAGCGTCAGCGCGGGCTGGAGCCGAACCGGCGGCCGCGCCCGGACCGGCGGAATCCCCCGACGGCGCCTGCAGGTCGAAGGCGAGATCGTGGGCCGAGTGGAATCGCTCCTCGGGGCTCTTCTCGAGGCAGTGGCGGACCACGCGCTCGAGGCCTGGAGCGATGCCGCGGTTCGTCTCCGAGAGGTCCGAAGGCTCCTTCGTGAGGATCGCGCTCATCGTGTCCGCGGCAGACTCGCCACGAAACGCGCGCTTGCCCGAGAGCATCTCGTAGAGGATCGCGCCGAAGGAAAAGATGTCACTGCGCGCATCGGCCTCTTTTCCTCTCACCTGCTCGGGCGACATGTAGCCGAGCGTGCCGAGCACGACGCCGGGCTCGGTGCCCGCCGCTTCGGTCGGCAGGTTCGTCTGCTGGCCGGTGCCGCTCTCGGGCTGAGTGAGCTTGGCGAGGCCGAAGTCGAGGATCTTGACGCGTCCGTCTTTCGTGACGAAGAGGTTCTCGGGCTTCAGGTCGCGGTGGACGATCCCCTTTTCGTGCGCCGCCGCAAGGCCGTGCGCGATCTGCACCGAGTAGTCGATCGCCTTGCGCTGGGGCAGAGCGCCCCCGGTCAGACGCGAGCGCAGCGTCTCGCCCTCGAGTAGCTCGGAGACAACGTAGGGCGCCCCATCCACGGAGCCGACGTCGTGGATTGCCATGATGTTGGGATGGTTCAACGCCCCGGCCGCCTGCGCCTCCTGCTCGAAGCGGCGCAGCCTTTCCGGATCGCTCGAGTATGACGCAGGCAGGACTTTTACGGCGACGTCCCGCTTCAGCCGCTCGTCCCGCGCGCGATACACCTCACCCATCCCGCCCGCGCCGAGCAGAGAGAGGATCTCGTAAGGGCCGAGACGGGTTCCGGGATGCAACGGCATGAGGTGAGCGGATTCTATTGCCGCGTGGCGTTCACTCCACGGGGCGCGTTGATCGATATACGATCCGGCGCCCAGGACGTGGCGCCCGAATGACAGCAACCGATCTCGTCGTTCGGCAGAGCGCTATGACGTTATAGGACGGTGTCCAGGCTCTCGCCTTCGACGAGCTCCATCGCGAGGAACCGGGTGCCGCCCGACTCCGCGACCGCGAAGATCGTGACGATGCCGGGGTGGTTGAGCGACGCGAGCGCTCGGGCTTCCCGCTCGAAGCGAGCCAGGCGTTCGACGTCCTGCGCGACCGCTTCCGGAAGGACCTTGATCGCGACGTCGCGACCGAGCTTCGAATCC
>JBBQNC010000283.1:0-4810 GCA_038329555.1 Thermoanaerobaculia bacterium
GGGACGCACCCGGCAGCGCCGGCGGCCGCCGCGGCGGCCAGGGCGAGGACCACCGCGGGAAGAATCGAGACGGCCGTCCAGACGATCGAGATCGCGAGCAGCGCCGCGCCCGTCCAGCCGGCGAGCGCGTACGCGATGTTCTTCGTGAAGCCGTCCCACACCTCGCGAAAGCCGTGGTACATGCGCACCGCCACGCGGTCTCTGGCGAGCACCACCCGCGTTCGAAATCCCGCCCGGCGGATCGAGACCGCCAGGCGGACGTCGTCGATCACGGACGTGCGCAGGGCCTCGTGACCTCCGATCGTCTGGTAGGCGCGCCGTCGCACGAGGTTGCCTGCACCACCTCCCGCGGCGAGCCAGCGCGGGCGGTCGCGGTTCGCGAGGAATGCGGGCCCGAAGTACACGGCGCATTCGAGGTTCGGCATGAGGACGGTCTCCCAGAACGTCGCCGTTTCCAGGCGCGGAAAGAGGCAGACGAAGTCGGCGTTCCGGCGCAACAGGAACGCCACGGCCTGCGCCGCGGCCTGGGGGTGGTACCGGACGTCGGCGTCGACGAATAGAAGCAGGTCCCCGCGCGCCTCGCGCGCTCCCTGAAAGAGGGCGTGGGGCTTGCCGAGCCATCCGGGGGGAGGCTCGTCGCCCGCCACGATCCGCAGGCGAGCGTCTCCCCGGAGCGCCTCGAGGATCGACCGGGTACGGTCCGTCGACCGGTCATCGACGACGATCACCTCGAAGACCGGGTACTCCTGCGCGAGCAGCGACACGACGGCGGCGCCGACCGCGCGCTCCTCGTTCCTCGCGGGGACCACGATCGAGAGAAAGGGCGGCTCCTCCCCGGGCGGCCGCGGCGGCTCCCGCGCGAGCCGCGGAAGCGCGGCGAGGTTGACCAGGAGAAGGAGAAGGCAGCAGGCCGAGTACGCCGCGGACACCAGAAGGAGGACGTGGAGCAGCACGCGCGCTCAGCGCGCGAAGAGCGAAAGAGCGCTCTCGCCGCGGGGGGCCGGAACGCCGAGCCACTCGCCCGCGGTTGCGGCCACGTCGCAGAATCCGCTCCGGAGCCCGAGATCCGCGTCCGGCCGCACCGCCGGGCCGGCGGCGAGGATCGGCACGCACTCCCTCGTATGGTCCGTCGAGACGTCCGTCGTCTCGCATCCGTGGTCGGCCGTCAGGAGAAACAGATCGCCGGGGCCGAGGACGCCGAGCGTCTCCGGCAGCAGCGCGTCGAGCGACGCCAGGTTCCGCGCGAAGCCCGCGGGATCGTTGCGGTGTCCGTACTTGCTGTCGAAGTCGACCAGGTTCGTGAAGATGCAGTCGGCGCGCCCCTCCCGGAGCGCGGCGTTTGTCGCGCTCATGCCCTCGGCGTCCGAGACGGTGTGCGTCGAGTCGGAGATGCCTCGCCCGGAAAAAATGTCCACGATCTTTCCAACAGCGAAGACGGTCCGGCCGCTCGCGACGAGGCGGTCGAGCCACGTCTCCCCCGTCGGCTCGACGGTGAAGTCCCGCCGGTTGGCGGTCCGGACGAAGCTGCCTGGCGGTCCCGTGAAAGGCCGTGCGATCACGCGTCCGGCGTTGTGGTCGCCGTGCAGGAGACCCCGTGCGAAGCGGCAGAGGTCCCAGAGCCTTTCCGGAGGCCAGACATCTTCGTGGCAGGCGACCTGAAACACGGAGTCGCCCGACGTGTACAGGATGGGCCGGCGGGTCGCGAGATGCTCCGCGCCGAGCTCACGGATGATCTCGGTCCCGGAGGCGGCGCGGTTGCCGAGCACCCGGGCGCCGGCACGCGCCTCGAACGGGCGGACGATCTCGTCGGGGAAACCGTCCGGGTAGAGCGGGAACGGCTTTTCGGTGACGAGCCCCATCATCTCCCAGTGCCCCGTCGTGGTGTCCTTGCCGGCGGAGAGCTCGCACGCCCGGCCCCGCGCGCCGGCGGGAGTGCCGCGCCCGGCGGCGGCGAGCAGCCCGAGCCGCTCCAGGTTCGGGAGATTGGTCGGGTGCGCGTCGAGGACGTGCCCGAGGGTGTCGCTTCCCGCGTCGCCGTACGAGTCGGCATCCGGCGCCGCTCCGACGCCGAGCCCGTCGCACACGATGATGACGACGCGACGCCGGGTCACGCGCGTCTCCTCCTTCCGCCGCCCGCTAGCAGGCTGCTGAAAAAGGGTGCGAGGCGGCGTTGCGAGCGCCGCGGGGTCGGATACAAGGAGCCGCGACGAAGGCGATGCGTTGGCATCGGGGAGGAGCGGCGACGCTGCAGACGGCCCCGCGCCGCTTTCGGCTGCGGCGTCGCGTTGCGACCGGCAGCCGAGAACTTTCGAAAAGACGTCCTGAGTTCGGGCCCTCACGTTCAACTCTCTCGGCCGCCGTTCGCGCAGCGAATGCCTGCGGCCGACAGCCAGCCACGACGCCCGCATCCATTTTTCAGCAGCCTGCTAGAGCTTCTGCCGGGCGTCGGGCCGGTAGGGCGAGTTCGGGTAGTCGCTCACCAGGCGCTGATACGTGGCGCGCGCGTCGGCCGTCGCCCCCGTCTGCTCGTAGATCTCGGCGAGCGCGAACATCAGCGCGTCCTTGGGGGCGGGAGAGTCGTTGGATTCGATCGCCCTCTTAAGACGGTCGATCGCCTCGGCCGTCTTGCCTGTTGAGGCGAGGAGCCGCGCGTGATCGAGCTCGGCCGCGACGGCGATCTCGCCCCGCCCCGATCGCGCCGCCCGCGCCAGGCGCTCCGGCGTGTCCGGCGACTTCGGCTCGCGCGCCGCGAGAATCACGCCCGCGGCGCGGCCCGCCACCGTCCCCTTCCTGTCGGCCGCCTTGCGGAGATGGTCCAGGGCTTCGCGATCCCGTTCGGCGGCGGTCGCGAACGTCCGGGAGGCCGAAGCCGAGGCCGGTGTCCCGACGAGCGGAGCCTCGAGCGCGGCCAGGCCCGCGGAAAGCTCCCGCCCGGCCTCGTTCTCGCGGAGGGTCCGGAAGAGGACAAAGCCGGCCGCGAGGACCACGACACCGACGGCGATGGCGATCCCCTCGGTGACTCCGCGCCGATGGTGCGAAACATAGTCGACCGTCTTGCCCATCGTGTCGGCTAGGTCGTTTCGTTTGAGGTCGCGCCGGCTGATCTTGTGGGGCATCAAGTCTCCAGCCGGCGATTATGTCCGACGGGGTTGGCGCGTTCAAGACGCGAGCGTACGCGCCGGAGGGACGGTCCCGCGCCGCCCGGCCTCCGCCGGATCGGCGGCGGCGCATATAATTAGAAGCGTGAACGAGAACGACGAGATCCGCATCACGGGCGAGCCCGCTGCGAGCGGCGACCGCTGCAAGTACACCGTCGATCGGCCGCTTCTTCCGGGCGACTCGAGCTTCTTCACGGCGCCGATCGCGCCTGGCGTTGCGCCGCTCGCCGCGGAGATGCTCGCGATTCCGGGCGTCGCCAGCGTTCTGATCGCGGACAACGTCGTGACGGTGTCCGGCGCCCACGCGGTCGACTGGCCCGCCCTGCAGCTCGGCAACGTGATCCGCCGCCATCTGCGCAGCGGCGTTCCGATCGTTTCTCCGAAGTACTTCGAAGACCTCCCCTCGGAGGGCGATCTCAAGTGGGCGATCGGGGATCTTCTCGCCCGGGAGATCAACCCGGCGGTCGCCCAGCACGGCGGCTACGTCGAGCTGATCGACGTCAAGCGCAACAACGTCTATCTCCGTCTCGGCGGGGGTTGCCAGGGCTGCGGCGCCGCCGACGTCACGTTGAAGCAAGGCATCGAGAAGGCGATCCGGGAGCTGGCGCCCCGCGTCGGAGAGATTCTGGACACGACGGATCACGGCGCCGGCCGCAACCCGTACTACTCGCCCGGGAAGTGATCGCGCCCGGCGGCGCCGACCCTCACCCCTTCGTCGCCGACTCGTCGGCTCTTTGCTCGTCCACCTGCCCCTCCCCGTCCTCCTGTACGTCGAAGGCGAGGCGCGCGTAGGCTTCGCGCAGCGACCGCTCGGCCTCCGCGGGCTCCGCCGCCCGGCTGAAGAGAAACCCGAGATAGCGCCACCCCTCCGGCAACGGCACCATCTCCTGACCGAGCCTCAAGGTGATCGTCGCCTCGACGATTCCCGGCACGGCGCGCGCCTCCTCGAGGCCCGTGACGCGGGCGAGGGTTCCGGCCTTCCGGATCGGAATCATCATCACCCCGGCCGCCGCCGACTCCCGCGGCGCCCCCGGGGGAAGGCCGAGGGCGTGCCGCAGGATGACTTCCTCGAGCGACATCCCCGTTCCGAAGCGGAGCGTGCGGGAGCAGAGCCCGCCGATCGAGCGTGCGGCGAACTCGATGACGGTGATCCCCCGCCGATGGACGCGCAACTCCGCATGGACGGGGCCCTCCGTGAGTCCCAGCGCGGCAGCCGCCCGCTTCGTCTCGGCCGCGATCGCCGACTGGTTCGCCTCCGACAGCCTCGAGGGCGTCACGTAGATCGTCTCCTCGAAGAAGGGACCGTCCAGCGGATCCGGCTTGTCGAAGATCGCCAGGACCCGGAGCCGTCCCGCCGTGAGCAGCCCTTCGACGGCGACTTCCAGACCGGGCACGAAGTCCTCGACGAGGATCTCCCCTGCGGCGGCCCCGCCCCGGAGGGCGACGTCCGGCGCGTCGAGGATGCGGCCGATCCGTCGCCACGCTTCCTCGAACTCCGCGGGGCCGTCGGCCCGGATGACGCCGCGGCTCGCGGCGAGGAACGTCGGCTTCAGGACGCAGGGATAGCGGACGCCCGGCGCCAGTCTCGCCGGGTCCTCCCGCCGGTCGAATACCCGAAACGCGGGGACTCCGACGCCGGCGGCCGACAGCAT
>JBBQNC010000284.1:0-4793 GCA_038329555.1 Thermoanaerobaculia bacterium
CCCGAACGTCCACTCGATCTACCGGTGGAAGGGGCGTGTCTGCGACGACGGCGAGTTCCTCCTCCTGATCAAGACCCGCGCCAGCGAGTTCACCCGCGTGCGGGACACGATCCAGAAGCTGAACACGTACGAGCTCCCCGAGGTTCTCGCTTATCGGGTGGACGACGCCTCGCCGGCGTTCTCGGAGTGGATCAGCCGCACGACGGAGCCCCGGAAGCGCAAGCCGCGCAAGAAGCCGGCCGCCGGGGAGCCCGCGGCGCCGGTGCCGATCCGCCGCCGCGCCGTCTCTCGCTGAGCCTTCTCGATTCTCCCGCTTCGTAGCGGCGGCGAGCCACTCGAGTGCCTGCCAGCGGAAGCGAGCCGTTCGGGCGCCTCTCAGCGGCGCCGGGCCGGACCGACCACCGGCTCCTCTGCCGGCCTCCCGAAGCACTGGACCCAGATCACCTGATAGCCGCTCCGGTCGGGCCCGACCGCCACGGCGGAGCCCGTCTCGCGGAACGCGGGCGAGAGGATGTGCGCGCGATGCTCGGGGCTCTTCATCCAGGCGTCCATGACTTCCGGGACGGAGGCGGGCCCGCGGGCGATGTTCTCTCCGACGGCGCGAGTCCGGTACCCGGCGGCACGGCCGCGGTCGAGAGGAGTCCGGCCGTCGGGGCTCACGTGTCCGTAGTAGGCGCGGGCGAGCATGTCCTGCGCGTGACGGAGCGCCGCTTCGTCGAGACGCGGATGTGCGCGGAGCGGGGGGAGGCGTGCGGAGGCCCGCTCGCCGTTGACGCGCGCGAGGACGTCCCGGCGAACCGACATCAGGTCTCCGAGAGACGCCGCCTTCGAGGCGAGAAAATCCACCTGGGAGCTCGCGAAGAGAAAGACGTAGATCGGCATCTCCTCCCGCAGCGCGGCGCCGATTCCTACCGACGTGTTCTCCGCGCGAGCGACCTCCTCGTCGAAATCGCTCGATTGGAGAGCATTCGCGAGAACGGCATCGGCGCCGCCTTCCGACCCGACGTAGAGCTCCGCTAGCGTCCGGGCCGGATACCCCGCTCGCTCCGCCGCGTCGCGATCGCGCCGCGTGGCGTCGTGGAGATCGAGCGGTCCCGCCTGCGAGGACGCCGCCCGGTCGACCGCGAGCGCCGCGAGGACCGGCTCGGCGCGGAGCTTGGGAAGTCCACGGTCCCTGCGAATCCGGTTTAACCGCTCGAGGAGCGTTTCCGGCGTCGCCGCGACTTCGGCCGACTCGTTCTCTTTTCTCCGGTCGGGCGTCTGCGAACCGACGGAGAGCGCCGCGATCGCCGCCAGCCCCGCGAAGAGAGCGAGCCGGTCCCCGCGCACCGCGTTCCTAGGCCTCGACGGTGACGGCCTCGAGGGCGGAGTCGAGATCGGCGATGAGATCCTCGACATCCTCGATCCCGACGGAGATCCGCACGAGGCCTCCCGTGACGCCCAGCCGCTCGCGCTCCGCCTCCGGTATGGACGCGTGCGTCATGGTGGCGGGATGGGAGATCAGCGTCTCGACGCCGCCGAGGCTCTCGGCGAGAGAGCAGAGCCGGACGCGGGCGAGAAACGCGGCGGCGTTCTCGAAGGAGCCGAGGTCGAAGGAGATCATCGCCCCGAAACCGCGCATCTGCCGCTTCGCCAGCTCGTGCTGCGGATGGCTGGGCAGACCGGGATAGTTCGTGCTCCGCACCTTGGGATGGGTCGAGAGGTATTTCGCGATCGCCCGGCCGTTCTGCTCGTGGCGCTCCATGCGGACGACGAGCGTCTTGATCCCGCGGAGAACGAGCCAGGAGTCGAAGGGCGACAGGATCGCGCCCGAGCTGTTCTGAACGAAGGAGAGCCATTCGACGTGCTCGGGGCTCTTCGCGACGGCGATTCCGCCGATCGAGTCCGAGTGGCCGTTTAAGAACTTGGTCGTCGAGTGGTAGACGATGTCCGCACCGAGATCGAGCGGGCGCTGGAGATACGGCGACGCGAAGGTGTTGTCGACGACCACGATCGCCCCGCGTTCGTGCGCCATTTCGGAGAGACGGCGGATGTCGCAGAGGACCATCGTCGGGTTGGTCGGGCTTTCGAGATGGAGCAGCTTCGTGTTCGGACGGAACGCCCGGCAGACCTCGTCCGGGTTCGCCGTGTCCACGAACGTGAACTCGACGCCGTATCGAGCCTGGATCTGCGTGTAGTAGCGGTACGTCCCGCCGTACGTCATGTTCGAGCAGACGACGTGCTCGCCCGCCTTGACGAACGTCGAGATCGCCGTCGCGGCCGCCATGCCAGAGGCGAACGCGCGCGCACCCGCCCCGCCCTCGAGCACCGCCATGTTCTCTTCGAGCGCGTGCCGCGTCGGGTTCTGCGTCCGCGCGTACTCGTACCCCTTGTTCTTGCCGAGCGCCTCCTGCACGTAGGTGGACGTCTGGTAGATCGGCACGGCGACGGCGCCGGTGGTGGGGTCGGCGGCGTTTCCGGCGTGGATGCAATCGGTGCTGAAGCCCATGAGGTCCTCCAAAGTGGCGAGCTGAGAGTTGGTCGCCGACCTGCGATCCGGGATGTTTCTCGTCCGGCGAATGATCGTTCTGGAAACCCTTAACGGCGTTCGAGCCTCGCCTTCGCTCTCGCGGTCACCGGATCTCCGGAGCGCCGGGTTCCGCGAAGATCCCCTGGTCGGGATACCGCTCGGCGCCGTCCGGGAAAACGGTGACTACGGTCTTCCCGGGCCCGAGCCGGAGGGCGACCTGCAGCGCGGCGGCTGCCGACACGCCCGACGAGCCGCCGGCCAGGAGGCCTTCCTGCCGGGCGATCTCGCGGCACGTCGCGAACGCCGTCGCGTCGTCGACCGTGATGACTTCGTCGATCAGGCTGCGGTCGAGGATCTCGGGGTAGAAGGAGAGGCCGATCCCCTCGACGGCGTGGAAGCCGCGCTCGCCGCCGCCGAGGATCGAGCCCTGCGGCTCCGCCGCGACCTTGAGCACCCGGGGATTCCGCTCGGCCAGGTAGCGCGCGACGCCCGTGAACGTGCCGGTCGTGCCGACGCCGGTCACGAAGGCGTCGATTTGTCCGCCGAGGGCTTCCCAGATCTCGGGCGCCGTCGTTTCGTAGTGGGCGCGGGGGTTGAAGGGGTTGGCGAACTGGTTGGGGAGCCAGGCTCCGGGGGTCTGCGCGACGAGGTCGCGTGCGAGCTGGATCGCGCCGCTCATCAGGCCCTCTTCGGGAGAGCGGACGACCGTTGCCCCGAACGCCTCCATGAGCCGGGCCTTGACGTGCCCCGCGCCCTCGGGCATCACGATCGTGCACCGGTACCCGCGCACCGCCGCCAGCATCGCGAAGGCGACGCCGGTGTTTCCGGACGTCGGCTCGATGATTGTGCCGCCCGGGGCGATCAGGCCGCGGGCCTCGGCGTCCTCGAACATCGCGGCGGCGGCCCGGTCCTTGACGCTCCCGCCCGGGTTGAACCACTCGAGCTTGGCAAAGATGCGCGCGGCGCCTCGCGAAAAGTTCGCCAGCTCGACCAGAGGCGTGTTGCCGATCGCCGCGGCGAGCGACGAGGGGGATGCGACGGTCGAGGTGGGGGAGGGCATTTTTTTCGCGCGTATTTCCCACGGGACGATAGCAAATCGCGGTCGGTTCCGCTGCAGTCCGGCCGTCAGTCTTCTCCCCGCTGACTCGGGAGACTCGTGTGCCAGGAAGCCACGCCATCACCCCCGACCCTCTCCGCAGGAAAGAGGTCACCCAGGATTCCCCTCTCCCCCGCGGCCGGGGAGAGGGACAGGGTGAGGGGGATTCCCGGAAGACATCACCGAGAGAGATCAAGGGAATCGGGTCATCGGCGGCGGGCCATCGGGTCATCGGGTCGTCGGGCCATCTGGGAATGCGACGCCCGATGACCACGACCCACAGTCACGAAGATGCGCGGTCTTCGGGTCAGTCGTGCATTTCGGCAATACGGGGGATGCCCCTCACCCCGGCCCTCTCCCGCCGGGAGAGGGGGAAGAAATCATTTTCGGCAAACTCTTCCATACGCGGGAGCCCGCGCGAAGCGAAGGCGACGTGAAAAAAGCCCCGGCTCGCGCCGGGGCTTCGATCGAACTCGCGAACGAATCAGTAAGCCTGCTGCGCTCTCCGAGCCGAATAGCACTCCCGGCAATAGACCGGTTTGCCATTCGTGGGGTTGAACGGAACCTGCGTCTGCTTCTGGCAGCCGTCGCAGGTCACATCGTAGAACGTGCGCTCGCGGCCTTCGCCGGAGGACGTCTTGCGCTTGTCGCGGCAGATCTTGCAGCGCTTGGGCTCGTTGGTGAAGCCCTTGCGCGCGTAGAACTCCTGGTCATCGGCTGAGAACAGAAAGGTCTGGCCACAGTCGACACAGTTGAGATTCTTGTCCGTGTATTGCTGCATCATGGAAGTTATCCGATCTCCCGGGTATTTACCCTTGGGGGCGTTTGCGCCCCTTCAAAAAGAAACATTGTTGACTCGATCACTCGATGCGTTGGCCCGCGTCCGCTTCGTCGCGGACGACGGAAGTCAGGTTCTCTCTAGGACCGACCTCCTTTCGGGCGCACGCACGTCTCCCCGCGTAGGCGTACGGATGGGGGAAGGAGAGTCATAAAAAGGTGGTGGACGTCACGTTGTGCGAGGGCTGTAAAGCTGGCGCAAAGTAGCATGCGCTTCCCGCGGCGCGCAAGATATTTTGCCCGGAGGGTGTTGCCCCGCGCGCCCTCGGGATGCGAAAAAGTGTCGGTGGCGCTTGAGTCGGGTCCGGCGGGGACCTCGCGCTGACTGGCCGCGCGGAGCCGCAACCCCCG
>JBBQNC010000285.1:0-4787 GCA_038329555.1 Thermoanaerobaculia bacterium
TCCCGCACGAGATCCGAGGACCCGCGCCCGCCCGCGAGAAGCGCGACGGCGTCGACCAGGATCGACTTGCCCGCGCCCGTCTCCCCCGTGATCACCGTCAGGCCCTCTCCGAGCTCGATCGACAGGTCCTCGACGATGGCCAGATTCCGGACCGTCAGGCGGCGAAGCATGGACGAGGACGCTATCAGCTATCGGCTCGAGCAGGTCGGCTTCCCGCCCCGGCCGGCGCCGCCGGCCGACGTCGGAATCCGGGTGGCCGCCCGCCCCCTCCTCCTCGTCTGGGCCTTCTGCTTTCTACCTCCGGCTCTTCTGGCCGATCACCTTGGCGGGAACTCCGCCGACAATCGCGCCCGCGGGGACCGGCTTGGATGCGACCCCCATCGAACCGACGATGGCGTCCGCCTCGACGATGACCCCCGAGAGCACGACGGCGTGGTAGGTGATGCGAGCGCGGTCCCCGATCACGGTCCGCGCCAGCGAGATCTCCTGGATGTCCTCCGTGGCGTGGGCGTGCGAGTAGATGTTCACGTAGTCGGAGATCGACGCCTCGTTGCCGATGACGACCTCGCCGCGGTCGTCGATCAACACGTTGCGGTGAATGGTCACGCCGTCGCCGACCGAAAGGTTGTAGCCGAAGGAGAACTCCACGCCGTGAAAGATCCGGACGTTGCGGCCGCACCGTCGGAACACGCGCGCGGCGAGCATCGCCCGCATGCGGGTGCCCAGGCGCACGTTTCGGCCGACGGGAGAGTGGTCGAACATCTGCCAGAACCAGAGGAGCGGCTTGACCGGCCCCCACTTCGCCGGATCGAGCTCGCGGTAGTACTCCACCTCCATCGTGGCGTTGCGCGGGTCGAGGGATGCGAGAAGGGCGCGCGTCGCGAGAGGCGCGGCCGCGTCCGCCGCGTCGGGACGGCCCAGATAGAGCTGGGAGAGCGCGTCCCGGGCCACCTCGTTGCGGTCGAGCGCGGGATCGTCGAAGCACGCGGCGAGCTCGTCGACGAGGCGCGGGTAAACCTCTTCCCCGACCGGGCCGATCGCAAATTCGCGGAGGGGCATATGGGGCGCGACCGTAACAAAGGGATCCCGCCCAGTCAAACTTCCCGCGATCGAGTCGCTTCGGGAGGGCGGGATCAGCGCTCTTTCGCCGCGAACCTCCGCCGAAGGAACTCCAGAGTCAGAGCGATCCCGAACCCCGTGGCGCCCGCGTCGTAGCCCGCATGCTCCTTCTCGAGATGCGCGACGCCCGCGAAATCGACGTGGGCCCACGGAACCCCGGCCGGCACGAACTCCTTCAGAAACACGCCCGCGTTGATCGTTCCGGCGGCGCGGCCGCCCGTGTTCTTCATGTCGGCCCATTCGGACTTGAGGTTGGAACGGTAGTCGTCCCAGAGGGGAAGCCTCCAGAGACGCTCTCCCGTCTCCTCGCCGGCCGCGACGAGATCGCGCGCCACGTCGTCCTGGGGTGTCATCACTCCGGCACAATCGTGGCCGAGCGCGATCAGGACCGCGCCCGTCAGGGTCGCGAAATCGACGATCACGTCGGGATCGAACTTTTCCGCATAGGAGAGAGCGTCCGCGAGGACGAGCCGGCCTTCGGCATCCGTATTGTCGACCTCCACCGTTTTCCCGTTGCGCATCCGGAGGATGTCGCCGGGGCGGCAGGCCGAGCCGCTCGGGAGATTCTCGGTGAGCGGGGCGAGCGCGACCACGCGGACGGGCAGCTTCAGCCGGGCGGCGGCGAAGAGGCTGGCGAAGACGGTCGCCGCGCCCATCATGTCGTACTTCATCTCTCCCATCGACGCCGCGGGCTTGATCGAGATTCCCCCGGAATCGAACGTGATCCCCTTCCCCACCAGCACCGCGGTTCCGCGGCTTTGTCGAGGCCGGTACTCGCCGATCAGAAAGACCGGCGGCCGGACGCTGCCAGCGTTGACGGCGAGGAGTCCGCCCATTCGCTCCCGTTCGATCGCCTTCCGATCGAGCGCCCGCACCGTGACTCCGGCGCGCCGTCCCATCGCACGGGCTTCCCGCGAAAAGTCCTCGGGGCCGAGGTCGTTCGCCGGCGTGTTTCCGAGGTCGCGCGCCCAGCCGATCGCCTCGGCGACGACGGGCGCTTCGCGCGCCGCGGCCGCGAGAGCCGACCGGTCGACGGATGGCGGCGGAAGGATCGCGGCGCGCGCGGGCCCGGTCTCCCGCCGTGTCGGGGTCTTGTAGCGGTCGAACCGGTAGTCCGCCTGAGCGGCCTCGCGCACCAGGGCGCGCAGCTCCCGCTCTCCGACACCGCTGTCGAAGGCGAGGAGCAGCCGGCCCGGGCCGTGACGCAGGGCGTCGCGCACCGACCGGCGAAGGGCCCGGCGGAGCGTCGCCAGGGAGGCCGGGGCCTTCCCGACCCCCACGAGGGCCCACCCCGCCGAGGCGGAGCCCGCTGATTCCTTTTCGCGGCCTCGGAAGCCGGACGCGCGGCATACCTCGCGGAGCGCTTCGCGGACGCTTCCGGCGGCGCGGGCGCCGGGGTCCCGTCCCTCGTGCAGGAACGCCACGGAGAGGTTCCGGCCGCGTGGCGGCGCCTCGACGATCTCGACGTACATGGCGAGGGGAGGCTATCGCAGAACGCGCGAAAGTATCGGACCCCCTCTTCTCCCGCCGCGAAAATCGCGGCGGACTCGGGCGAGGTCCCGCGAGAATCGCACTCCCCGTCGTGTTATGTTTTTTTCGTGTCCGCCGTCATCGAGACGCATCTTTCCTCCGTGCCCCTGTTGCGGCGCGGAAAAGTGCGGGAGCTCTACGATCTCGGCGACACGCTCCTTCTCGTCGCCACCGACCGGATCTCGGCTTTCGACTGCGTTCTCTCGCCCGGCATTCCGGACAAGGGGCGCGTGCTCGCGCAGCTCTCCCACTTCTGGTTCCACCGGTTCCCCGACGTCGAGAACCACCTCGTCGAGACCGACGTGTCGCGGTTTCCCGCCTCGCTTTCGGAATCGAGAGACGCCCTCTCCGGGCGTTCGGCGATCGTCCGAAAGGCCGAGGTCATTCCCTTCGAATGCGTCGCCCGCGGCTATCTCGCGGGCTCCGGTTGGGCCGACTACCGGCAAACGGGCGGCGTCTGCGGCGTGAGGCTGCCCGCGGGCCTCCGGCAGGCCGACCGGCTCCCGGAGCCCATCTTCACGCCCGCGACGAAGAGCGAGACGGGGCACGACGAGAACGTCCGCTTCGAGACGCTGGCCGGCGCGGTCGGGGAGGAGGAGGCCCGCGCGCTCCGCGATCGGACCCTCGATCTCTACCGGCGGGCGAGCGAGCACGCCCTCTCGCGGGGGCTGATCCTGGCGGACACGAAACTCGAGTTCGGGCGAAGGGACGGCCGCCTCCTCTGGATCGACGAGGCGTTCACTCCCGACTCCTCGCGCTACTGGGCCGCGAACGAGTGGAAGCCCGGCACCAGCCCTCCCTCCTTCGACAAGCAGTTCGTCCGGGACTGGCTCGAGACCGCCGGCTGGGACAAGCTTCCGCCGGCCCCCCGACTCCCGGACGCCGTAGTCGAAACGACGCGGCGCAAATACCTGCAGGCCTTCCGGACCCTGACGGGGACGATTCCGGAGGGCACCGGAGACTGACCCCGGGGGCCGGCCGGCAGGAGCGCGGCGGGAATGCGGCGCTCCCAAAATGGGTTCAACCTCTGAGTCGCAAGGACTTGGCATACGCCCCCTGGCCGGAACCCTTGATGTGGCACGCACCTTGGATTCAACCCGTTCGGGGGCCCTTCCGGCCCCACCCCAGGAGGAGGACGAAGCAAGGTGCAGAGCAGAATTTCGGGTTCGCGCCGGCTCGCCGCCGAGGCTCCAGGAATCGCCTCCCGATGGGATTCCCTGAGGCGGAAGCCATGACGCATCGTCCATCCTTCGAGCGCGCCGCGCAGGTGCTCGCGGCCGTGGGCATCGCCTTCGGGATCCTCGCGGCCGCCCCCATGGCGGAGGCGTTTCGGTCCTCGCCCGATGCGCCCTTCTCGGTCAACGTTCACAGGCGCGTCGCCCTGGGGCCGTTTGCCGAAGGCGACCTCGTCGCGCGGCTCACCGTGTCGCGGATCGCCGTCGACGCGCCGGTCTTCGAGGGCGTCGACGGGAACTCCCTCGCCCGCGGTGCGGGCCACCTGCCGGGCACGGCGCTGCCCGGGGAGGAGGGCGGGACAAACCACTCCGTGGTCGCGATCCCCCGCGACAGCGCCGCCTCCGGCATCTCCGAGGTCCGCGTCGGCGACGAGGTGACGATGCGCACGCCCTTCGGGATGCGGACCTATCGCGTCGCGGAACGGCGCGTCGTCAAGCCGGAAGCCGTCACGGCCCGGCCCAGCCGCCGGCCGAAGATCACCCTCGTGACGCCCTTCCCGGCCGACGAGCCGGGGCCCGCCCCTCTGCGGCTGACCGTCGTCCTCGAACAGACCTAGGCGTCCAGACCTGGGCCTCCCGACCGACGCGTCCAGACCCACGTGCCCGGACCTCGCGCCCGGCCTAGGTGTCAAATCTCAACAGGTTGTTGACAGAGGCTCGTTTGTTGAGGGCGGCATGGGGTCTCCATCGATTGTAGCGATCGAGATAAGGGTTGAGTTGGTCAGTTCTTTGGCCTGAGGTGGAGTAGGGGCGTTTGTAGGCCCACTCGCGGAGCAGGGTTTGGATGAATCGTTCGGCTTTGCCGTTGGTTCTGGGGCGGTAGGGGCGAGTGCGCAGGTGTCGCAGCTGGAGGGTCTGGCAGATCTCTCTGAAGCTGCGAGAGACGTAGCAGGAGCCGTTGTC
>JBBQNC010000286.1:0-4779 GCA_038329555.1 Thermoanaerobaculia bacterium
AGCTGCTGGCGGGCGGGAGACACGGGGACGTCGGCCCCGGCGAGCTCGCCGACCCGCTTCGAGAAGGCGCCGGCCGCGCAGACGAGGCGGTCGGTCGCGATCGCCCGCCCGGCACACCGCACGCCGGCGATCCGTCCGTCCCGGACGTCGACCGACTCGAGGTCGCCTTCGACGAACTCGATCCCGAGCGACTCCGCTCTGGCCCGAAAGCCCGCGAGCACGCCGATCGGGTCTCCGTACCCGTCCTCGGGTCCGAAGAGCCCGAACTCCACGTCCTCGACGTTCATGCCCGGGACGAGCCGCCGCATCTCGTCGCGGCCGAGCTTCTCGACCGAGACGCCGATCTCGCGCATCCGGCCGTAGCGGCTTGAGAGCCGCTCCGCGTTCGCGGCGTTCGCGAGAAACAGGTAGCCGCGCGCGCGGAACCGTCCGTTCGCCGGCCGCCCGTCCACCGCCATCTCCTCGTCGAAGCGGCGATAGAAGGCGACGCTGCGCTGCGCCATGCGGGCGTTGACCTCGGTGGCGTACTGCTGGCGGATGCCGCCGAACGCGAGGCGGCTCGACGCGCGGCGGTAGGTGGAGTCCCGCTCGAGGATCACCACGCGATCCGCGAAGCCGGCCTTCCGGAGGTGGTAGGCGACCGAACAGCCCACGACGCCGCCGCCCACCACGACGACCCCGGCGGACGATTCCCGGGCGATCGGCATCCTGCGCGGCCGCTCAGCCCGTCGAACGACGGTCGCCGTCGGGAGGCCGCCACCCGTCCGAGGGCCGCGGCGCGTCCGTCAGGCGATTCCCCGTCTCGCCGGGACGGAGGCCGCCGTCCGCCGTCTTCGGCGGATCCTCGCCGCGCTTGATGACCACGACCGTCTGGTCGTCCTCGGGCTCGCCGCCGCCCGCGTACTCCCGGACCGTGTCGATCAGCTTGCGCGCGATCTCGTCGGCGGGCTTCTCCCGGACCGCCAGGAACGCCTCGGTGAGGCGGTTGATCCCGAACTCGTTGCCATCCGAGTCGTGGGCCTCGAACATCCCGTCCGTGTACATGAGGAGCGCGTCGCCGCGCTCGAGCAGCCGGAACCCGCGGCTGTACGTCGCCGTCGCCGACGGTCCCAGCACCATCCCCGTCTGCTGCAGCATCGTGACGCCGCCGGAGTGGAAGTGGAGCGGCGGCGGATGGCCGGCGTTGACGTACATGAAGTTTCCCTCTTCCTCGACTTCCCCGTAGAAGAGGGACACGAACCGGGTCGTCATCCGCGACTGGTTAATGATGCGGTTCAGCCGCTCGACGGTGCGCACGATCTTGAAGTCCCGCTCGACCCCCATCCGGAGGCCGGTGTAGACGTCCCGGACCTGGAGCGCCGCGGGAAGGCCATGCCCCGCCGCGTCGGCGATGGCGACGCCCAGGATGCGGTCGGACAGGGGGATGAAGTCGAAGTAGTCCCCGCCCACGATCTCCGCCGGCGCGGTGAAGCCGGCCACCTCGATCGCTCCCCTCCGGAGCGAGCGCTTCGGCAGAATCGACATCTGGATCTGGCGCGCCTCGTTCAAGGCCGAGACGAACCGGTTCTGCCGGAGCTTCTGGTCGACCGCCATGCGCATGATCCCGAGCGACGACATGAGATCGTCGTCCGGCGCCGTGGGATCGACGGAGAAGGACAGGATGTACGCGTCGTCTCCGACGGCGATGGCGGCAAATCGATCCGCATCCAGGCGCTTCTCGAACTCGGGATCGACGCCGGGGGCGGTGAGATCCATCACCACGACCCCCTCGTCGACGACCCTCTGGACCGGCGGATACGCGTCCGGCACGAAGATCCCGAGCTCGACGTCCCGAACGCCCCCGAACGTGCGCGTCAGCTCGTAGCCGCCGTCGCGCCTTTCGTAGAGCCGCCCGCCGCGAACCCCCAGGTCATCCTTGAAGTTATCGATGACCGCGCAGGCGGTCTCGGCGATCGTCGACGGCACATCCGGCGACCTCTCGATCGCCTCGATGGCCTGTTCGACCTTCCGGAAGAGAGACTTGCGGGGTTCCATGGGGCCCGGGGATTCTACCCCGGGCGACCAAGGTCGCAGCCAGCAGCGACTACTGCTCGACCTTCCGGATCAATGTCAGAGCGCTTCGCAGAGCCGCCTTTTCGGATGAAAAGGTGAGCGGAAGCATCGAGAGAAGCTTCAACGCATGAACTCCCACTACGATCATGTTTTCAGACTGAATTCCAGGTACGGCCGCAAGTAGTTGATCCAGTGCCTCGCTATATCTCCGGTTCTCTATCAAGACCTCGGCGAGAAATACTCTCAAATACGCGGCCATTCGGACTGAGGGAGCCTCTTCAAACAACCTAATTGACGTCTCAAGACAGCACACGGCAGCCTCTGAGTTCGCCGCGTCCCGGTGCAGAACCGCGATGAAACTCCAAGCCGACGCTTCGACGTGTCTGTCACCCGAGGCGCGAGCGGCAAATAACGCTTCCACCGCGAGCTCCGCCGCTTGGGGAGCGTCGTTCTCGGCCAATCGAAGCTCCGCGAGTCCGGATGCGGCTGTCGAAAAGCACGCCTGCTCGGACGTGTCTCTCCAATCCGTGACGATTTCGGCCAGCATCGGCGCAGCTAATGCGTTTTCCCCCCGGTCCTTGAGCTGCATTGCCAAAATCAATTTGCACAGTAGCGTTTCCCTGGGCATTTCAAAATGGCACAGAACGGTGGCTAATGCCGCTAATTCTTTTTCAGTTTTCTCGTAATGATGGGAACCGTAGGTCTCAACTGCCTCAATGAGTTGCACCTTCGCGAGCAGTGGTTTGTTGGCATCCGCCCGAACAAATTGCTGTCGGGCCAGACCTAGCCAACTCGCGCACTCGTTTCTTTTTCCGATAACCCTCCACAGACTCGCTGCCAGGCTCGCAAATTCCCCGAGGAAAAACGCCCTCTCGGTTTCCGACGATCCTCTTGACTCCCGTTTGAGAAGCGAATCGTACAATTCCATGCAGACTTTGAGCACATCTAGAGGTCTACGACCTCGCTCGCGTCGGAGGATTGCAAGGCCCAGATAGATATCGATTGGTCTATCAAGAAACAGCGCCTCAAGGTCCGCCGACCTGACGCCCCGCGGGAGGAAGAGAAATCCAGACAGAGTCTCGCTTTCCACGGAAAGCTCGAACGCGAGCTGATCTGAGATCCGGAGCCACGCTTGGGACTCGACTTCCATGCCCGAGCCGGAGGAATGCCTCCACGCGAGAAAAGAGAGAGCGGAACAAACCTCGTGGCGTTCACCAAATTTGTCGGGCGGCCAACAAGCCTCGGCCACCCGATCGAACCAAACGGAAATCTTCTGCAGCAAATCCCGATCAGCTCGTGATTCGTTCAGACATTCACCGATAAAGACGCTGAGATCATCTACGTCGTCTCGGGTGGGGCGCCAACGGCGAAGGCAATCGGCAGGTCCATCACTCGCGGCCTCCGAAAAGCACGACTCGTCTCGGAGCTCGATCGAGTGTCCGGAGGGAGCGGCCAGCCATGCACTCGCGGCCGCCTTGATCTGCTGCGCCTCAGAGATCATCGGGACCACCCTCCGAGTATCGCCGATCGTCGCCTCGACCCGGAACGACACCCCACTGGGCAATCAGGCGAGCCCGTCTTACCGTCTTACGGTGAAAGTTTGAAGAAAGATGATCCACAACCTGGTATAGCCAAGCTTTTGGATTCTTAGCCGTATCCAGCTTCGCGATCGCTAAGACAAAAGCCTCTTGAACAATGTCGTGGGCGTCCTCGGCGCGGATGCCATGCCGTCTGATGACGCGCCGAACGAGGGGTAAGAAGTACTCGAGGTAGAACTGCTCCAGCTCTGGTCGGACGCAATCCGGTCCTGGCGTGGGACTCGTGCTGGAGGACAGTCTCGGGCTTCCTTACCCCTTATTGTCGCGAGACGGGAAGGAACGCCTAGTTTTTTTGGAGCTCTTGGCGGATCTGATTCAGAGCGGCCCTGTCGGTCTTCTTGTTAGCTACCGACACCTTGAGTAGCTCGATTGCCGCAAACCCTTCCAGCACCATCTGTTGTGCCTGAATCGTTGGAAGAGCGGCGAGGATTTCCCACTCCGCTTCCCGATCTCTCTTTGCCGCAAGGAGGGACTCCGCGAGCACGATTCTCAGATACGCGACGCGAGTCAGCATCCCGAGGAATGAATATCCCGCGATCGCAGCTCGAAGGCATTCGATCGCCTCTCCGAACCTTCCCTGAGTTCGATACAGCTCACCAATCGAACCCTTGAGTTGGGCCGCCGCCATCCGATCGCCCGATGCGTTCGCTGCGACGTACGCCTCTTGGTAGATCGTTAGAGCGTTCTCAGAGTCGTCTCGACGCGCGTACTCTTCAGCGATATTCGTGAGGACGAGCGATTGAAAGCTTGGCTCTTCGGGTCCGAAGGATGCTCTGAGAGAAAGGAAGCAATCGAGCGACTCGTCCGCTCGTCCCGTCTCTTTAAACGTGAGGCCTTCCAGAAACTTTGCCTTATTGAACTCAGTTTTCATTCCCAGGCGTTGGTATTCGGCGATGACCGGGGGGAGGAGTGCGAGGACGTGTGCATAGCGCCGCATTTCGTACCTAAGAACCAAGCGCGCGTGCGAAACCCGGATTAAGAGGGGCGCCGCGTTGATCGTGTGTCGAAAAGCCAAGTCGGCCAGATCAAACCAATCCTCGGCGATCTCAAACTTACCGATCAAACGCCCTGTCGACCCAGCGAGCAGGGCCGCCTCACCCAGAAAATAATCGCGCTCGTCAAACACGCC
>JBBQNC010000287.1:0-4760 GCA_038329555.1 Thermoanaerobaculia bacterium
GGGCTGGTCACCGCGGAGATTCTCCAGGCGCTCTGGAAGAACATCTCGGCCGGGGCGTTTCTCCTGATGATCCTGATCTCGGGCATCTCGCTCGTCGTCGGTGCGATCGTCATCGCCAACATCATGTTCGTTTCCGTCGTCGAGCGGACCAAGGAGATCGGGGTGCGCCGCGCGCTCGGCGCCCGGAGGCGGGACATTCGCCGTCAATTCCTCCTCGAGGCCGCCCTGCTCTCCGCGATCGGCGGAGTGATCGGCGTCGCCATCGGCTCCCTGATCGCGCTCGCCGTCAGCCAGGTCTTTCCCGCGCAGGTGAAGTTCTCGTTCATCCTGATCGGCATCGGAGTCGCGACCGTCACCGGGCTGCTCGCGGGCTGGATCCCTTCCTCGCAGGCGAGCAAACTGCCGCCCGTGGAAGCGCTGAGGTACGAATGAGTCAGTCGTCAGATCTCAGTTGTCAGTGTTCAGTTCCCAGTTCCGGGCCCCGACTGGCGGTACGAGTAGCGCCGTGACGGCGCCGCACCGCCAGTTCCGCCGGGGCTTCGGGGAGAACGTCCGCTTCGCCTTCATCGCCGTGCGGGCGCACAAGCTCCGTGCCGGCCTGACGGTTCTCGGAATCGTCGTCGGCGTCGCGACCGTGATCGCGATGGTGTCGATCGTGACCGGCTTCAACAACAGCATGATCCGCAACTTCCAGAGCTTCGGCGCGACGCTCGTGATGTTCCAGAAATACGAGCCGCGCTTCGGGCCGGGTGGCCCCCAGCCCGAGGGCGAGCTGCGGCGCAAGGACCTGACCCTGGAGGACGCCGCGGCCCTGCGCGCGGCCGTGCCGGAGATGCGCGCCGTCTCCCCCCAGCGCTATCTCTGGGACAACACCGACTTCCACGCGAAACACCGGGACGCCGAGGTCCGATCGCCTCGCGTCTTCGGGGTCATGCAGGACTATCCGATCGCCACGAACCGCTTCATCGCGGAGGGGCGGTTCATTACCGACACGGACGTGGAGCACGCCGCGGACGTCGTCGTCATCGGCGACGAGATCCGGGAGAGGCTCTTCCCCCGAGAGGACCCGATCAACAAGCGCGTCCAGCTCGGCCACGACAACTATCTCGTCGTCGGGGTCCTCGAGAAGAAGGGAAAGATGTTCGGCGAGTCGAACGACAACATGCTCTTCATCCCGATCACCACCTTCGACCGGCGCTTTCCGTGGATCAGGATGGGCGGCAGCAACGGCGACGCCCTGCGGATCGCGACGGTGCCGATGCGCCCGGACCAGGTCGCGACCCTCATCGACAAGGCGCGCGCCGTGCTCCGCGCGAGGCGGCACGTGCCCTTCGACAAGCCCGACGACTTCGGAATCGTGACTCCGGACAAGATGATCGAGAGCTTCCAGGGGATCACGAGCGGCATCACTTACGCGATGATCTTCATCGCCTTCGTGTCCCTGCTGATCGGCGGCGTCGGCGTCATGAACATCATGCTCGTCTCCGTCACCGAGAGGACGCGGGAGATCGGCGTCCGGAAAGCCGTGGGCGCCTATCGCCGGGACATCGTCCTTCAGTTCCTGACCGAGGCGACGATGCTGTCGCTGCTCGGCGGAGCGATCGGCGTCATCGTCGGGGTCGCCGTGCCGGCCGCGGTCAAGCGGGTGTTCGAGGCTCTGCCCGCCGAGACCCCGCTCTGGGCCATCTTCGTCGGGCTCGCGGTCTCTCTGTCTGTGGGTATCTTCTTCGGCCTCTATCCCGCCGTGAAGGCCTCGCGCCTCGACCCGATCGAAGCCCTCCGTTACGAATAAGAGTTTCTTCGCGTCTTTCGAGACGCCCGGCGCCGCCTGCGCCCCCCGCGGAGGCACGCGGCGACCCTGCCTCAATGGAGAAAACCGGCCCGCCGCTCGGGTTCGGTCGCAGTCGCAGAGGAACTCGAGCGCAGGATCGGTGTGCTCCCTCACCCATGGCCTCCGCGGAGGGCTCCGCCGTCGACGGGCTCCTCGGAGGCTCTAGTCAGGCTGGTTGCGTTCCTGCGGTGGTCTCCCATTCCCGGCATCGTTCTAAGCGAAGCGCTCTCTCGGCCGCCTGTCCGCGAAGCGGATGCCGCGGCCGAAGGTTAAGATCCCTCGATGGCCAATGTCTCGCCGAAAAACGTGATGTTCATCGGGAGCGAGCTCGCGATCGTCTGGGACGACGGCAGCGAGGACTACATTCCCCTGGAGATCCTGAGGCGGGCGTGTCCGTGCGCCATGTGCAAGGGGGAGCGCGACATCATGGGCAATCTGTACAAGGGGCCGGACCGCCCCTACAGCCCGCTCTCCTTCCAGGTGATCTCGCACCGCCGGGTGGGCGGCTACGCGCTCCAGATCGACTGGGCCGACCGCCACAACGACGGGATCTACAGCTGGGACGGCCTGAAGGAAATCGCGGCGGGAGCCAGGACGTAATGGGGCCCGGCCGGCAAGCTCGGAGGCTCGCGATCGGAGAGGAAAGGATCTACTGGCGGAGAGGAGGGGATGGGCGCCGCCAGTACGCGACGCCGCGTACTGGCGCGGGTCTGCCTTCGGTGGTCGGCTCGAACCCCGCCGCCTCGACTCGCCTCCTGTCGTGAAGTATCCTCGGCCGCCCCGGAGAGGTGTCCGAGTGGCTTAAGGAGCACGCTTGGAAAGCGTGTGTGCCCAAAAGGTACCAGGGGTTCGAATCCCCTCCTCTCCGCCAATCCGATGACCCGATGGCCCCATGGCCCGATGACCCGATGACCCGATGACCCGATCCTACGAGTTGACTCGTTTCCTCTTAGAATCTCCACCGAGAGTGGGAGCGTAATTGAGTAGTGAGCAAGAGATCAGCGACCTCGACCTCGTTCGAGGCATCAAGGCGGGGGACGATCGCGCCTTCGAGCAGATGGTCGCGCGGTACCACGCGCGCGTCTACTCGCTCACTTACGGCGTCCTGCGCAACTCCGAGGACGCCGAAGAAGCGACCCAGGACGCGTTTCTCACCCTCTACCGGAAGATCGGCACCTTCGACGAGTCCAAGAAGTTCTTCTCCTGGTTCTACCGGGTCGCGCTCAACACGGCCTACAGCCGCGCCCGGCGGCGCCCGGCCCTCCCGACGATCGCCATCGACGACTATCTCCCGCGGTTTCGATCGGACGGGCATCTCGTTGCCGGCGACGTTCCGGATGGAGCGATCCCGGTCGACGACGACGCGGCCCTCCGAGAGCTCGCCTCGAAAGCCGAGGGCTTCATTTCGGAGCTTCCCGAGCCCTACCGGGACGTGATCTGGATGAACGACGTCGAGCAGATGACCGCGAACGAAATCGCCGACGTCCTGGAGATCTCCATCCCGGCGTTCAAGTCCCGGCTTCACCGGGCGCGGCTCTACGTGCGCCAGCGGCTGTCCGAGATTTCCAAGCCGCCCGAGCCGGTCGCGGCCGCGGAGGCGCGATGAAGAAGGAGTGCGGCGGCACGCCCCCGCGCCACGACGAAATCACTTGCCGCAAGGCGATCCTGGATTGCCTGCTCGATTACGAGACGGGCGCGATGCCCGAGGCGCTTCGGCTCGAGCTCGACCGGCACTTCGGAGACTGTCCTCCGTGCGGCGAGTTCCTGACGAGCTATCGGGCGACGGGCCGGACGCTCCAGATGCTGAAGCCCTCGGAGGTTCCCCCCGAGCTCGCGCGGGCCGTCGTCGATTTCGTCAAGGCGCGCTGCGGCAAGAAGTGAGCCCGCGGGGGAGATTCTTCCGGGCGAGCCTCGCGGCGCTCGCCGCACTCGGCCTCTTTTCCCTGGTCTTCAGCCTCCTCGCGGAGCGCGAAAAATGGCCGCAGCTGCCTCCGGGCACTCTTCACGACACCGATCTCGTGGCGGGCTTCGTCTCCGCGATCGCGCTGGCGGCGATCCTCGCGATCCGGAGACCGAGCCGTCGCGACCCCGGCGGTCCGGAGATCGCGCGCTCCGACGCCGCCCGGCTGGACGAGGACGCGGGGTCCGCGTCGGAGTCCCGGCCCGACCCGGTGGGTTAATATGCTTTCTCCGGCGGCCGAAGATGGGTTCGGGCCCTGTGCGACGGAAGTCTCCGAACCTCGTCAGGTCCGGAAGGAAGCAGCGATCAGGAGGCGCCCCCGTGCGCCGCAGGTCAACCTGAATCCATCTTCGGCCGCCGGCACCTTATGACCGACCAACTCTCGCTTCCCCGCAAATATCGCCCGAAGCTCTTCCGCGACCTGATCGGCCAGGAGGCGGTCGTGCGAACCTTGTCGAACGCCATCGCGGAAGGACGGGTCGCCTCCGCCTACCTCCTGACGGGCCCCCGCGGCGTCGGGAAGACCTCCACCGCCCGGCTCCTCGCCCGCGCGCTCAACTGCGACCAGGGCCCGACGATCACGCCGTGCGGCGTCTGCTCGTCCTGCCGGGAGATCCTCTCCCGGGGCGAATCTCTCGACGTTCACGAGATGGACGGGGCGTCCAACCGGAAGATCGAGAACGCGCGCGAGCTGATCGAGACCGTCCGGTACGCGCCGCAGCGCGACCGCTTCCGGATCGCCATCATCGACGAAGTGCACATGCTGACGACGGAGGCATTCAACGCCCTGCTCAAGACCCTGGAGGAGCCGCCGCCGCACGCCCGCTTCATCCTGGCGTCCACCGAGCTGCACAAGATTCCCGCGACGATCGTGTCGCGGTGCCAGCGGTTCGGGTTCCGGGCCCTGAGCACCGCGGAAATCGGCGCCCAGCTCACCCGGGTCGCCGGCGAGGAGAAGATCCTCGTGAC
>JBBQNC010000288.1:0-4757 GCA_038329555.1 Thermoanaerobaculia bacterium
CGTCACCGAGGGAGAGAACGAGCGGATTCCGAGCGACTGGAGGAGCTCGCACGCCGCGTACACCTCCTCGCGCCGGTCGCCGCCGGGCCGAGGAGTCAGCGAGATGCGAATCGTGTCGCCGATCCCCTCGTTCAACAGCACCCCGATGGCGGAGGCGGACCAGACGAGCCCCTTCATTCCCATGCCCGCCTCGGTCAGGCCGAGGTGGAGCGGCTGGTCCGTCCGGGCGGCGAGATCCCGGTACACGGCGATCAGGTCGAGCGGCCGCGACACCTTGCACGAGACGATGATCTGGTCCTTTCGCAGCCCCGACTGGAGCGCGAGCTCGGTCGACTGGAGCGCGGACAGGACCAGGCACTCGTTGACGATCTCCTCGGACGTCCTGCCGAGGTCGCGGTCGGTGTTCTCCTGCATCTTGTCCATGACGAGCTCCTGGTTCAAAGAGCCGCCATTGACTCCGATGCGCACGGGCTTGCCGTTGTCCCGCGCCACCCGGCAGATCGTCGCGAACTGCTCGTCGCGCCGCACGCCCTTCCCGACGTTGCCCGGGTTGATGCGGTACTTGTCGAGCGCCCGAGCCATCTCCGGGAACTTCGTCAGCAGGACGTGCCCGTTGTAGTGGAAGTCGCCGATGAGCGGCGCCTCGACGCCCTCGGCGAGCATCCGCCGCTTGATCTCGGGAACGGCCTGCGCGGCCTCGGGCACGTTGACCGTCACGCGCACCATCTCCGAGCCCGCCCGCGCGAGCTCGACCGCCTGGCGGGCCGTCGAGAGGACGTCGGCGGTGTCCGTATTGGTCATCGACTGGACGACGACCGGAGCCCCGCCGCCGACCAGGACGTTGCCGACCCGGACCCCGACGGTCGAATGGCGACGTCTCCCGCGCGTCTGTTCCACGATTGGAATTTACCAGAGGCGCCCGGCAGGGCGCTGAGTCGCTGCTAAGCTCTTGGCGAGGCAGGCGATCGATTTCGAAGGACAGCTCATCGTAGTTTCGGGCTTCCTCGAGAAGCACGGCTACCGCCATGCCCTCGTCGGCGCCCTCGCGCTCGCCGCCTATGGGCTTCCCCGCACGACCCTGGACCTCGACATCGCGGTCGAGGCGACGGCGCAGGACTCAGTCGTGGCGTTCCTCGAAGTGTTGGGATACGAGACGATCCATCGATCGGAGGGATACTCGAACCACCTGCACGCCGACAGGGATCGAGGAAGGGTCGATCTCATTTACCTCGATGCCGCGACCGCCGAGGCGCTCTTTTCGGCAGCGCGCCCGTTTCCGGGTCCGGACGGTCGTTCGATTCTCGTCCCGAAGCCGGAGCATCTGGCCGCTATGAAAGTCGTCGCGATGAAGAACGATCCGGGCCGCACCTTTCAGGACCTCGCAGACGTGCGCTTCCTTCTCGGTCTGCCGGGCATCGATCGCGGCGAGGTTCGGGGATACTTCGAGAAACACGGCCTGGAGAACCGCTTCCTTGAGCTCGAACGAACGCTCTGAGCCTTCGCCGCCGATCGACTGGCGCGTTCCGACGACCGCCGCCGATGTCGTGGCGCTCCGCCGCGTTCGCGAGCTCATTCGGCCGTGGCCACTCGACGAACTCAACTGGCTTGCCCCGCCGAACCTCTTCTCGTGCATCCCGGGACGCCGAACGTCCGCGGGTTCAGAACCCTTCCGCCTTTAGCCGAGTCCATAAGCGATGACCATCGCGGCCGGAACGCGTCTCGGACCCTACGAGATCGTGTCCGCGCTGGGCGCAGGCGGAATGGGCGAGGTGTATCGGGCGCGGGACGAGAAGCTCGACCGGGACGTCGCGATCAAAGTTCTTCCCGCCCACCTGACCGACAGTCCCGAAGCACGGGCTCGTTTCGAGCGTGAAGCCAAAGCGGTGGCGGCGCTCTCACACCCGAACATCCTTGCCATCCACGATTTCGGGACCCATGACGGCGTCGCTTATGCCGTCATGGAGCTTCTGGACGGCGAGACGCTGCGCGAAAGGCTCCAGGCGTCCATCTCCCAGAAGCAAGCCGTGGACTACGCGCTGCAGATCGCCAGAGGCCTTTCTGCCGCTCACGAGAAGGGCGTCGTCCATCGGGATCTGAAGCCCGAGAACCTCTTCATCACAAAAGACGGCCACGTCAAGATCCTCGATTTCGGCCTGGCGAAGCGGATCTCTGTTGATTCTCGTTACGAAGAGACGGGCGCGCCGACGGTTTCCGGGCACACGGAGCCCGGGACGGTGATGGGCACGGTGGGTTACATGTCGCCCGAGCAGGTGCGCGGGCTTTCCGTCGATCACCGCTCGGACATCTTTTCCTTCGGAGCGATCCTGTACGAGATGCTTTCGGGCAAGAAGGCTTTCCGGAAGGACACGGCCGCGGACACGATGTCGGCGATCCTCAAGGAGGAGCCGTCGGAGTTGTCGGAGTCGCGATCGACGATGTCCCCAGCTCTCGACCGGGTCGTGCGGCACTGCCTGGAGAAGGCCAGGGAACGGCGATTCCAATCCGCGCGGGATATCGCGTTCGCGCTGGAGGACGGGTCTTCGCCGGTGGTCGCGGGTCCCGCGTACGGCGCCGCGCCCGCAGCGGCCAGGAGCCGAGCTCTCATCGCGGCTGTTCTGATCGCCGCTCTGGCGGTCGCCGGCATTGTCTTGCTGCGGCTCAGGCACGAAGGCGCGAGCCAGGCCGCTCGAGTGAAGCGTATGGCGGTCCTGCCGTTCGAAAACCTGGGATCTGCAGAAGACGACTACTTCGCAGACGGGATCGCGGACGCGGTGCGGGGCAAGCTGACTTCGGTGCCGGGCATCGAGGTGATCGCGCGTGGCAGCTCGATCTCGTACAAGAAGACGACGAAGACGGCGAAGCAGATCGCGGACGAGCTGGACGCGCGTTACCTGCTGACGGCGACCGTGCGCTGGCAGAAGAGCGGAGGATCCAGCCGCGTCCAGGTCAGCCCCGAGCTGGTCGAGGTCAAGGAGTCCAGTGCGCCGTCCTCGAAGTGGCAGCAGCCCTTCGACGCCTCGCTGACAGATGTCTTCCAAGTCCAGTCGGAGATCGCCACGCGCGTGGCGCAAGCGCTGGGGGTCGCGCTCGGGGCTGGTGAGGAGAAGCGGCTCACCGAGAAGCCCACGCAGAACCTCGCGGCCTATGACGCCTTTCTCAAGGGCGAAGACGCGTGGAACAGCTGGGCATCCGGTGTTCCCAACTGGCGTAAGGCTCTCGGTTTTTACGAGCAGGCCGTAGCGCTCGATCCCGGCTTTGCGCAGGCGTGGGCCCGTGTTTCGCGGGCCAGCGTCGAGGTTTACCTCGCTGCCGGGCCGAGGCCCGAGCTCGAGCAGCGCGCCCGGGATGCCGCGGAGAAGGCAGTGGCACTCGCTCCGGACCGTGCTGAGGGACACGTCGCACTGGCCGTTTATTACGACTACTTGGTGAAGGACACAATCCGTGCGCAAGAGCAGTACGCCGGGGCTGTCCGTCTCGGCCCGAAGAACGCGGATCTCTTCACGTTGCAGGCATGGCTCGAGTGGCGCCTTTGGCACTGGGAGGCGATGCTCGAAAATTTCAGGCACGCGGAAAAATTGGACCCTCGGACGGTGAAACGCGCGGCCAACCTGGGAAATGCGCTCCTGGACATGAGGCGCTATCCCGAAGCGCGGTCGGTCATAGACGCCGGGCTCGCGATCGCGCCCGCCAGCCTGCTCCTGATCGAGCTGAAGGCAGAGACTTTCCTGGCTCAGGGCGATCTGGCTCGAGCGAGGGAAGTCCTCACGGCGGTGCCGCAAACAGTCGAGCCCACCGCGCTCGTCGCTTACCTCGCAACCCGCGACGATCTCGTCTGGGGCCTCGACGAACAGCAGCTGGAACTGCTTCTCCGATTGACACCAGGCGCGTTCGACGACAACCGGGCCAGGTGGGCCTCCGCCTCGCCCAGGCATACGCTCTGCGGGGCGATGCGGCAAACCTGCGAATTCATGCGGAGGAGGCGAAGAGGGCTCTTGAGGAATGGCTTCGCGCGTCGCCGCTCGACGCGCTGCGTCGCGCCCAACTCGGCGTGGCGCTGGCCTATCTGGGGCAGAAGGATGAAGCGGTCCGGGAGGGAGAGCGCGCCGTCGCGCTTCAGCCGATCGAGAAGGATGGATTGGATGGACCCTACCTCCAGCACCAGCTCGTGCGCATCTACATGCTCGTCGGCGAGCCGGAGAAGGCGCTCGACAAGCTCGAGCCGCTCTTGAAAGTTCCGTACCTCCTCTCTCCCGGCTGGCTCAAGATCGACCCCAACTTCGACCCGCTGCGCAAGATCCCCCGTTTTCAGAGGCTCATCGCGGGGGCGAAGTGACACTCGTTGCCAGCTTCCGTCTCGGCCCCTCCGAGATCCTGGAATCGCCGCTGGCGGCGCCTGGAATCGCCGAAGAGCGGGCCCGGCAGCTGGCGCACATCAAGGTGGAGCCCATCCCGGACCCGCTCCGAAAAGACCCGCGGTTCCAGGACTTCGTTGCCAGGGTGGGCGCCCCCCCGTAAAAGCCCGAGAAGCCGCCCGGACCGGCCCCTCCCGGCCGCTTCACGTCGGGGATCTCCCGATTGTTGTTCAATGCACGTCATGGAGTCGCATTGCCCCTGACCGCCGGAGAAAAGCTGGGCCCCTACGAGATCGTCTCGCCACTCGGCGCCGGCGGGATGGGAGAGGTCTACAAGGCGCGCGACACCCGGCTCGGTCGGACGGTCGCGATCAAGGTTCTTCTCGACCACCTCTCTTCGCCGGA
>JBBQNC010000289.1:0-4726 GCA_038329555.1 Thermoanaerobaculia bacterium
GCTTCCCATCCGGACCCTCAGAAAGACGAGCTTCGATCCATCGGAGGACCAATCCCCGTGGTGCCCGTCCGAAACCAGCTTGCGAGGCTCCCCGCCGACGATCGGGACGCGATAGATCGAGCCTTCCCCTCCGCGCCAGCGAGTGAAGAGCACGCTCGACCCGTCGGGCGAGAACCGAGGCTCGCCATCTTCGGGCCCTTCCGTCAAAGCCACCTCGCCGCCTCCCGCGATCTGTTTTAGCCAGATACGATTCTTCCCGTCCCGCTGAGAGACGAAGGCGACGTTCTGGCCGTCGGGAGACGCTGCAGGATCGCGATCCTTGCCGGAATAGGTGAGCGAGCGGACCCTCGGCGGTTCCGGGGGTCCGGGCTCCAGAGCGCGCCGGACGAGGACACCCGCCGCCGCTCCCGCCAGAAAGAGCCCCAACGCCGTCAACGCCCGTCGGCCGCGCGCGGGAAGACGAGCAGCCCGCGTGGCGCGACCCGGAGAGCTGACCCCCGAGACGGACTCGAGGTCGAAGGCAAGGTCGTGGGCTGAGTGGAATCTCTCTTCGGGATTTTTCTCGAGGCAGTGGCGCACGACGCGCTCGAGTCCCGGAGAAATGTTCTGGTTGGTGACGGAAAGGTCCGGCGGATCTTCCCGCAGGATCGCGCTCATGGTGTCGGCGGCGGAGTCGCCGTGGAAGGCGCGCTTGCCCGAGAGCATCTCGTAGAGGATCGCGCCGAAGGAGAAGATGTCCGATCGGGCGTCGGCGGGCCGCCCCCGCACCTGTTCCGGCGACATGTAGCCGAGTGTCCCCAGGACGACGCCGGGCTCGGTGCCGGCGGTCGCGGTGGGGAGATTGGTGGCCTGGCCGCCCTCCTCGGTGTGGGTCAGCTTGGCGAGGCCGAAGTCGAGGATCTTGACGCGGCCGTCCTTCGTGACGAAGAGGTTCTCGGGCTTCAAGTCCCGGTGGACGATGCCCTTCTCATGCGCGGCGGCGAGGCCGTGGGCGATCTGGAGGGCGTACTCCAGGGCCTTGCGCGGCGAGAGAGCGCCGCCGGACATCCTGGCCCGCAGCGTCTCGCCCTCCAGAAGCTCGGTGACGACGTAGGGAGCGCCGGCCTCATCCGCTCCGATGTCATAAACGGCGGTGATATTCGGGTGGTTCAGGATCCCCGCCGCGCGCGCCTCCTGCTCGAAGCGGCGCAGACGATCGGCGTCGGCGGAAAAGGATGCGGGTAAGACCTTGATCGCCACCTCGCGGCCCAAGCGCGCATCCTTCCCCCGATACACCTCGCCCATCCCTCCCGCCCCGAGCGGCGCGAGAATCTCGTACGGGCCGAGACGGGAGCCTGGCGGGATCGTCACTTTAGTCTGCTGGAGATCAGATTACCTCTCGTGAGCCGTGCCCAAGTCAGGGAAGAATTCGATGTCGCAATCGGGAAGCCACAATCGAATGAGAACCCGCTGTTCCCGGCGGCGAACTTTTCCGAGTTAGTTGAGCCGTGCGCGTCGACGCATGTCGCGGATCAGAGTCTCAAGCTTCGCTTCGAGGAGGGGGAACCGCGCGTCGCTACGCAATGAGTCGAGCAGCGGACTTCGCGTACTCAGCGGCCACCCGCGCCAGCCGGCGTCGACAGCCCTGTCGAGCCAGCGAAACGCCTCGTCTCTCTCGCCCCTCAACGTGTGCACGCAGGCGGTGTCGTACGGCACGCTCCAGTCCTGATTGCCATCCTCGGCGGCCCGGCGGTCGGTCTCGAGACTCTCTCGCAGGAGGCCCTCGGCTTCGTCTCGCCGTCCAGCACGAAAATAAAGATAGGCAAGGTTTGTCTCGGTCCCCGGTCCCAAATTCCGATATCCCCGCGTCCCTCGATAGGTTGGCAATAGCTGCACGAAGAGCCTCTCAGAGCGCGACGGATCGCCGATCATGAGCTCGGTGATCGCCGCTGCGTTCACCACCCAGGGATCCTGCGGAAGGCGCGTAACAACGCCGCGCGCTTCACGCAAGGCTTCCTCATCGCGATGCTGATGAACGAAGAAGAGAATGAGGTAGGCGTGTGCCTGACCGAGCTGTGGTTGCAGGTCGAGACCCCGCTTGTACCACTGCTCGGCGTTGCGCGCGTCGCCGAGTGCCTCGCGAACAGAGCCCATTCCCGAAGTCAGGATGGGATTCCGGGGGTCCAATCCGAGGGCTCGATCGTGCCAGAGCAGAGCTTCGTCGAGCCGTCCCATGAACCGCAGCACCGCGCCGAAGTTGTATGTCGCGGTGGCATGGCCTGGATTGATCTCGGCGGCCCTCCCGCTCGCGTCGAGTGATTGCTCATAGCGTCCGGTCACCAGATGGACCAGCCCGAGCGCCTTGTGCCCTTCCGCCAGCTCCGGATCGAGCGCGATCGCCTTTCGGCTCATCTCGAGGCTCGTGTCCAACGAGGACTTGGGAAAGCTGAATCGAAGAAAACGCTGGGCATGTGCATCTCCGAGCCCCGCGTACGCCAGCGCGAACCCGGCGTCAAGATCGAGCGCCTTCTGAAAATGCGCGATTGCGGCTTCGTTGTCGGGTTTGCGGTACTGGTAGTAGAGCTCGCGACCCTTCAAGTACTCGTCATAAGCCGCGACGTTCCGGGTCGGACTCTGCTCGATCCGCTTCTTTTCCGCCGGCGAAAGGGTCGCTCGCAAAGCGCTGGCAATCTGCCGAGCGACCTCGCTCTGGATCGCGAAGACGTCTTTGATTTCGCGGTCGTATGTCTCGGCCCAGAGATGCTCGTCGGTGCGGGCGTCAATGAGTTGCCCGACGATGCGGACGCGATTGCCCTCTCGCCGTATGCTGCCCTCGAGCACGGTAGCGACGCCGAGCTCCGCCGCGATGGACTGGATCGGCTTTTTCGTCCCCCTATAGCGCATGACCGAGGAACGGGAAATGACCTTGAGGTCCCGAATCTTCGCGAGCTGGGTCAAGATGTCCTCCGTCATCCCGTCGGCAAAGAAGGCATTCGCCGGATCGGGACTCAAGTTCTGAAACGGGAGCACCGCAATCGACTTGCGGTCCGGAGTGGAGGTTCCGGGCACGACAGTTTTACCGCGGACTCGCCAGAGGATCAGGCTCGCGATTACAGCGAGCGCAGCCACGAGCGCTCCTACCCATACGCGCGCTGGCCTCTGTGGCGAACTCCCATCGGGACGTGCCGATTCGGTCGCCAGAACCGATAGATCGAAGGCGAGATCGTGTGCCGAGTGGAAACGCTCTTCGGGGTTCTTTTCCAAACAGTGCCGCACGATCCGTTCGAGCCCGGGCGGAATGGTGCGGTTCGTTTCCGCCAGTTCCGATGGCTCATTCGTCAGAATCGCGCTTAGCGTGTCCGCAGACGTGTCGCCGTGGGAAAGCCCGTTTTCCGGAGAGCATTTCGTAGAGGATTGCGCCAAACGAGAAGATGTCCGACCGCGCGTCGGCCGGTTTGCCTCTCACTTGTTCGGGGGACATGTAACCGATTGTCCCGAGCGCGACACCGGGAGCGCTCCCGACGGTCGGCAGCTCCGTCTCCGCAATCGGCGCGTTCTCCGGCACGGTTAGCTTGGCGAGACCAAAATCAAGAATCTTCATCCGACCGTCTCGCGTCACGAAAATGTTTTCGGGTTTCAAATCGCGATGAACGATTCCCTTCTCATGCGCCGCCGCGAGACCATGGGCGATCTGAAGGGCGTGCCCGAGTGCCTTGCGAGGAGAGAAGGCTCCGCCGACGAGTCGTGCGCGCAAGGTCTCTCCCTCGAGTAATTCCTGCACGACGTAGGGCGTGCCATCGTGTGAGCCGACGTCGTAAACCGCCGTGATGTTGGGGTGGTTCAGGATCCCCGCGGCGCGCGCCTCCTGCTCGAAGCGGCGCAGGCGGTCCGGATCGGCCGAGAAAGACGCGGGAAGCACCTTGATCGCCACCTCGCGGCCCAGGCGCGCATCCTTCGCCCGATACACCTCGCCCATCCCGCCCGATCCAATCGGCGCGAGAATCTCGTACGGACCGAGGCGGGAGCCTGGCGCGATTGTCACTCTAACCTGCTGGAGATCAGATTACCTCTCGTGAGCCGTCATGAGGTGTGCGCCGAGTCTACGCCCCGCGCTGCGCGGCTCGGCGCTGGAGGGTCCCGCCGGCCGATGAACGCGGTTTCAGGCTGAGCCGGCTACGAGACTCCGAGCGTCTTAAACAGGAAGGCGTAGTCGAACGCGGCCTCGCGGATCCTGTCATAGCGGCCCGACGAGCCGCCGTGGCCGCCGGCCATGTTGATCTTGAAGAGGAGCGGGTTCGAGTCGGTCTTGATGGCGCGCAGGCGCGCGACGTATTTCGCGGGTTCCCAGTACATCACCTGGCTGTCGTCGAACGACGTCTTCACGAGCATCGCGGGGTAGGACTTCGCCGACAGATTGTCGTAAGGGCTGTAGGACTTCATGTAGTCGTACTGCTCCTTGATCCTGGGATTGCCCCACTCCTCGAACTCGCCGACGGTTAAGGGCAGCGACTCGTCGAGCATCGTGTTGATGACGTCCACGAAGGGAACGTGCGCGATCACCGCCCGGAAGAGGTCCGGCCGCATGTTCACGACGGCGCCCATGAGTAATCCGCCGGCGCTGCCCCCCTCGATCGCCAGTTTTTCGCGGGACGTGTATTTCTGGGCGATGAGCGCTTCGGCCGCGGCGATGAAGTCGGTGAACGTATTTTTCTTGGACAGCATCTTCCCCTGGTCGTGCCACTTCTTC
>JBBQNC010000290.1:0-4724 GCA_038329555.1 Thermoanaerobaculia bacterium
AAGCGCGAGCGCAGGTCCGCGACCCGGGCGGGGTCCACGTCGGCGAAGAGGACGGTCTCCCCTTCCCCGGCCTCGGCCAGCGTCTCGCCGAGCGGGTCGATCGCGACCGAGTCGCCGGCGTAGCGCAGTCCGTCGCCTTCGCCCGCCCGGTTGACGCCGGCGACGTAGGACTGGTTCTCGATCGCGCGGGCGCGCAGCAGCGTGCGCCAGTGCTCGCGGCGCTTCTCGGGCCAGTTGGCGACGACCACGAAGAGATCGGTGTCCTTCGCGGCGACGCGGAACGGCTCGGGAAACCGGAGGTCGTAGCAGACGAGCGGCGTCACGCGGACCCCCTCGACGTCCGCGGTCACCACCCGGTCTCCCGCGGCGTAGTGCCGGTCCTCGCCCGCGAACGAGAAGGGATGGATCTTCGCGTAACGCGTGACCGCGCCGTCGGGCGCGACGAGAAGGGCGACGTTGCGCGGGCGCACCTCCCCCTGCTGGGGGACGCTCGCGAGCACCCAGAGCCCGAGCGCGCCGGCGCGGTCCTGGAGGAAGGCCTCGGACGGGCCGCCCTCCGGCTGCGCGATCCGCTCCGGCTCCATCGAGAATCCGGTCGAGAACATCTCGGGCAGCGCGGCGAGCCGTGCCCCGCCCCGTGCGGCCGCCTCCAGCAGCCGGCCGGCGCGCCGGTGGTTCTCGGCGACGTCTTCCCAGGCGAGATCCATCTGGATCAGGGCGACGCGCATGTCAGACGTCTCCGCCGGGAGCGCCCGTCGCGCTGGGCGCACGCGGCGCACGCCGGCGCCGCGATCCCTTTTTCCGGTCCGCGAGGCGGGAAAGCCGCGCGACGCCCGTTTCCAGCGTGTGGTCCTTCTTGCAGAAGGCGAAGCGGGCGTAGTGGCGGCCGAAGCGCTTGTGGTCGTAGAAGGCGCTCGGCGGGATCGCGGCGACCCCGTACTCCTCGATGAGCGCGCGGCAGAACTTCACGTCGTCCCGATATCCGAAGCGGCGGAAATCGGCGCAGACGAAGTACGTGCCCGCCGGCGGGGTCACCGCGAACCCGATCCGCGCCAGCTCGCGGACGAGGTAGTCCCGTTTGCCCTGGTAGGAGTCGCGGAGAAGCCGGTAGTACTCGCCGCCGACGGTCAGCGCCACCGAGGCCGCGTGCTGGAGGGGCGTGGCGGTCGCGAACGTGACGAACTGGTGGGCCGCTCGCACGGCCGCCGTCAGCGGCGCCGGCGCGCCGGCCCAGCCGATCTTCCACCCCGTGAGCGAAAAGGTCTTGCCGAAGCTCGAGATCGTAATCGTGCGTTCGCGCATCTCCGGCAGGGTTGCCATGGGGACGTGCACCCCCTCATAGACCAGGTGCTCGTAGACCTCGTCGGTGATGCAGATCACGTCGTGCTCCCGGCAGAGCGCGGCGATTGCCTCGAGCTCATTGCGCGTGAAGACCTTTCCCGTCGGGTTGTGCGGGGTGTTCAGAAGGATCGCGCGCGTCTTCGCCGTGAATGCCGCCCGCAGCTCGTCCGGGTCGTACCGCCAGTCCGGGGCGTGCAGCGTCACGACGCGCGCACGGGCGCCGGACATCCGGACGCTCGCCTTGTAGGAGTCGTAGTAGGGCTCGAAGAGAACGACCTCGTCGCCGGGACCGCAGGTGCCCTGGATCGCATCGAAGATCGCCTCGGTGGCGCCCGAGGTCACCGTCCACTCCTCGCCCTCCGCGTAGTCGAGCCCGTAGTCGCGGCGATACTTCGCGGCCAGAGCGGCGTGCATGTCGGGGATCCCGGTCTGCCGGGCGTACTGTCCGCGCCCGTCCCGGATCGCCGCGATGGCCGCGTCCTTGGCAAACTCCGGTCCGTCGAAATCCGGAAAGCCCTGCGCGAGGTTGACGGCCCCGTGCTCGACCGCGAGGCGCGTCATCTCGGAAAAGATGCTCGTGCCGAAGCCCTCGAGCCTCCGGGCGAGCGGGGAGCGCATGGAAACACGCTATCAGGAGTCGGCCCGCCAGGTCCGCCGCCCGACCGTACGCCGGGAATCCGCCGGATCCGACGGAGCGTAATTTGAGCCGTCGGGCAATAGGCTTCGCATAAGCTGCGCGGGCACGGAGCGATCGAAAACTCAAACTCAAAACTGATAACTGACAACCGACGACTGACAACCGGCATGAAAACCCACTACCGCCTCGCCATCATCGGATCCGGTCCCGCCGGCTGGACGGCTGCGCTCTACGCGTCGCGGGCGGAGCTCGAGCCGGTCGTGTTCGAGGGTCCGCAGCCGGGCGGCCAGCTGACCATCACGACCGAAGTCGAGAACTACCCGGGATTCCGCGACGGGATCCAGGGGCCCGCTCTCATGGAGGTCTTCAAGGAACAGGCGATGCGCTTCGGAACCGAGGTCGTGCTCGACACCGTCATCGACGTCGATTTCGAAGCCCGCCCGTTCCGGCTCACCCTGGACGGCGGCGGCCGGCTCACCGCCGAGGCCGTAATCGTGTCCTCGGGAGCCTCGGCGAAGCTTCTCGGTATCGAGGCGGAGACGAAACTGATGGGTCACGGAGTCTCCGCCTGCGCCACGTGCGACGGCTTCTTCTTCAAGGGCCGCGAGGTCATCGTCGTCGGGGGCGGCGACACCGCGATGGAGGAAGCGACGTTTCTCACGAAGTTCTCCCCGAAGGTGACGGTCGTTCATCGCCGTGAAGAGTTTCGAGCCTCGAAGATCATGCTCGAGCGCGCCCGCATGAACCCGAGGATCCACTGGAAGCTGAACGCCGTCGTGGAAGACATCGCGGCGGACTCGTCGGGAGTCACGGCCGTCAGGCTCAAGGACACCCGAACGGGCGCCCTCTCGGCGTTTACGACGCAGGGCGTCTTCGTCGCCATCGGCCATACGCCGAACACGGCGATTTTCCGAGGCAAGCTCGCCATGAACGACGTCGGATACCTCCTCGTCGACCACCCTTCGACGCGGACTTCCGTCGAAGGAGTCTTCGCGGCCGGCGACGTGGCCGATCCGACGTACCGGCAGGCCGTCTCGGCGGCGGGAGAGGGCTGCAAGGCGGCGATCGACGCCGAACGCTGGCTCGCGGCCAAGGGCGTGCACTGAGTCGAAGCGCTGAAGGATGAAGCCGGAGGACGATCCCCGCCAGACATCCCTCCTCTCGCTCGTCCTCTACGTCATCGGCTTCATGGTCGCGCTCGGAATCCTCGCTTTCGCCGCGGCCTGGCTGCTGCGGCGCTAGTCAGCAAGAGACACCGGTACGATTCGCCGGATGTCGCTCGGCCTCTCCCGCTTGAATCCGTGGCGCGGCCTCGCGGGACTCCCCCGGGAGGTGTGGGTCCTCTTCGTCGCGACCCTCGTCAACAAGGCCGGGTCGATGGTGTTGCCTTTCTTCGTGCTGTACCTGACGCGCGACGTCGGGTTCACCGCGCGCCAGGCGAGCCTCTTCGTCCTTCTCTACGGGACCGGATCCCTCGTCGGCGCACTCCTCTCGGGAAAGCTGTCCGACCTGGTCGGGCCGATCCGGATCATGCGCGGATCGCTCCTCGGCACGGGCGTCATCCTTCTCGCGTTTCCCTTCGCCCGCGGCTTTTCCGCGATCGCCGCGATGACGCTCCTTCTCGCCTTCGTCGCCGAAGCCTTCCGACCCGCGAACCTGACGATCATCGGCGATCTCGTCCGGCCGGAGATCCGCAAGACGGCTTTCGCGGTGAATCGGCTCGCGATCAATCTGGGCATGAGCTTCGGGCCCGCGCTCGGCGGCATCCTGGCGACGATCTCGTTTCGCTGGCTCTTCGTCGTCGACGGCGCGACGTCTCTCGCCGCCGGGGCGATCCTCGCCGCCTCCGTCTTCCCGGCCCACAGCGGTCATGCCGCCGATCCCATGGAACGCGCCGCCGCCGACCTCGCCCACCACGGAAGCGCGCATCGCGACCGGCGACTCCTCTTCTTCCTCCTCGCGCTTCTGCCGATCGACCTCGTCTTCTTCCAGCACATCTCGAGCATGCCGCTCTACCTGGTTCAGGATCTGAAGCTTTCCGCGGCGGCGTACGGGCTCCTCTTCAGTGTGAACACGGTGCTCGTGGTGGTTCTCGAGGTGCCGGTCAACCGGGCGACCGCGCACTGGCCGCACCGCCGGACGCTCGGCCTCGGCGCCCTGCTCGTCGGAGCCGGGTTCGGCGCGCTCGCCTTCGCCTGGAACATCTGGAGCGTCGCCGCGACAGTCGTCGTCTGGACCTTCGGCGAGATGCTCCTCTTTCCCGGCATGGCCGACTACCTGACGGACATCGCGCCGCCGCGCCGGCGCGGTGAGTACATGGGTCTCGCGCAGATGTCCGTCGGTCTGGCCTTCGCGGCCGGCCCCTGGGGCGGGCTCCAGGTGCTCGCCCGCTACGGCGCGAGAACGCTCTGGCTCGGCACTCTCGCCTTCGGGATCCTCTCCGCCGCGATGCTCGCCACCGTCCGCGGAAACCGAGACGCGAAGGGGGAAGCGCCGGACGCGCCCGAACCCGCCGCCTTGCTTCCGGAGCTCTAATGTTGGCGCGATCGACGGGGCGACCCCCTCACCCTGACCCTCTCCCCCGGGCGCGGGGGAGAGGGGATGCCCGGGACGTCGCGCCTCCTCCCACTCCCGGCGGGAAAAAGATGGGGTAAGGGGTGGCTCTGCATTTTTGTTGCGGCCGCGAGGCGAATCGACGGGCGACCCCCCCACCCACAACCACAACCCCCCCCGAGGGGGGGGGGGG
>JBBQNC010000291.1:0-4658 GCA_038329555.1 Thermoanaerobaculia bacterium
GTCGTGGCGGGCCGAAACGGCCACTCTCTGCCACCCCGATTCGGCCCGCCCTGACAGAAATTCGCGGACGGAGGGCGGTGCGCCCGGACCCGGCGCGGCCGGACTAACATCGGCGGCGCCGTGATCCGCTCGAGCGGCCTCTCCCCGTCCGTCCCGGCCCCGGCCGGCCCCCCTCCGGGGCCGCGGGGGGGCTACCTGCTCGGAAGCCTTCCCGACTTCGCGCGCGACATCCTCGGGTTTCTGACGTCCTGCGCCCGGGAGTACGGCGACTTCGTGCGCTTCCGCCTGCCGGGGAACGAGGTCTTCTTCATTCACGACCCGCGGGACATCGAGTCGGTTCTGCTCACCCAGCGGGGGAACTTCGTCAAGCACAGCTTCTTCTGGAAGCACGTCACCGCGGTCTTCGGCAACGGGCTGCTGACGAGCGAGGGCGACTTCTGGCTGAAACAGCGGAGGCTGGCGGCTCCGGCGTTTCACCCGGACCGGATCGCGGCCTACGGCGACGTCATGGCCGCGTTTTCCGATCGCCTCGCCGGGACCTGGCGCGACGGCGAAACCCGCGACATCCACCGCGACATGATGCGCGTCACGATGGAGATCGTCTCGAAGACTCTCTTCGACGTGGAGGTGGAGGAGGAAGTCGAGGAGATCGGGCGATCCTTCGACCGGATCATCCGCGAGATCGCCAAGCGCTTCCGGCGGCCCGTGCGGATTCCCGACGCGATCCCGATTCCGGGCAACGTGCGCTACAACCGCGGGGTCGCGCTCCTCGACCGCCTCGTCGCGCGCGTGCTCGCGCAGCATCAGGTGCGGCCGGGCGATCGCGGAGATCTCCTCTCGATGCTTCTCGCCGCCCGCGACGACGACGGACATCCGATGTCCCGGAAGCAGCTCCGCGACGAGCTCATCACGATCTTCCTTGCCGGCCACGAGACGACCGCCATCTCGCTGTCGTGGACCCTGTTCCTTCTCGCGCAGAACCCGGCCGCGGAAGAGCGCCTCGCTGCAGAGATCGGCGAGGTCGCCGGTTCGCGGCTTCCGACCGCCGCGGACCTCCCGCGCCTCCGATTCGCTGAGGCGGTCGTGAAGGAGTCCCTTCGACTCTATCCGCCCGCGTACGTCATCGGTCGGGAGGCAGTCGCCGACTGCGTCGTCGGAGGCTATTCGGTCCCCGCACGCGCGACGGTCTATCTGAGCCCGTGGGTTCTCCACCGGGATTCGCGCTGGTTCGACGACCCGGCGGCCTTCCGCCCGGAGCGCTGGCTCGACGGAAGCGCCGCGTGTCTGCCGAAGTACGTGTACATGCCGTTCGGCGGCGGGCCGAGAATCTGTGTCGGCGAGCGCTTCGCGATGATGGAGGGGATCCTGGTCCTCGTGACGCTCCTGCGGCGCTTCCGGCTCGAGATGGCGGGCCCCGACCCCGTTCCATTCCCCTCGATCACGCTGCGGCCCGAGGGCGGACCGATCATGCGCGTCGTGCGGCGTCCGGATGCCCCCGCCGCGTGAGCGGCTCCCCCGCTAAGATGCCCCCCATGGAAGACTTCGAAAAGCTCGGCGCCTTCTACCTAGGTCGCACGTGGGATCCGGGGAAGAAGAAGCTCACGGACCTCGTCCTCTACGACTCGCGCGATCTGGTCACCCACGCCGTGTGCGTGGGCATGACGGGCAGCGGAAAGACCGGCCTGTGCATCTCCCTGATCGAAGAGGCGGCCCTGGACGGAATCCCGGCGATCCTGATCGATCCCAAGGGCGACCTCGGAAACCTGCTCCTGACGTTTCCCGAGCTTCGCCCCGAGGACTTTCGCCCGTGGATCAACGAGGAGGACGCGGCGCGCAAGGGGGTGTCGCCGGACGAGTACGCGAGTCAACAGGCGGACCTCTGGAAGAAGGGACTCGCGGAGTGGGGCCAGGACGGGAGCCGCATCGCGAAACTCCGGGCGGCGGCCGACTTTTCCATCTACACGCCGGGATCGACGGCCGGGCTGCCGGTGTCGATCCTGCGATCCTTCTCCGCCCCGAACGAAGCGACGCGCGGCGACGCGGAGCTGCTCGGCGAACGCGTGACGACCACGGCCACGGGGCTCCTCGCCCTGACCGGAGTCGATGCGGATCCGATCCAGAGCCGGGAGCACATCCTCGTCTCGACGATCCTCGAGCGGGCGTGGTCCGCGGGCGAGGACCTCGATCTCGCGGCGCTCATCGCGCGGATCGAGAAACCCGGGGTCTCGCGCGTCGGGGTCCTCGATCTCGAGTCGTTCTTCCCGGCGAAGGATCGGTTCGCGCTCGCGATGAGGCTGAACAACCTGCTCGCGGCCCCCGGCTTCGCAGCGTGGCTGGAAGGCGATCCGCTCGACGTCGCGGCCATGCTCCGGACCGCGGAGGGCAAGCCGCGCGTTTCGATCTTCTCGATCGCCCACCTGTCCGACGCGGAGCGGATGTTTTTCGTGACGATGCTCCTGAACGAGACGGTGGGCTGGATGCGCGCGCAATCCGGCACGACGAGCCTGCGGGCGATCGTCTACATGGACGAGATCACCGGATACTTTCCACCCGTCGCGACGCCGCCGGCGAAGGCTCCCCTTCTGACGCTGCTGAAGCAGGGGCGCGCCTTCGGGCTGGGCGTCGTCCTCGCGACCCAGAATCCCGTGGATCTCGACTACAAGGGTCTGTCGAACGCGGGCACGTGGCTCCTCGGACGCCTTCAGACCGAGCGGGATAAGGCGCGGGTCCTGGAAGGTCTCGAAGGCGTGGCGTCGGGAGCCGGTCCGAAGTTCGATCGAGCGGGGATGGAGAGCACCCTGGCCGGGCTCGCCTCGCGCGTCTTCCTGATGAACGACGTCCACGAGGACCGGCCCGTCGTGTTCCAGTCGCGATGGGCCATGTCGTACCTGCGCGGCCCGCTGACCCGCGCGCAGATCAAGACCCTCATGGATCCGCGCAAGGGCGAGACGCCGCGCTCCCGGAAGGGAGCGGAGAAGGAGGTCCTGCAGGACGGCGTTCGGCGGGTCGCTCCGTCCGGAGTCGGCCGGCCGCTGATGCCGCCCGCGATCAAGCAGTACTTCGTTCCTCTCCGCGGCGCCGCCGGCGGTTCGGACGTCGTCTACCGCCCGATGCTCCTCGGCTCCGCTCAGGTGCACTACGTCGACGCGAAGACTCGCGCGGAGTCGGACGACGACCTGGTCGTGCTGGCACCGCTCAGCGACGCCGCCGACCCCGTCCGGTGGGCCGAAGCGGAGCGCGCGCCGTTTTCCGCGGCCGATCTCGAGCGTGAGCCCGCCCCGGGGGCGGGGTTCGAGGACCCTCCGCCGCCAGCCACGGATCCGAAGAGCTGGCAGACCTGGTCGAAGGACTTCGCGGCGTGGCTCTTCCGCACGCAGCGGCTCGACCTCCTCAAGAGTCCGTCCTCCGGCGAGGTCTCCGCCCCAGGGGAAATGGAGCGGGACTTCCGCGCGAGGCTCCAGCAGAAGACGCGCGAGGCCCGCGACGCGGCGGCGGACCTGCTTCGCAGAAAGTACGCCGCCCGCATCGAGGCCCTGACCGATCGAGAGCGCCGCGCCGAGCAGGCTGTCGCCCGCGAAAAAGAGGAGGCCACCCATCAGGGGATTCAGACCGCCATCTCCCTCGGCGCGACGGTCCTGGGCGCCCTTCTCGGCCGGAAGACGATCAGCGCCACGAGCATCGGGCGCGCGACGACCGCCGCCCGAGGAGCCGGGCGCACCATGAAGCAGGCGGGCGACGTGGGTCGGGCGAAAGAGAACGTGGCGGCGATTCACCAGCAGATCTCGGACCTCGAGGCGGAGCTCAAGAACGAGCTCGACGAAGCGGCGGCCGCGGCCGACCCTCTGACGGAGAAGCTCGAAGCGGTCGCGGTGCAGCCGAGAAAATCCGACGTTTCCGTTCGTCTCGTGGGCCTCGCCTGGGCGCCGTGGCGCCGGAACGCCGCCGGAGGGGACGCGCCCGCCTGGAAATGAGGGCTTGGAGCCTGCTCCCGTCTCGTTCTAAGCGAAGCGCTCTCTCGGCCGCCGTTCGCGAAGCGAATGCCGCGGCCGAAAGCTAGAATCCCGCGATGCCCGGACTCATGACGATCCTCGCCCTCGTGGCGTTCGTCCTCATCCTGGCGGGCCTGACCGAGGGATTCGTATCGCGCGCGCCCGTCTCCTTCCCCATGATCTTCCTCGGCCTCGGCTTCCTCCTGGGCAGCCCGCAGAGCCGTCCGATGTGACCCGGATGGCCCCAGGGAGCTGGCCGGATCGAATCCGCCGCTCGTCCTGGACGTCCGCTCGCGCTCCGGCTACGAAAAGGATCCCGGCGGGATTCCCGGGTCCGTCCGGGTCCTTCCGGACCAGGTCGCCGACTGGGGCGCGAAACAGAAGAGGGACCGGGCGATCGTCGCCTACTGCACCGGACCGGACGAGGCGACCAGCCCCCGGGCGGCGCAGCAACTGAAGCAGATGGGGTTCGACGCCGTGGCGCTCGAGGGAGGCTCGATGGCTGGCGCCGGGAGATGGGAGACATGGCGGGACATGGCGGTTCTTCCCTCGACGCCGTCGTCCCCGTCGTCGAACGCGGCCGGGGGACAGCTGGCGCTTCCATGCGAACGGAAGCCGAGGTCAGACGGGCGAGCCGGAACCCTCACTTCGGCTTCTGAGCCGACGACT
>JBBQNC010000292.1:0-4632 GCA_038329555.1 Thermoanaerobaculia bacterium
AGCTCGGGAAGTCCCGGTTGACGATTCCGATCGCGATCGGCGAGCCGAGGGTCACCGCTCCCCGGACTCCGCCTTCGAAGGACGCTTCGTCCTTTTCGATCTTCATGCGGCCGCCCCGGCCGTAGCCGTGCTGCCGCCGCGCGAGCTCCCGCGCCACGAAGGCCGGGTCGATCGACAGTCCGGCGGGGATGCCCTCCAGGATCGCGGTGAGACGCGGGCCGTGCGACTCGCCGGCGGTCGTCAAGCGAAGAGGCACGCCGCAAGTCTACGGGAAAGCGGGAAAGATCGACGTCCGGGCGATCCTCCGCGCGCCGTCGGACGGGAGCTAGTCCGGGAGAAGCGAGTCGAGAGAGGGCGCGAGCATCTGGGCGTAGGCCTCCTCGCTCCCGGCGGCGACGGTCGCGGCCGTGTTCTCACTCAACCCGGCGGCGAAGGAGAAGAGAAGCGCGGCGGCCGCGGCGAGCCCGATCCTCTGGCGCATCTCCCGCCGGCGATCGCGGTGGATTCGCTCGAGAACTCCCGCGACGAACTCCTCGCCGGCGGAGGGCGGGGGCTCCGAGAGCTCTGGCGCCGGGACGCTCTTCCAGGCGGCCAGGAGACGGGCCTCGGCGCGGCACGTGCGGCACCGGAAGAGATGGCTCTCCTCGGCGGGCCCGGTGCGGCCCTCCCGGAGGGCGGTCTGGACGACCGCGCAGTCGACGTCGGAAATCTTCATCGTCCCTTCTCCTCGAATCGCGCCCGCAGCTTCGTGCGTGCGCGGTGCCTCCTCACCCGGACTCCCGTCACCGTCATGTCGAATCGCCGGGCGACCTCCCGGTCGGGAGCGCCTTCGACCTCGCGGGCGAGCAGGATCTCCTGATCGAGCGGCGAGAGCGCGGCGAGCGCGTCCCGCAGGAGGTCGGTGTCCTCGTGACGCTTCTCCTCGGAGCCGCCCGCGGCCGTGCCTTCCGGAAGGGGAGACTCGGGGCGCCGACGGCGGACGAGATCGATCGCGGTCCGGATCGCGATCCGGCGGACCCACGCCGCGAAGGAGGACTCGTGCCGGTAGTCGGGGAGCGCGCGGTACGCGCGGAGGAAGGCCTCCTGCGCGGCGTCCTCCGCGAGAGCCGCATCGCGGGTGATCCGGCGCGCCGCCCCCAGGGCGGCGGGCGCCCCGATCCGGACGAGCGCCGCGAACGCCTCCTCGTCGCCGGAGCGGGCCCGATCCACGAGGTCCGCCTCGTCCGCTCCGGCGATCGAAGGCGGAACGGACGAGGCGGCCGGCCTGCGGACGATCACGAGGGGCTGTTCAGAAACTTCTGGAGAGACTCGGCCGCGTGATCGCCGCGGCCCTGCCTCCGGGCGTGGAACGTCCGCACCTTGTCCCTCTGCTCGGGGGTCAGGGTCGGCTCGATCTCCGCGCGGATCTTCGCGAACAGGACGGCCCCGTCGGCCTGGATCTTCGCCGCGTCGGCGGCGCGGGCCCGGATCGCCGTCTCGTCGACCCCCTCGGCCAGGACCGCCTCCCGCAGCGCCTGCCGGGCCGCCTTCCCGGCCGTCACCTGCGCCGTGATCTCGGACGCGTGCGCCTTGAGGATGGTTCGGACCTTGGTCTTCTGGTCGTCGGTCAGGTCGAGCGCCCGCGCGATCCGGCCGAACATGCGCGGCGCGAAATCGCCGCCGCCGCCCCCGTGCGGGAAGGCGTCGGCGGAGAGCCGGCCGGCAAAGAGGCCGGCGAGCGCGAGAGCCCCCACCGCGGTGGCCGCCAGGATGGACTTGCGAATTTGTCGGATGCTCATGAATGGATCTCCCTGGTTACTTCCAAGAGACGCCCGGCGAGGCCGGAAGATTACCCCCGGCGGATGGCGGCAGTCTCGGTCCCCGGTTCGAGAGAGAACGGCGATCTGAGAAAAGGCGCCTTCGGGCGCAATTTTCTCTATCCGGCCATTTGTCGGCGAGCCGCCGATGGCCGGATAGACGCGCGCGAAGGCGCGCGTCAGATTCTCAAGCTCGTAGTTGTCGCGGATCGGTCCTCAACTGTCCGGCCGAGGAAATACACTGTCCCCGTGGAGCGGAAGTACGTCCTGAAGAAGCCGGTTCCGATGCGGCAGTACCGCGTCGACTACGACCGGGAATTGAACGAGGAGCAGCGCGAGGTGGTCCTCGCGGGGGGAGGGCCGATCCTCGTCATCGCCGGGGCCGGGTCCGGGAAGACCCGGACGCTCGTCTACCGGGTCTCGCGCCTGATCGAGTCCGGCACGGACCCGTCCCGCATCCTCCTCCTGACGTTCACGAACAAGGCCGCCCGCGAGATGCTCCGGCGTGTCGAGACGCTCCTGACGGTCGACACGCGCCGCCTCCTCGGGGGGACGTTCCACTCGGTCGGAAACCGCCTCCTCCGCCGATTCGGCGTGCGGATCGGTCTCGGAGCGAACTTCTCGATCCTGGATCCCGAGGATGCCCGGGAGCTCCTCGAGGCGTCGACGTCGGACCGCGGGATCCCCGTCGTCGAGCGGAGATTTCCGAAGGGCGAGGTCCTCCTCGATCTCTACTCCCAGACGATCAACACGGGCCGTCCGTTCGCCGAGGTGCTCGCCACGCGGACCCCGCACTTCGTGCCGCTGGAGGCGGCGATCGCCGGCGTCTTCCAGCGATACCGGGAGCGCAAGCGTCTCGCGAATGCCTGCGACTACGACGACCTGCTCCTCCACTGGAAGCGGCTGCTCGACGAGAGTCCCGAGACCGCGGCCCAGATGGCCGCCTCGTACGATCACGTGCTCGTCGACGAGTACCAGGACACGAACCGGCTTCAGGGGGACCTCGTCGACGGCATGGCGCGGATCCGCAGGAATGTGACGGTCGTCGGCGACGATGCCCAGGTGATCTACTCCTTCCGCGGGGCGTCCTTCGAGAACATCCTCGGCTTTCCCGAGCGGTACCCGGACGCGAAGACTTTCCGCCTGACGCAAAACTACCGCTCGACGCCGGAGATCCTGGCGCTCGCGAACGCGTCGATCGCCCATAACGTGCGTCAGTTCGCGAAGGAGCTGATGGCGTCGCGCCAGGGCGGGTCGCTCCCCGCCGTCGTCGCCCTCCCGGACATCCCCGATCAGGCGCGGTTCGTGGCGCAGCGAATCCTCGAGTGGCACGACGAGGGCGAGAAGCTCTCCGACGTGGCCGTGCTCTACCGCGCGCACTATCAGGCGCTCGAGCTCCAGATCGAGCTCACCCGGCGCGGAATCCCGTACGAGATCCGCTCCGGGATGCGCTTCTTCGAGCAGCGCCACGTGAAGGACGTTCTCGCGTTTCTGCGCATCGTCGTGAATCCCAAGGACGAGCTGTCCTGGAAGCGCGCGCTGAAGCTCTTTCCCCGCGTGGGCGAGCGGGCGGCGTCGGCGGTGTGGCAGGCGATCGGCGGGCGGCCCGACCCCCTGGCCTCCTTTTGCGAGAGGGAGGACACCGGAGGGATCGAGCTTCCCCGAGGCGCCGCCGCCGCCCTGAGGCCCTTCCGCGCCCTTCTCGGCCGGCTCGAGTCGCCCGCGATCCGCTCCTCTCCGGCCGAAGCGATCCGGGCGGTGGTCGAGGACGTCTACCGGGACTTCGCTCGGGCGAAATTCCCCAACGGCGACGCGAGGCTCGACGACCTCGAGCAGTTCGCGCAGTTCGCCCAGTCCTACGATTCCCTCCCCGCGTTTCTCGAGGAGGTCACGCTCTTTCACGAGCTCTCCGGCGAAGACGTCGTCGCCGGCGACGAGGAGGACGACCGGGTCGTTCTCTCCTCCGTCCACCAGGCGAAGGGACTCGAATGGAGCCGCGTCCTCGTGATGGGTCTCTCCGAGGGGCGCTTTCCGAGCTACCGGTCCGCGATGACGGACGAGGGGCTCGAAGAGGAGCGCCGGCTCTTCTACGTGGCGGTGACGCGCGCGAAGAACGAGGTGAACCTCGTGTACCCGATGCTCGCGCGCGATCGCTACGGGGTCGACGTCATCCTCGAGCCGTCGCGTTTCGTGGTCGAGCTTCCCTCGGACGTCTACGAGCGATGGACGATCGAGATCGAGGCCGTGCCCGAGTCGGACCCGCCGGCGGCAGATGCGGAGGAGGGATCTCCGCCGTCCAGGAGCGAAGAGACCGTCCACTAACCGGACTGCCGGGCGCGGGGCGATCCGCCTCCGCGGACATCTTTCCGGGCACACCTGTGCGAAAATGGAAGCGTGAGCAAAGCGGCTTCGGTCGCGGTTCCCGTCCCCGCGTGCCCCCGGGCCTTCGTGGCGGGGCGGCCTACCTCCCCCGGAGTCACTTCGTGAGAGACGACCTCTATTCGGCCATCTGCCGCGAGGCGCTCGAGTCCCGACAGCGGGACGTCATGTCATTCGTGGATAACGGGATGGCGGGCCTCTCGGGCCGCCTCGAGAAGACCCTGCTTCGCCTTCCGCCCGGCCACTACCTTCTCGGTCTCGGGGCCTACAACGCGGGACTGGTCAAGCTCGACTTCGACGAGCTCCTGATCGGGCGCGAGGTCCCGGAGTTCATCGGGGTGGGCATGCCCGTCTCGGGTTTCCGCGTTTCGAGCCCGGAGGCGTTCTTGAACGTCGAGGTGTCGCGTCTGCACGCCAAGCTCCTGCGGCGCCGCCCCGGATCGGACCCCCAGTACCG
>JBBQNC010000293.1:0-4591 GCA_038329555.1 Thermoanaerobaculia bacterium
AAGATACGCCGCCGCGAGAACCCGGAACGGTCGACGATGGCGCATCATGACTTCCCGCGCCGGCTTTCCTGCAGGAGACGGCGCGCCTGCGCGATCTTCTCGGCGTATCGTTCGACCGGCGCCGACGCCACGAAGCGCTCGAGGGCCGCCCGTCCCGCTTCGGCACGGCCCGCCCGGTAGCTCCCGATCGCGAGGTTGTACAGGGCGTCGTACTGCCGGGCGTCCGAGTCGAACGCGCGGCGCCAGCTCTCGAGCGCGGAGCCTTCGTCTCCCATGCGCGCCTGCGCGACGCCGAGCGAATTCCAGGCGGCGCCTGAGGCCGGATCGAGGGCGATCGCCTTCTCGAGCCTCTGGCGCGCGCCCGGGTCTCCGGCCCGCAGGAGGACGGTCCCCAGGTTTCGGTTCGTCTGCGGGTCTTCCGGCACGAGCCCCAGAGCGCGCTCGAGAGTGGCGCGGGCACTTGCGAAGTCGCCCTTTTCCGCCTGCAGGACGCCGACGGCATTCAAGACCTGAGGATCGGTGAAGGCCGAAGGATCGGCGATACGAAGAGCCTCCTCGGTTCGGGCCGCGAGGATCAGGAGCGAGGTGAGCCGCTCGAGGACTTCCGCGCGGCGCGACGGCAGGGCCGTGGGGCTGCCCTTGAGACCCTCCTCCAGGGCGGAGATGGCCTCGGCACGGTGACCGGTCCGCTCGAGCGCGTCGGCCAGGAGCCGCCACACTTCGAGCACGCCGGGGTTCGAGGCCAGATACCGCCGGGCGGCCGCGATGAGCTCCGGGTCGCGCCTCTCCCGCAGGAGCCGCGCGAAGCCGGGGGTCTCCAGTCTGGAGATCCGGTCTTTGGGGTCGGGGAGATCCGTCTTGCGCCATTCGGGCGACGTGGCCGACAGGTACCCGAGCGACGCCAGCTTCCGCGCCCTTTCGGGGTCCGTTTCCGCCGCCGGAGCGGCGAGTGCGCGGGGAATCGCCGCGAGCGCGATCCGCATCGAGCGAAACGCCGGCGACTTCTGCGCGGCGAGGTCGTTCTTCTCCGCAGGATCCGCAGCCAGATCGTAGAGCTCGGGCCGAGGCGCTTCGATGTAGTGATACCGGGCGTCGACGAGTGAGGCCAGATCGCTCCAGCCGAGCCGCAACCGCGGATACAGGGTTTCGCTGAAGATCCGGCGGTCGCCCCCAGCGGCCGCTCCGGCCGCCAGAAAGCGGCCCGGCAGGCCGGCGGGAACGTCCATTCCCGAGATGCGGAGGACTGTGGGAAACACGTCGACCAGCGCGGCGGGTCCGGCTGCCGTCGATCCGCGCTCCCGGCCGCGCGGGAACTTCACGATCAGCGGAACGCGGATCGCTTCGCGATAGAGGAAGATCCCGTGCTCCGACTCGCCATGGTCTCCGAGGCCCTCGCCGTGATCCGAGAGGAAGACGACGAGGGCCCGGTCGTAGATCCCCCACCCCCGAAGGCGATCGAGGAAGTGCCCCACGATCTCGTCCGATCGCGCGATTTCGCCGTCGTAGGGCGCCGCCGCGTACCGGGTCTTCCACGGCTCGGGGGGCGCGTACGGAGCGTGGGGCTCGTTGATGTGGAGGAAGGCGAAAAAGGGCCGGTCGCGGCGCGGCGCGATCCACGCGAGAAGCTTCTCCGACGTCTGCGCTCCGTCGCGCTCCTCCTTTCCCGCGCCCGCGGAATCGTCGTAGAAGTCGAATCCGCGCGAGATGCCGGTATCGCCGGTGAGGATGGTGGACGACACGGCGGCGCCCGTCTCGTAGCCGCCGGCGCGGAGAACGCTCGCCAGGGTCGGAACTTTTTCGCCCAGAGCGAATCCCGCGTTGTCGCGGACTCCGGTCTCCGCGGGCAGGCGTCCGGTGAGGAGGCTCGCGTGGGACGGCAGCGTGAGCGGCACCTGGCAGTACGCGTCGGCCACGAGCATCGCGTCGCGGCGAAGGGTGTCCAGATGCGGCGTCTCGACCCCGCGGAACCCGTACGCCGGGAGATGGTCCGCGCGCAGCGTGTCGACGGAGACGATCACGACCGGGGGCCGTCTCGCGGAAGGCGCGCGGCAGCCTGCCAACAGGACCCCGATTCCCGCCAGGAGAAGCGAAACCCCATTGTTCTGGATCGAGGGGCGGATCGAGGGACCTCCCGCGCGAGCCTTTCGAGCAGGCCTTGCGCGCGAGGGAAGCTTATCCGCGGGCCGCTCCGAACGCGAGAGTCGCGCGCCGCGGATCAAACGAGCGGCGCCGCCCGCGCGCGCAGCCAGGACTGCAGAAGCGTCCGGCGAAACGGGCCGAATCGTGCGCGCGGTCGAGGAGGCCTCCAAGGGCTTTGGGCCGAGAGCTGACTCAGCTGCCGCCGAGCTCCGCCAGCATCCGCCGGGCAGCGGCGATGTCACGCGTATAGACGGCCGGGGGCGCCGTTTGGATGAATCGGTTCAAACCGTCTCGGGCGGCGGCGCGATCGCCGCTCTTGCCCGCGACGATCGCCATGTTGAAGAGCGCGTCGTATTGCCGCGGATCGAGATCGGTCGCCCGTCTCCAGGAGGCGATCGCCTCCGGCGCACGGCCGAGTTGGGCCTCCGCGACGCCGCGTGCGTTCCATGCGCGCGGAAGCTTGTCGTTGATCGCAAAGGCGCGGCTGAATCGTTCGAGCGCTCCGGCAGCGTCACCCTTCTTCAAGAGCGTGATGCCGGCGTTCTGGAGCGCGACGGCGTTGCGAGGGTCTGCCTCGAGGATTTTTTCGAAGACGCGCAGGGCCTCGTCCGCGCGACCGGAGTCCGAGAGGGCGATGCCGATCGCGTTCTGCGTGTCCGGATCCGTGCTTTGCGCGAGCGGCTTCAAAACCCGAAGCGCGTCGGCGGGTCGACCCGCTTCCGACAGAATCAGAGCGAGCCGCACGTTCATGTCCTCGGAGGCGAGTCCTTTCTTCGCCGCGTCGGCGAGGACCCGGGCGGCCTCGCGATCCTTCCCGGCGGCCTGCAGGAGAAACGCGAGAAACTCGTAGCCGGTCGGCATGTCGGGACGGTCGCGGACGACCTGCCGGGCGAGACTCGTCGCGCCGGACACGTCGCCGTGCTGGAACAGGTCGATCACACGATGGATCTCGGCGTCGACGGCGACAAGCGTCTTAGGATCGTCGGCAGCGGTGTATCGCGTCTTGCGGGCGGCGCTGCCGGAGAGATAGCCGAGAGACATCAGGCGGCGCGCCTCCTCGGTGTCGGGCGCCGTTCCGGCCGACGGCTCGGCGGCCGATGCCGCGGCGAGTTTCGCCTTGAGCCGTCGAGCGATCGCAGGCTGGCTCGCGAAGAGATTCGCTTTCTCCTCGGGGTCGGTCTTGAGGTCGTAGAGCTCGGGGTTCGGGAGATCGACGAACTTGTATCGGTCGTCGCAGATACCCGTGAGGGGGGCCCACCCTCGGTTCTTCCACGCGGACAACGCCTCGAAATAGGTCTCGGGAGCGTTCGCGGGGACGGAAAGCAGAGAGCGGCCTGGGAGGCCCCCGGGGGCGGCGACCCGGACCGACTCGAGCACCGTAGGGAGCACGTCGATATGGCGTACGGGGTCGGCGCGGCGGCCCGGCGCGACCCGGGTCGGGGACCAGACCAGCAGGGGGACGTGGAGCGTCGCCTCGTAAGCGAAGAGGCCGTGCGTGAGCTCCCCGTGGCTGCCAAAGGCCTCCCCGTGATCTCCGGTCACGACGACGAGCGCATCCTCGGAGCGCAGCCGTTCGAGCAGAGGTCCGAGCGCGGCATCGGCGGCGGCGACCTCGCCCAGGTAGAGATCGTCGCGATACCGGTCCGCAAAGGGCGCCGGAGGAAGGTAGGGGGCGTGCGGCTCGTAGACGTGGACCCAGAGGAAGCGGGCTCGCGCCTTCTCCTTCTCGAACCATTCGAGCGCCGCGGAAACGACCTCGTGCGCCGGACGCTCCTGCACCTCGAAATCGTAGGCGGACGTGGTCGGCGGATAACGCTGATCGTACACCTCGAACCCACGATCGAGCCCGTAGCGCGCGTCCAGAGGGAAGGCCGCGACGAAGGCTCCCGTGGCCCACCCGGCGTCGTGCAGGAGCGTCGCGGCCGTGGGGAAGCGCGGCTCCAGGCGGAAGCCGGAGTTGTCCCGGACCCCGTGCCGATAGGGGTAGAGGCCCGTCAGGATGTTCGTATGAGACGGCAAAGTCACGACGTTCGACGCGTGGGCGCGCTCGAAGACGAGTCCCTCTCGCGCCAGCCGGTCCAGGTTCGGGGTGGTGCCCCGCGTGTTCCCGAGAAATCCGACGGAGTCCGCCCGGAGAGTGTCGATCGTGATCAGGACAACGACGCGCGGGGGCCCCGCGGTTTTCGCGGGCGACATGGCCCCGGCGTCGGCTCCCCTCCCCCGGCAGGAGGATGCGAAGAGAATTGCGACGAACAGACCGGCGAGCGCGAAAGGGGATCGCGCCGACGGCGAACCCGCCGAAGTCTTGCCTCCCTGCACCGACTACGCCGCGCGGAAGTCGAGGGCGGTCACTTCAGTGCCTGGAGGATCTCCCGAACTTCCTTGGCTTCCGGACCTTGCGGGCTGAGCTCGAGATACTTCTTGAAGTCTGCCTTCGCCTCGGCGTTCTTCT
>JBBQNC010000294.1:0-4585 GCA_038329555.1 Thermoanaerobaculia bacterium
TAGGCTACGGGCCGTCGTGTGCCTTCAGCAACCGCACGATCGCGTTGTGGCCCCGATAGGTGGCCAGCGCGATCGGCGTAGCCCAGGCGAAGTCGTCCGGCAGCCTGACCTTCGCGCCGCGCTCCAGCAGGAAGTCGACCATGCGGCGCTTCCCGGCGGCGGCCGCGTATCCCAAAGGCGTGGTGCAGAACTCCTCGTCGCGCGCATGCAGGTTGGCACCGTGGTCCAGAAACACTGCCGCGCTTTCGGTGTCATCCTGCCGGGCAAAGCGATGGAGCGGCGTGACGCCCAGCCAGCCGGCCAGGTTGGGATTCATGCCGGTCTGAAAGAGCAACACGGTCAGCTCCCGGGTTTTGCCCGCGACTGTGACGCGTTCCACGACGCACGGACGATGCTTCAGCAGGAGGCGAAGGATGGGCTCGTACCCGCTGCGGGCGGCGGCCGCGAGGGCCTCGGGATCCTCGGCGAGCGACGGGTCCGCCGCCAGGACCGCTCTCGCGGTGTCGAAGTCGCCGTAGGAAACGAGCACCACCAGCGACCGTGCAATACCGGTCGCGGCGACCTGCTGATACGACAGCCGCGATGCCCAACCCATGCTATGCGCTCGCCAGCTGCACGGGAATCCGCCAGACGGCTCCGTACGACGCCAGCAGCGCGATCATCTTGATGTCGGAGTTCATGATCGCGATGCTTGGCGCGTCGGCCGAGCTCTCGACTTCCTGATTCGGGTTCGCCCCATGCTCGAGGAGAAGCCTGGCGACGTCGACGTGCCGGTTGTAGACCGCGGCATAGAGCGCGCGGCCGTGCGGCGCGTTGCCTTCTTCCGGCGCATTCGGATCCGCGCCTCGCTCCAGCAGCAATCGCACGGCTTCCAGCTGTCCGCGGGCGGCCGCGTCAGCGAGCGCTCTGCCTGATTCATCTTCGCTGGCCCGATTCACCAGCGAGGACTTCCGGCGGTGGCTCTCGATCAGCGCCTCCATGTCGGCTAGACGGCGGATCCTGGCCATCTCGATCAGATCCTCGCCGTTATAGAAAGGGTTCGCGCCGCGATCGAGCAGCAGCCGCGCGACGGCTATGCGGTTCTCGCGGACCGCGAAATACAAGGGAGTGCTGTACTCGTAGTGCGCTCTGACCAGCGACGGATTATCGCCCACCAGCCTTTCCACAGCTTCCAGGTCCCCGGCCGCGCAGGCGCAAAAGAGGTCCCACACCTCGGTCCCGTTTCCGGCAGACCACACGAGCGGCTCGTTCTTCGTCAGTTCTTCGGGACGTACCATGATCGACCTGGTCGAAGCACCGAGGAGCTCCGCATAACGCGTCCTCCCTTTGGTTGGCGGCGTGAGTGCCGATTCTGAATTGTGTCAGCGACCCGCGCGGGCCAGGCGGAACGCGGCCATCTCCTCGCCGTTGCGAACCAGCAGGACGACGCCGGCCATCACCGGGTGGTTCCAGGTCTTCCCCTCGAGGGCCGCCGGAAAGCGCGCGACCTCGGTGAACTGGTCTGGCGTGGCTTTGACCAGGGCCAGCTCCCCTTCCTCCGACAGCACCAGCATCAGGTCCTGATCGGCCAGCAGAAGGAGCTGGCCGTGGCCGTAGCGTCCGCCCTTCCATTTGCGCGCGCCGTCCTGGAGATCGATGCACGTGAGGATGCTGCCGTCGAAGCCGTAGGCGTGACCCTTGTGGACGACGAAGTCGTTGAAGAATGGTTTCAACGCCGTCGACGTCCAGCGCTCCTGGACCGTCCATCCGCCGGATCCGCGAGCGACCGCGAGGCGTCGCGTGCCCCGGCCGCCGATCAAATCGCCCGAGGCGATCAGGACGTCGCCATCGGAGGTCTGGGCGGGCTGCAGGATGGACATGCCTGCCCACGCGTGCTTCCAGAGCGGTGTGCCATTGGCCGGCGTCACGCTGGTCACGCCGGCGCCGCTCAGCATCACGACCTGGGCGACGCCGCCGATCGTCATCAGGTGCGGTGAGCTGTAGCTCCCACCGCCGGTCTGGGCGAACCAGCGCGGAGTGCCCGTCGCGACATCGTAGGCGACCAGCCGTCCGGAGGCGGCGACGATGACGACATCGTTGACGACCAGGGGGGAGCTCGAGAAGCCCCAGTCCGGCCTCTTCGCGCCGGTGTCGGACTGCGCGTTCCGCGACCACGCGACCGCGCCGGTATTGGCGTCGAGCGCGTTCACAATTCCCGTCGCGCCAAACGTGTAGACGCGTCCGTCAACGACGGTCGGAGTTCCGCGCGGACCGGCACCGGCGGCCGCCTCCCAGAACCGCGCCGCGTCACGATGTCTCCACACCACCTTGCCGCTGGTCAAGTTGTAGCAGGACACGTCCTCGTCGTCACCGCGCTGCTCCTGCGTGAAGACGAAAGCGCCGCGAACGGCGAACGATGACCAGCCGGGGCCGACTTTCCGGCGCCACAGCTCGACCGGCGGCGCCGTCGACCAGTCAGCCTCGATCTGCACGCCGCGGACCGCGTCGTCGCGATTGGGTCCGCGAAAGCCCGGCCAGACGGCCGGCTTTTCCGGCACTGGCGGAGCCGGCGTCTTCTCGGGAGGCGGTGCGGCGGCGGGACTCGGCGCCGGAGCTGGGGCCGGAGGAGATGCCGGCGGCACCGTTTTTTCGTGGGCCTGGGCCAGGAGACGCTGCTCGGCCGTCGGCGTCCAGCGCCAATGGATGTCGAAACGGGCGCCGCCGGTAACCCCACTGATGCGAATCAGGGTCAGGACGCCGCACGCGAGGAACATCGAGGCGACCAGGGTCGCCAGCCGGACTCCGCCGGAGAAGCGGCGGGCCACCGCCGCCCAGGCGACCAGCGCGAGGCTCAGGAGCGGAATGGAGAGCAAGATGATCAGCACGCTCGCGATGGAGGTGTGGACGATCGGGCTGATCGCGACCACCGCAACCGGCATCATCACGAGGGCGCCCACGCGATCCAGCCACGGTGTGTGACTGAAGAACAGCCACCACAAGACGATCACCATCGCGGCAGAGATCCCGACCAGCAACCCGTAGATCGCGATCGCGGGAAAGACGGCAGGGAAGGCGAACCAGGCCAGCCACTGCAGCAGCACCGCGACAACGCCGGGCCACAAGCGAAGCGGTTTCCTGGAAGGCGGGTTGCCGATCTGATCGACGTTCATAGCCGTAGACAATCTATGGCACTAGACGTAGGGCGTCTACGGCTTATTTTGCCTACTCGGCGACGAACCCGGCGACGTGGTCGCGCCGTAACTACCTCCTTTAATGTAGAGCACGGAGGGACCGGGACGGAGATCATGTCGCTGCGCTCTTTATGGAGGATAGTGGGGCCCGTCTGAAGCCACCTGCTCTCTCGACTCCGCGGGCGAGGCATGGGAACATTCCGCTTCCACGCCGCCAGGCGCGGTCCGACTAGGTGTAATCTAGGGCTCGCAAAATGAAGAATTACCACGACATCGTCGGCGACGGAGGATCCAGAGTCCTCGAGCAGGTTGCCGAGCAGCGCGCCCGCATCACCGACGGGCTCGCCGGGGTGCGCCATCTCGTGGCCGTGGGATCCGGCAAAGGGGGAGTCGGCAAGAGCACCTTGACGCTGCACCTCGCGGGCGCTCTGCGCGCCCGGGGGCTTCGGGTTGCGATTCTGGACGCGGACTTCAACGGCCCGTCACAGGCGCGCATGGCCGGTGTCGAAGGGGCGCTGTTCGTTCCCGGCAGCCACAAGGTCGCGCTCCCGCGAACCAGCAACGGGATCGGGGTCTTTTCGATGGGCTCGATGATCCCGGAGTCGGAGGCGCTCGAGTTCGAGAGCGCGGCGCAGGGAGAGTCGCATACGTGGCGCGCCACGAAGGAGTTCGCGCTCCTCGGCGAGATCCTCGGGTCCTTCGAGTGGGGAGCGCTCGATCTGCTGATGTTCGATCTGCCGCCGGGAGCCGAGCGGACCGTCCAGTACGCCGATTTTCTGGGGGCGCGGACCTCGTTCCTGCTCGTGACGATCCCTTCCGAGGTGTCGCGGGGTGTGGTCGCGCGCTCGGTGGCTGCTCTGTCGAAGGGACCCAATCGCCTCCTCGGTTACGTCGAGAACATGAGCGGTTACTACTGCCGCGACTGCAACGCCGTCAAGCCGCTCTTTTCAGACGGGGGTGCTTCGCCCCGCCGGACCTCCCTACGCGCTCACTCGCCGGGACCCCATGATCCCCGCTCCGTTCGCGCGGGGTGCGCCGATGGCGCACCTGAGCCCTCGGGCCTGGAGATCCCCTGCCTCGGGACCGTCCCGTTCGATCCCGAGCTTGCACGTCACTGCGATACGGGGATCCCTCTCGAGGAACTCCACGAAACACCCGTTGGCCGCGCCCTCGACGACGTTGCGCAGCAACTTCTGAACAGCCTCGAATCGCCAGCCTCCGCTCACGCGTCACGTGAGCTACGGCGGCCAAGCACGGAGCCTTCCCGATGAAGTTCCTTTGCGTCCCCTGCGACAGCCCGATGAAGCTTCAGTCGCTCGGTCCACCCGAGCGCGGCTCGCTCTCGGTCGTCTACTCGTGTCCGGAGTGCGGCTACGAGATGGCAATGCTGACGAATGCGTACGAAACGCAGGTCG
>JBBQNC010000295.1:0-4533 GCA_038329555.1 Thermoanaerobaculia bacterium
CCCGCAGCCGAGCACGTGGCGCACGGAGAGCACCGCCCGCGAAAAGTCCGCCTCGGAGCGGAGCTTCGTCGCGGCCTCCGGCGTGATCGAGAGCGGATCGGACGGCATAGGATCCGATTCTATGGCGAGCCCCGATGCGCGTCGGCGTAAGCGTCCGCGTCCGCCGGTCGCCCTGACCATCGCCGCCTCCGACTCCGGCGGGGGCGCGGGCATCCAGGCGGATCTGCTGACCTTCGCGGCCCACGGCGTCTACGGCACGACCGTCCTGACGGCGGGGACGGCCCAGAACACGCTGGGAGTCACCGCGATCGAGCCCTTCTCGGTCGGGTTCCTTCGCCGGCAGATGGACGCCGTGTTCTCCGACTTCCGACCCGATGCCGTGAAGATCGGAATGTTGTTCGACGGCGCGCGGGCGCGGGAGGTGGCGCGCGGACTCCGCCGTCACGGGGCACGGCGAATCGTCCTCGATCCCGTCATGATCTCCAAGAGCGGAGCGGCCCTGCTCGCCCCATCCGCGACGGGGGCGCTGACGGCGCTCTTTCCACTCTGCGAGCTCGTCACGCCCAACCTGCCGGAGGCGGAGGCGCTCGCCGGAATGAAGATCCGCGACGAGTCGGATCGGAGGCGCGCCGCCGAAGTGCTCGCGGACCGGGGCGCTCGCGCGGTCCTGATCAAGGGCGGGCACGGGCGAGGCGCGACCGTGTCCGATCTACTCTTCGACGGCCGCCGCTGGCTCGAGTTCGAGCATCCGCGCATTCGGACGAGGGCGACCCACGGCACGGGGTGCTCGCTTTCCTCCGCGATCGCCGCGCATCTCGCGCTCGGATCGGGGCTAGCGGAGGCGGTCCGCGCCTCGATCCGCTATCTCGTAGCCGGAATCGAGCGGGGCCTGTTTCCCGGGAAGGGGTGGGGAACGCCGGACCGGTTCCCCGCTACTCCCAGAAGGAGAACGCGTAGCGGAGGTCCCGGTACGCGGTCTCGGACACGGCGGTGAGGTCGGGATCGACGTTGCGGTCCATGTCCTTCAGGTGTCCCACGATCCGCCGTCGGGCCGTCTGGACGAAGAGTTTGGCGAGGCGCGTCTCCTCGTCGCCCTTTTCGGTTCCGAGCGTCTCGAGCGCGAATGTCGCCCGGGAGAGCACCGCGACGGACGCGTAGAGATCGATCACGATGTTCGCGAGCCGGTCGTGGTGGTACTCCTTCGCGATCACGCCCTTGCCGTATTTCCTCAGGAGGGTCTCGACGGCGCCGCCCGTGACGCGGGCGTAATTCGCGACGAGCTCTCCCTCCGTCGCGAGCTCGGGGTGGATCGAGCTCAGCCGCGCCGCCGGGAGCGTCCGCCGGACGCGCCGGGCGGCATAGTCCGAGAGAATGCCGAGCGAGGAGAGCGGAGCCTTCAGGGCCCTCCCGACCTCCTGGAGGCCGTCGCCGACGTCCTTCATGCCCGAGAGCGCGATCAGGACGCGCAGGATCTCGTTGGTGCCCTCGAAGATCATGTTGACGCGCGAGTCGCGGAGTGCGCGCTCGTACGGGTACTCCTCCATGAATCCGTTCCCGCCCGCGATCTGCAGAGCGTCGTTGATCGACTGCCAGACGCTCTCCGTTCCGAACACCTTGCAGCAGGCGCCTTCGAGGGAGTAGTCGGCGAGCCCGCGGTCGATCAGCCCGGCCGTCAGGTAGACCATCGATTCGAGCGCGTAGGTGTTCACGACCATCCGGGCGAACTTCGCGCGGATCATTTCGAAATCCGCAATGCGGGTCCCGAACTGGCGCGGCTGCGTGGCCTGCGCCGCCGCGAAAGCGATCATCTTCTTCGACCCGCCGACGCATCCGGCTCCGAGCGACGTCCGGCCGGTGTTCAGGATCTCGACGGCGATCTTGAATCCCTGCCCGCGAGCCCCGAGGACGTTTCCGGCGGGCACCCGCACGTCCTTGAGCTCGATCGAAACGGTCGACGAGCCCTTCAGGCCGAGCTTCTTCTCCTCGGGCCCGGGTATGACGCCGCCGAGATCCTTGGTCACCACGAAGGCGGTGATGCGCCGATGCTCGTCTTTCGCGTCGAGCTTGACGTCCTTCGCGAAGACCGTGAAGAACTCTGCCAGCCCGCCGTTCGAGATCCAGTGCTTGGTCCCGTTCAGGACGAACGTGTCCGTGGCCTCGTCGTACTCGGCGGTCGAGCGGATCGATGCGGCGTCGGACCCGGCTTCGGGCTCCGTGAGCGCGAAGGCCGCGATCATCTCTCCCGACGCGAGCCGCGGCAGCCACTTCTGCTTCTGTTCCTCCGTGCCGAAGAGGATCAGGCCCTTCAGGCCGATCGACTGATGCCCTCCGATCAAGATCCCGATCGACGCGTCCGTGCCCCCGATCTCCTCGGTGACGCGGCAGTACGCGGACGAGGAGAACCCGTAGCCGCCATAGGCCTCGGGGACGATCATGCCGAACGCGCCCAGCTCCGCGAGGCCGCGGATCACCTCCCGGGGGATGGCGTGCTCGCGGTCGAAGCGCGACGGATCCACGTGGCTTCTCGCGAAATCGCGGAAGGAGCCGAGGAAGGCGGACACGGTTTCGCGCTCCTCCGCCGGAATCTGCGGGAACGGGAAGACCACGTCCTCGGGAACCTGGCCGAAGAACAGCGTCTTGACGGGCGAGACGAGCGCGGCCGCGCTGCCCTCGCGGGGAATCGCGGGCGCGCTCACGCCGCCTCCTCCGCGGAGAACCGCCGGCCGCCCTCGGCGAGGCGGCGCAGGAGCGGCGCCGGAGCGAAGCGGGGCCCCAGCCGGGCGGCGAGCTCCGAGAGGCGCTCCACGATTTCGGGCGCGCCGAGCGTGTCGGCATACCGGAGGATGCCGCCGCGAAAGGGCGGGAAGCCGGTGCCGAAGATCATGGCGAGGTCGAGCTTCTCCGGCCCCGCCACGACGCCCTCCTCCAGGCAGTACGCCGCCTCGTTGATCATCGGCATCAGGAGGCGAGTCTCGATCTCATCGTCGGACAGAGGCGGCTCGCCGGAGGGCTTGACGCCCAGCGTCGCGTACGCCTCCGGAGAAGGTCCCTTCCGCTTTCCATTCTCGTAGTCGTAGAAGCCCTTGCCGGACTTGCGTCCGAGCAGTCCGGCCGCGACGAGCGCCTCGTCTCCCGCCGAGGCCATGCGGTCCGGAAAGGCCGCCTGCAGCACCTCGCCCGCTTTCACGGCGACGTCGAGGCCCACGTCGTCCAGGAGCGCGATCGGACCGACGGGCATGCCGAATCGCGTCATGACCCGGTCGACGTCCTCGATCCGGCACCCGGCCTGGACGAGGCGAACCGCTTCCGAGAGGTAGGGGGCGAGGATGCGATTGACGAGGAAACCGGGAGAGTCCGCGACCACCACGGGCGTCTTGCCGAGCGTCTTCGCGAGCGCGAAGATCGTCGCGACCGCTTCGTCGGACGTCTCGCGGCCCCGGATCACCTCGACTAAGGGCATCCGGTGGACGGGGTTGAAGAAGTGCATCCCGGCGACCCGGGAAGGTACACGCGCGCCCGCCGCGATCTCGCCGATAGGAAGGGTCGAGGTGTTCGAGGCGAAGATCGCCGTGTCGGGAACGACGGCCTCCCAGTCCTTGAGCACCGAGCGCTTGACGCCGAGCTTCTCCACCACGGCCTCGATCGTCACCTCGCACCGGCGAAAGCCCGAGTAGTCGAGCGTCCCCGAGAGCAGCGCCATCTTCGAGGACAGGTCCGCTTCGGGCATCCGACGCCGGCGGCTCTTCTCCCGCCACACCGCCGCCGCGGCCGCGAAGCCGTGCGCGAGGGCCTTCGGATCGATGTCCTTCATCCGGGCGGGAAGACCCTTGTCGGCGGCGAGCTGGGCGATGCCGCCCCCCATGAGACCCGCGCCGAGGACGCCGGCGCGCGTGACGGGACGCGGAACCACGGACGGGTTGGCGACGCCCGTCTCCTTCTTGACCTCCTCGGTCCAGAAGAAGATCCGGAGGAGGTTTCTCTGGACGGCGCCGCCGAAGACGTGGACGATGCGCCGCGCCTCGATCTCGAGCCCCTCCGCCACGGATTTCCCGAAGCCCTCCTCGATCACGGCGATGGCCTCCAGAGGCGCGGGGTAGTGCCCGCCCGTCTGCTTCATCACCGTCTCCCGCGCCTTCGCGAAGAGGAGGCGGCGGCCGAGGGGATTGCCTTCGAGCGCGAAATCCGCGAGCCCCCTCTCCGTCCGTCGTCCCCGGGGCTTCTCCTGCCCCATCCGCTCCCGCGCCAAGCGGCGGGCCGTCTCCTCGAAAATGGGCGCGGGGATCGCGGCGTCGACGAGGCCGATCTTCTTCGCGCGGCGCGCGTCGATCGACTTACCGGTCAGGATCAGGTCGAGCGCTTCCTGGATCCCGATCAGCCGCGGAAGCCGGGTGCAGCCTCCCCATGCGGGAAAGATCCCCAGCTTGACCTCCGGCAGTCCGATCTGCGACTTCTTCGCGTCCGACATGACCCGGTAGTCGCAAGCGAGCGCGAGCTCCGTCCCGCCGCCCAGGCACACGCCGTGGATGGCCGCCA
>JBBQNC010000296.1:0-4523 GCA_038329555.1 Thermoanaerobaculia bacterium
TCCAGCTACGGCTTCGGCGTCGCCGGAGCGGCGGCGGGGGCGGGCTCGCCCGACGCGTGGTCGACGACGTAGACCCATCGGCCGTTGCGCTTCTCCGCCACCACGACGAACCGGCCCGGCAGGGCGATCGACTTGCCGGTGGCCTTCGGGGTGAGCGTCAGCACGAACCGGCCCCAACCGACCGACCGGGAACCGACCGTCTGATAGTGCGCGTCCGACCACGCAGCGTCCTGGATGGTGTTGGCGGAGAAGAGTCCGCGGTAGGCCTCGCGGATCGCCTTTTCCCCTCTGGCCTCTGGCATGTCGGGGAGCCACGCGACCGCGTCCGGCGCATAACAGGCCATCACGGCCTCGAGGTCGTTCGCCTTCACCGCCTTCGCCCAGGCGGCGTCGACGCCTTCGACTCCCTCGGGCGCACTGGGAGCGGCGGAAACGGAGGCGGCTGCGGCCAGGATCCCGCCGACGATCACGGCTCGGACGAACAGACAGCGGATCTCCCGTCGAGGTTTCATGGGTGGTCCTCCCTGTCGGGAGATTCTGGCACGTGTCGGATGTCTAGGGGCCGGCGAGGGCGATCGCGTCGATCTCGACCAGCACGTCCTTCGGCAGGCGTGCGGCCTCGACGGTCGTTCTCGGGGGAGGATCCGATGGGAAGTACCGGGAGTAGACCTCGTTCAGGCGCGAGAAGTCCTTCATGTCCTTCAGGAAGACGCCGCAGCGGACGACCCGTTCCAGACCGGTACCCGCTTCGGCGAGAATCGCCGACAGGTTCTGGAGGACGCGCTCCGCCTGCGCGGCGACGTCGCCGGCCATGAGATCGCCCGTCCGGGGATCGAGGGCGATCTGGCCGGAGACGAACACGAACCCGTTGGCCCGGATCGCCTGGGAGAACGGGCCGATGCCCCGGGGCGCTCCTTCGGTCGACACCACCTCCCGCATCGGTTCTCCTCTCAGATTCCGGCGGCGGCCCGCCGGATCGCCCGGATCCCCGGCTCGTCGCGCCTGTAGAACGTCCACTGCTTGATGCGCTTGCCGAGCACGAGACCCGCCTGCGAAAGGATGCGCATGTGCTCGCTCAGGGTCGGCTGACTGACCTTGAGCTTCCGCGCGATCAGGACCGCACACACCCCGTCCCGCACGAGATCACCGTCGACCTGCGGCGGGAAATGCTCCCGGGGATCCTTGAGCCATTCGAGAATCTGGCGGCGGCGATCGCTCGCGAGGGCGCGAAACACGGCTGTCTCCACCTCGGTGTCGATTGGCATATTGCAAATTAGCCAATTAACGATATAAATGTCAAGCGCGATCAGGACTCGCAGAAGGATGCCCGCTTGAACGGAACAACCATGATCGACCAAGGAGAGATTTCGATCGGCCCCGGGCAGATTTCCGAGATGGAACGGCGCATCCGCCCCTGGATTCGTCGAACGCCCGTCCTCGAGGTGGATGCCGGCGATTTCGGCCTCGCTCCCGCGCCCCTCGCCTTCAAGCTCGAGCTGTTCCAGCATGCGGGCTCCTTCAAGACGCGGGGAGCTTTCGCGAATCTCGTCACGCGGCGCGTCCCTCCGTCGGGCGTGGTCGCCGCGTCCGGCGGCAACCACGGCGTCGCCGTCGCCTATGCCGCTATGAAGCTCGGCGTTCGCGCGAAGATCTTCGTTCCCAGCGTGGCGTCTCCCGCGAAGATCGATCGCATCCGCGGCTACGGCGCGGACCTCGAAGTCGTCGGAGCGCGCTACGCCGATGCCCTCGCCGCGAGCGAACGATGGGCGGCGGGATCGGGCTCTCTCCCCGTCCACGCCTTCGACCAGACTGAGACTCTGCTCGGACAGGGAACCCTGGCGCTGGAGCTCGAGGACCAGACCGCCGCCCTCGACACGATCCTCGTCGCCGTCGGCGGCGGGGGACTGATCGGCGGGATCGCCTCGTGGTACGCGGGGCGCGTGCGGATCGTCGGCGTCGAGCCCGAGCATGCCCCGACCCTCACCCGGGCGCTCGAGGCGGGCGGGCCGGCCGACGCCGAGGCGGGCAGCGTCGCCGCGGACTCCCTCGCTCCGACGCGGGTCGGAGAGCTCGTGTTTCCCATCGCGCGTCGGGCCGTGCACCGCGTCCTGCTGGTGACCGACGACGAAATCCGCGCCGCGCAGCGCGCGCTCTGGAGCGTTCTGAGGGTCGTCGCCGAGCCGGGAGGCTCCGCCGCCTTCGCCGCGCTGCTCTCGCGGCGCTACGTCCCGGGCGCGGGCGAGCGTGTCGCGGTCATCGTCAGCGGGGGAAACACGGTGGCCGTCGACTTCGCCGAGCGGAAGTGACGCCGCCGCGTTGACCGAGCCCCACCATTGCTCTAAGGTGACTCGAGCCCCGGCGGCCCTCGTTGTGGGGTAGTTGAATTGGTACAACACCCGGCTGTTAACCGGAAGGTTGGGGGTTCGAGTCCCTCCCCCACAGCCACACTGTCGCCTCCGCGGACGCTGCGAGTCCAGGCTCCAGGGCCGTCCGACGCCTGCCGAGGATACGGCTGCGCGGCGCAGAGGTTCCTCGATAGACTCCCGCCCCATGAATAGAAGAACACTCATCCAGGGCGTCGCCGCGGGCGCCGCCACGCTCGCCGTTCCCGCCCGCCTTCGAGGAGCCTCGGCGACTCCGTCCGCCGCGGCCCCGGTTCTCGCGCAGGTCGAGAAGGGCCATGACGAGGCCGTGCGCCGGCTCCAGGAATGGATCCGGCAGCCCTCGATCGCCGCGGAGAACCGCGGGATGGCGGAAGGCTGCGACCTGCTCATCCGGATGCTCCGGGACGCAGGATTCGGGAAGGCCGAGCGGGTTCCGACGGACGGCCAGACCGGAGTGTTCGCGACCCTCGACGCCGGGGCTCCGAAGACTCTCGCGGTTTACTTCATGTACGACGTCAAGCAGGTGGATCCCGCCGAATGGTCCTCGCCGCCCTGGGACGCGGCGATCGTCGACAGACCGGGACTGGGGAAGGTGGTCGTCGGGCGCGGCGCGGTGAATCAGAAAGGGCCGGAGGCCGCCTTTCTGGCGGCGCTCCATGCTTTCCGCAGCGCCGGGCGCAAGCTGCCGGTGAACCTGGTGCTCGTCGCGGAAGGCGAAGAGGAGATCGGATCCCCTCACTTCCCGCAGATCGTGGGACGCCCCGAGATCCGCGAAGCTCTGTCGCGATGCGCGGGCGTGTTCATGCCCAGCGCGACGCAGGGAATCGATGGCGAGGTGACGACGACGCTCGGCGCGAAGGGAGTGATCGAGCTCGAGCTGATCTCGAGCGGCGAAAAGTGGGGGCGCGGCCCGCGCCTGGACATCCATTCGAGCAACAAGGCGCGGGTGGACAGCCCCGCGTGGCATCTCGTGCAGGCGCTCGCCACTCTCGTCTCGCCCGACGGGAACACTCCGGCGATCGAGGGGTTCGCGGATCACGCGAGACCGATCTCAGCCGACGAGAAGGCGATGATCGCGGCGGGAGCGCGCCGGATGGACGAGGCGCTCCTGAAGAAACAGATGGGAGTCGATCACTGGGTCCACGACGAGAGCTTCCTCGCGTCGCTCGAGCGGCTGGTGTCACAGCCCACCGTCAACATCGAGGGCCTGGTCGGGGGCTACACCGGTCCCGGAGGAAAGACGATCCTCCCCCACCGAGCCGTCGCGAAGATCGACATGCGCCTCGTCCCCGACATGAAAGCGGCGGAAGCGCTCGACGCCCTGAAGAAGCACCTCGCGAAAAAGGGATACGGCGACATCGAGGTGAACATGACCGGCGGTTACGATCCGACGAGCACAGCCGGAGACGCCGCGGTGATCCGCGCCCAGGTCGCCGTCTACCGCCGCTCCGGCATCGACCCCATCGTGTGGCCGCGCAACGCGGGATCCTGGCCCGGCTACGTCTTCACGGGCGAGCCGCTGAAGCTTCCGGCGGGACACTTCGGGCTGGGCCACGGCTCCGGCGCACATGCGCCGAACGAGTACTACGTGATCGAGTCGACGAACCCGAAGATCCACGGCTTCGACGGCGCCACGCGGTCATATGTCGAGTACCTGTTCGAGCTGGCGAAGACGGGTTAGTTCTGAGTTTTGAGTTCTGAGTTCTGAGTTCTTGGTTTCCGCTTCTCGGTTCGCCGTTCTCGGTTCTCGGCTCCCGCGGCTTACCCCCCTCACCCTGCCCTCTCCCCCCGCTTTCGCGGGTGGAGAGGAGAAAGGCGGAAGAACTGAAAACTGACGACTGAAAACTGACAACCGCCCTGAGCCGCTGAGGCTGCTCCCGGCGGGGCGCGCGAACTTCCGGAGATCCGATTCGTATGGATCGCCTGGGAGGCACGATGGCCGACGGCCGGACGCCCGTTTCAACTCGCGCCGGCTGCCGCGATGCTCAGCCGCCCATGAAAGGACGCTCCATGCCCAGGTCTTCTCGGCTTCCCGCCGCGTTCGTTCTGACTCTCGCGGCCTCGGCCGCTCTCGCCGCGCCCGAGCCCACGACGTCGACGCCCGCCCGACCCAACCCCCTGCTGGCGGGGAGTCCGCTC
>JBBQNC010000297.1:0-4493 GCA_038329555.1 Thermoanaerobaculia bacterium
CGGACATGCGGACGCCGATCTCGCGCGTTCGCTGCTCGACGGACGCGAGAAGAATGTTCATGATCCCGACGCCGCCCACCACGACCGAGACGGCCGCGGCGACGATGAATGCCGCAATCAGCCCGAAGGAGATCGTCCGAGCGACGCGGATCACCGTCGTCATGGTCTTCACCTTGAAGACGGACCCGCGGTGATGACGCTCGCGGAGAATGTCCTCGAGCGCTGTCGCGGCCGCGGGAATCCGCGAGAAATCGCGGACCTCCGCGAAGATCGTGTCGACGCGGTGACTCGGGGTGAAGAACCATGCGACCGTGATGGGAACGAAGATGGAGTAGTTGGTCACCTCGCCCTGCCCCATCGTGTCCACCGGCTTGTCGAACTCGCCGACGACCCGGAAGGACATCCCGAGAGTCCGAATCGTCTTCTCGCCCGAGTCGTCGGTTCCGAACAGGTCCTGGTAGAGGGGATGGCTGACGACGCAGACCCGAGCCCGTGACGTCACGTCGTCTTCGTCGATGAACCGCCCCTTGAGGATCCTCAGGTTCTTTCGGACGATCGGGTAGTTGGGAGTGGTGCCGATCACCGAAACGTCGGCGGACCGCGACTGGACCGAGACCGTGCCGTGCAGGACCAGGAGAGGGGTCACTCCGGAGAAGAGATCGGTGGGGGCGGCGACGGCCCGGACGTCGGCCTCGGTGATCTGGTCGTCCAGGCTCCGCGAAACGCCCGACGTGACCGTCCCCTGATAACTCGCCCAGATCAGGTGCGAGCCGACGCCCTCGATCTGAGCCATCACGAAGCGCCGTCCGGTCAGGCCGAGAGCGACGATGACGATGATGGCGGAGGTTCCCACGATCAGGCCGGCGAGCGTCAGGGCCGTTTGCACGGGGTGCGTGCGGAACCGGTGGAGCGCCGTCTCGAGGGCCTCTCCGGTCAGCAACGCGGCGCCCCGCGCGAAGCGCGGAAAGGTCGCCGCGTCATGTTCGGGCGCGCGCGCCCCACGCGCGCCCGAACATGCACAAGAGCAGCGCCCCCTAGAGAAGCGGTCAGGACCCTCATGGACCCCGACAGGCTCAACGCCCCGTCAAACCGCGGCGCCCCGCGCGAAGCGCGGAAAGGTCGCCGCGTCATGTTCGGGCGCGCGCGCCCCACGCGCGCCCGAACATGCTCAAAAGCAGCGCCCCCTAGAGAAGCCGTTAGGACTCTCATGGACCCCGACTGGCTCAGCGCACCGTCATGTTCAAATCGCGGCGCCCCGCGCGAAACGCGGAAAGGTCGCCGCGTCGTATCCGGGCGCGCGCACCCCACGCGCGCCCGAACAGGTTCAAAAGCCGCGCCCCGTGACCAAGCCGTCAAGACCCTCATGACTCGGATCCGCTCGCTACGGTCGGGGCCGCGGGGAGACGGGCGTGCCGTCCGCGAGCGGTACGTCGCCCGGCAGGATCACGACGTCCCCGTCCGCGAGTCCGCGGGTGACTTCCACTTCGTTCAAGCCGATGAGACCCACCGAGACGTCTCGGACCTTCGCGCGCCCGCCGTCGAGAACGTAGACGAAGCGGCGGTCTTCGTTCCTCTGAAGCGCGGCGCGGGGGATCACGAGCGCCGAGGCCTTTTCGCCTGCGACGATCTGGACGTTCACGGACGCGTTCGGGGGAAGCTTCAGGTCCGGGTCCGAGATCTCGCCGACGACCTCGCCCACCTGCCGGCCCCCGAATTCGCGGACACCGGAAGGCACGTCGATGACGCGGCCCTCCCATCGCCGCTCCGGGAGTCCGTCGAACGTTACGATCAACCGCTGCCCGGCGGCGACGCGGGGCAGGTCGGGTTCGTCCACGCGCACCCGGATGCGGATGTGCTGCGGATCGGCGACGCTGGCGACGACCTGGCCGGCGGCGACCGGCTCCCCCGCCTTGCGCGGGAGCCCGTACACGATGCCGTCGGAGGGTGCGTGCACGGCGAGGGCCGCGACGCGCCGCTCGAGCTCCCGCGCGGACTCGTCGGCGATGCCGATGCGCGAGACAGTACCGCGGCCCGCGAGCGACGCGAGCCTCGCCTCGGCGCTGCGCAGCCGGTCCTCCGCCTGACGCGCGGCAAGCTCCGCCTCCTCGACGGCGGAGGCGGCGATCGCCGATTGCGCCAGCAGGCGCCGGTCCGAGTCTGCGATGCGGCGCAGATGCTCCGCCTGCCGTTTCGTCTCCGCGACTTCCGCTTCGGCGCGGGCCCGCTCCGCGGTGAGCTCCAGCGCGGCCGCCCGGGCGGTGCCCGCCGACACCGAGAGCTCCGGGTTCTCCAGTCGCACGAGCTCCTGCGAGCGATGCACGCGGTCGCCGTCCTTGACGAGGATGGCCGCGACCGTGGCGCCGTCCGGCGACCGGACCTCTCCGCCCGGCGGGGGCTCGAGCGTGCCGTCGGTGAGGATCGGAACGACGAGGCTGCGTCGCACGGCTCGCGCGGTCTCGACCGGAGCCGCCGAGGGCCGGCGGAAGGCGACGACGGCCAGGACGAGGGCGACGGCGGCGATGGCCGCCGCAATGCCCCACCGGCGCGTCCTGGCTCCCGCGGGGGGGTCGCTCACGGTAGGGACCGCCCGGGCTTCACTCCCCGCCCGTCGAGCGCCGCGCGGAGAGATCCTCCACGGAGGCGCCGCCCTCGTAGTAATCGAGCCCGGAATGGTTCAGGACCTCCTCGCCGACGAGGATGCGAAGGGTGTTCGAGAGTTTCAGGTGCTGGATGAAGAGGTCGTGCTCGGGCTTCAGGTCCGGTCGCGACATCGGGGACTTGAAGTAGAACGAAAGCCACTCCTGGATCCCGGCGAGACCCGCGCGCTGCGCGAGATCGAGAAAGAGGATCAGATCGAGGGCGACGGGAGCGGCGAGAATCGAGTCGCGGCACAGGAAGTTCAGCTTGATCTGCATCGGCTGGCCGAGCCAGCCGACGATGTCGATGTTTTCCCAACCCTCCTTCGCGTCGCCGCGCGGCGGGTAGTACTCGATCCGCACTTTGTGAAAGTAGTTCCCGTACAGCTCGGCATACATCTCGGGCTGGAGGATGGCGTCGAGCACGGACGTCTTGCTGACCTCCTTCGTGCGAAACGAGCCGGGGTCGTCGAGCACCTCGCCGTCGCGGTTGCCGAGGATGTTCGTCGAGAACCAGCCCGTCAGTCCGAGCATCCGGGCCTTCAGGCCCGGGGCGATGATGGTCTTCATCAGGGTCTGCCCGGTCTTGAAGTCCTTGCCCGCGATCGGCACGCCCTTCTCGAGCGCGAGCTCCGTCATCGCCGGGATGTCGACGCAGAGGTTCGGCGCACCGTTGCCGAACGGAACTCCCGAAGAGATGGCCGCGTAGGCGTAGATCATGGAGGGCGAGATCTCGGGAGCGTTTCGTTCGAGGCCTCGCTCGAACGCGGCGACGGTTTCGTGCACGGGGGCCGACCTGGCGTAGACCTCGGTCGATCCGCACCAGAGCGCCACGCAGCGCGCGAGCCCGTTCGCCGTTCGGAAGTCGTCGATGTCCCGCATCAGGGCGTCCGCGAGGTGGCGCTTGGTGGGCGCCGTCTTGACGTGCGAGCCGTCCAGCCGCCGCACCCACTCGCGATCGAAGACGGCGGGCCACGGCGCGATCGCCTCGAGCTCGGGCCGGACCTTCTCGAGCAGCTCCGTCGGCAGGACGCCCGCGGCCAGCGCGGACTCCCAGGCGTTGTCGGGGAAGATGTCCCAGGCGCCGAAGGTGAGATCCGAAAGACCCGCGAGCGGCACGAGCTCTCCGATCGGCACGGACCGCGGGCTCGTCCGCTTGCCCAGCCGGATTCGCTGCATCTGCGTGAGCGAGCCGATCGGCCGGGCGAGCCCTTTTTCGATCAGTCGCACACCGGCGATCAGCGTCGTCGAGACCGCGCCCAAGCCGGGAAGCAGGACGCCGAGCTTCCCCTTGGCCGGTGCGATGTCCTTCTTGAGATCCGGGTAGAACGAGGGTCCGTCCATCATGAGAGATCCCTTCCGAGGCGCCGGCGGCCCGACGCCTCGATCACGAGCAGGGTGAGGAAGAAGAGCGGCGCGCCGAGCGCGGCCAGCGCCAGGAACCAGCGCGCCTGGCCGAATGCGGAGAGCAGGACCACCAGGTAGATGAAGTCCCTGCGGGCCAGCATGTCGGCGAACCGTGACAACCGCGTCGCGGCCCTTGGGGTCACCGACGTGAACTGCGGCCCCTCGGCGGTGCCCCCCGCGCCCGAGACACCCGCGGAACTCATCGCATAGCGCGCCACGAAGCCTGCCGACAGCAGCGTTCCCGCGATCGCCAGCGCCCCCGCCACGAGGGGCCTCGGGTCGCCGGCATCGCGGCTCCATCCGACGGCGAGGGCGGCGAAGACGGCGCAATGGACGACGTTGTCGCCCCAGAAGTCGAGCACGCCGCCGAGCCGGGACTCCTGAAATTTCAAGCGGGCCAGCTCTCCGTCGCAGCCGTCCAGGATCGAGTGAAGAAGGAAGAGAAGCGCG
>JBBQNC010000298.1:0-4471 GCA_038329555.1 Thermoanaerobaculia bacterium
CTCGTCGCGCCTTTCGTGTCCGGAATCTTCGCGGGCGATCCCCGCCGCCTCTCGGCGCAGAGCGCGTTTCCATCCCTGGTGAAGGGAGAGCGTGACCGCGGCAGCCTCTTCGCGTGGGGTCTCGCCGAGCGGCGCCGGCGCCCGAAGCCGCCCGAGCCCGCGTCGACGCCGGCACGGCGGGGACTCCTGAGCTTCCGGCAGGGGCTCGAGACGCTCCCGCGCGCGCTCGCGGCCTCTCTCGGAGCGCGTCTCGAAACGGGCGTCGGCGTCGAGGAAGTCGTTCCCGCGCCGGGGGGCGGCGGATGGTCGGTGCGCACCTCCCGGGAGCGGCTCGGGGCCGACCGGATCGTTTTCGCCTGCCCCGCACCCGAGGCGGCGGGTCTCGTCTCCGGGTTCACTCCGGAGGCGGCGGCCGCGCTCTCCGCGATTCCGCACCCCCCGGTCGCCGTCCTGCACCTCGCGTGGAGACACTCCGACTTGCCCGCACCGCTGTCGGGCTTCGGCCACCTCGCCGTGCCGGAGCCAGGACGCCGCGTTCTCGGCGCGGTCTGGAGCTCGAGCCTCTTTCCCGGACGCGCGCCCGAGGGCCGGGAGCTCCTGACCGCATTCCTCGGCGGGTCGAACGACCCGGACGCCGCGGCGTTGTCGGACGAGGACCTGACCGAAATCGCCGCTCGCGAGCTCGGGCCCCTCCTGTCCGCGACGGCGGCCCCGCGGCTCGTGGCCGTCCGGCGCTGGGCGCGGGCGATTCCGCAGTACGAGATCGGCCACGCCCGCCGCATGGACGAGCTGGCTCGAGCGGAGGCGCGCTGGCCGGGACTCTCCTTCCTCGGGAGCTATCGCGGCGGCGTATCCGTGGGCGATGTCGTCTCGAACGCGCTCGCCGAAGCATCCGCCCGCCGCCTTCGCCTATGATCCGAGCGGCGCCGGCATGTCAATCGGGATCCGAACCGAACAACTGAGGAAGGTCTACACGTCTCCGCCTCCCGCGGCGACGCCCGGGCGCGGCCTTCTCGGCGCGCCTTCGATCCGCCGGAACCGGATGCCGCGCGGGCAGAAGATCGAGATCGTCGCCCTCGCGGACCTGACTCTCGAGGTGCGGCCGGGCGAGATTTTCGGCCTGCTCGGCCCGAACGGCGCGGGCAAGTCCACCACGGTCGGAGTTCTGACGACGCGCGTGCGTCCCACGTCGGGCCGCGCGTGGGTCGGCGACGACGAGGTCTGGGCGCGCCGGGTCCCCGTCAAGCGGCGCATCGGCGTCGTGCCCCAGCGGCCCAATCTGGACTTCTCGCTCACGGCTCGAGAGATCCTTCTCTTTCACGGAGCGTATTTCGGAATCCCGGTTCCCGACCGGACGGCCCGGGCGAAGAGCCTTCTCGACCGCTTCCAGTTGAGCGACCGGGCCGACCAGCTCGTGATCGGATTCTCCGGCGGGATGATGCAGCGCCTCTCGATCGCTCGGGCGATGATGCACGACCCGCAGGTCCTCTTCATGGACGAGCCGTCCGCCGGGCTCGATCCGCAGACCCGGCTTCTCCTCTGGGAGACGGTCCGCGAATACAACGCCCGCGGAAACACCATCGTCGTGACGACGCACAACATGGACGAAGCGGACGACATGTGCCAGCGCGTCGCGATCATCGACCACGGCAAGGTCATCGCGCTCGGGACGCCGGCGGAGCTCAAGGCGACGATTCCGGGCGGGCACCTCATCCGGCTCCAGCTCTCGCCGCGCTCGCCCGAGCTCCTCGAGGCGCTTCGCCGCGTCCCCGGGGTGACGGAGGTGCGGCCCGTCGGCCCGGCCGGTGCGGACGTCTACGCCGACCGGGGCGGCACGCTGGTGCCCGAGCTCCTGAACCGGGTGCTCGCGACGGGAGCCGCCGTCTCGGACGTGCACATCTCGGAGCCGTCGCTCGAGAATCTCTTTCTGCACCACACGGGCCGGAGCCTGCGGGATTGAGAAAGACGTTCGTCGCGCTGCTCGCCCGGGACGCGCATGTCGCGCGGAGGAACTTCATTCCGCTGCTGCTCCAGATCCTTCTGCAGCCGATGCTGCTCGTCTTCGTCTTCGGCCGTGTCCTCACGACGAGCGGGTTCATGCCGATGCAGTACAAGAGCCTCCTCCTGCCGGGGATCATCGCCCTCTCCATGGTCCTTGCGGGGATCCAGGCGGTGGCCATGCCGGCGATCTCGGAGTTCCAGTTCACCCGGGAGATCGAGGACCGCCTGCTCGCGCCGATCGAGATCGAGTGGGTTGCCGTCGCGAAGATCCTGGCCGGGATGATCCAGGCCCTGGTGGCCGGCCTCGTGGTCCTTCCGGCGGCGTGGCTGATCATGGGGCGCGGCGTCGCCCTCTCGCTTCCCCACCCGTTCGCGTTCGCCGCCCTGTGCGTCGCCGTCGCGCTGCTCTCCTCCGCAATCGGCCTGACACTCGGATGCTCGGTCGGGCAGACGCAGATCGGCCTCATGTTCAGCCTGGTGCTCGCGCCGATGATCTTCTTCGGATGCACCTACTATCCCTGGAACGCGCTCGAGAAATTCCCGATCCTCCAGAAGGCGGTCCTCGTGAACCCGATGGTCTACGCGAGCGAAGGCCTCCGGAGCGCCCTCGTCCCCCAGTTCCCCCACCTCTCGCCCGCCCTCATCGCCTCCGGGCTGGTCTTCTTCAACGTGCTGTTCGTGAGCCTGGGGATCCGCCAGTTCCGGCGGAAAGCGATCCAGTAACGGCGCTACGCTCCCGCATCGCGAACCTCCTCCGCGCGGAATCGCGCGGAGACTATTCGCGATGCGACCGGGGCCCTTGAAATTCCCCTCTCCCCCGCGCGCGGGGGAGTGGGTCAGGGTGTGGGGGACTTCACCCGCGCTGTCGCCTCAATGCTTGTGGGGCGGGGCTCCTGGGGCGTCCGTGTGGGGCGTCGGCGAGGGCGCGGCGGCGGCCCCCGCTGCGGCCGGCGCGGCCTCTTCGTGGTGGTGCTCCCCTTCTTCGGTGCCCGCTCGAAGCACCTTCTGCTCCTCGGATCCGAGCTCCGGCAGGTGTTTCAGGAACGCGACGATCTTCCAGATCTCGTTCGAATCATGCGTCGGGCCGAACGCGGGCATTCCCGTCGAGCGGATGCCGTTCGAGACGATCCAGAACATCTCCCCGGGAGGGCGCGACTGGACGCGAGGGAGAGTCAGGTCCGGCGCCGGGGGATTCAAGCCCTGGCCGATCTCGGACGGGTCGACGCCCGGTGCGCCGTGGCACGTCACGCAATTCTCCCGGTAATGATCGAGGCCCGCCTTCAGAACCTCCGGCGTCGAGGGGATCGGGTTGCCGCCTCGCGGCGCGCGCTTGGCGACGGAGCGGTTCAGCGCGAACGTGGCGATCCGGGTCTCCAACTTCGACGGCGGCTTCGTCGCGGCCACGTCGTAGCCGCCCGTGGCGAAGACGACCGCCACGATCGCGCCCGCCAGGAAGAGTCCGAACAGGATCCCGGTGAAAAACTTCATGCGATCCTCCCTGCTCGCATCGCGCGGCGTATCCGCGGGATGCCCGTTACGCGTGCCCCTGGTTGGCGGCGTGGCAAGTCATTTCGGCGCCCCACTCCACCTGGATCGTCGCATGGTCGCATCCGGCCGAGTCCTTCAGGATGATCTGAACCGCACGTAATACCTCGGCGCGCGGCGTGTCGGCGGTCGCGCGGATGTGGACGCTCGCCGAGTGCAGGCCGGACGTGAGCGTCCAGAAGTGGAGGTCGTGGATCGCCTCGATCCCGGGCACGCGCAGGAGCCTGTCTCGTACGCCGGCGACGTCGATGTCCCCCGGGGCCCCCTCGAGGAGGATGTGGGCCGACTGCCGGAGCAGCCCGACCGCCCTCGGCAGGATGACGAGAGCCACGAGGCCCGATACGACGGCGTCGAGCCTCAGCCACCCCGTCAGCGGGATCGCGATGGCCGCCGCCAGGACGGCCGCGGAGCCCAGCATGTCGGTGAACACTTCGAGGTAGGCGGCGTGGAGATTGAGGCTGTTCCGATGCCCGTGCCCGTGCGAAAGCAGGCGCATCGCGCCCAGGTTGGCGAGAAGCGCGAACGCGGCCACGACGAGCATGATGCGGGTGTGGACGGGAACCGGAGCCGAGAAGCGCGAGATCGACTCGATGAAGATCGCCACGGCCATCACGAGGAGGATCTGGGCGTTGACGAACGCGGCGAGAATCTCCGCCCGATATAGGCCGAACGTGTGGCGGCCCGTCGGCGCCCGTTCGGCCATCGTCATCGCGGCGTACGCGAGGATGAGCGCGGCCAGGTCGGCGAAGAGGTGGGCGGCGTCGGCCAGCAGGGCGAGGCTGTGCGAGACGAGCCCGCCCGCGATCTCGACGGCGAGCACCCCCAGGGTCAGGAAGAGCGCGGCCCGCAGCCGGCGCCGGTGCGAGCCGCGGACGGAGTCCGTTCCGATTTCCTGCGGTTCCGTCCCCCTCCAGGCCGCCGTGGT
>JBBQNC010000299.1:0-4466 GCA_038329555.1 Thermoanaerobaculia bacterium
ATCTTCATCGGCTCAAGAAAGGCTCTGCAGTTTGCCATCAACAACCAAACCAGCCTCAAGCGCCAAACCAGCCTCGTCGACAAGATCCGCCGCAGCGTCGACGCCGACGCCTGAGGCGCCGCCGGCGGCTGCCGGCGCGCGCCGAACTCATTCCGAAACGCCCCGGTCGTCTTGATCTCGGTCGACACGCTCCGAGCCGACCACCTGCCGGCGTATGGGTACAAGGGCGTCGCGACGCCGAACCTCGACGCGCTCCGAAAAGACTCGGTGCTCTTCGAGAACGCCTACACGCACGTCCCCCTCACGCTGCCGTCCCACGCGGCGATCATGACGGGCCTCCTGCCTCCCGAGAACGGCGTGCGGGACAACCTCGGCTACCGCGTGGCGTCCGACGCGCGGACGCTGGCCGGCTTCTTTCAGGGGTCCGGATACGCGACCGGAGCCGCGGTCTCGTCGATCGTGCTCTCCCACACGACGGGGATCAACCGGGGATTCGATTTCTACGACGACGACGTCGAACCGACGGAGTTGAACCTGTCGCTCGGCCGCGTTCGCCGGGAGGGCGGAACGACGGCGGCGAATCTCTCCCGCTGGATCGCGTCGGCGAGCGGTAAGCCGGTGTTCGCGTTCCTCCACCTCTACGACACACATACGCCCTACGAGCCGCCGGAACCCTTCCGGAGCCGCTATCCGCTCGCGTATGACGGCGCGATCGCGCGCACGGACGAAGTCGTCGGGCAGTTCCTGGGCGAGCTGAAGAAGAGCGGCCTGTACGACCGCGCGATCGTCGTCTTCCTGTCCGATCACGGCGAGGGACTGGGCGGCCACGGCGAGGAAGAACATGGCGTCCTCCTATACCGGGAGACCCTGCACGTGCCGCTCTTCGTGAAGCTGCCCGCGTCGCACTACGGGGGCCGGACCGTGCGCGGTCCGGTCGGCCTGACGGACGTCTTCCCGACGCTCGTCGCGCTCGCGGCGCTCGAGAGCCCGAAGGGTCTTGAGGGCATCGCCCTGGGACCGCATCTCGCGTCCGACGACGTTCCGCCGAGGCGCATTTACAGCGAGACCCTCTACCCGAAGATCCATTATGGATGGTCGGACCTGGCTTCGCTCACGGAGTCCCGCTATCACTACATCGAGGCGCCCAGACCGGAGCTCTATGACGTCCAGGCCGATCCGGGCGAGCTGAAGGATCTCTCCGCGGGCCTGCCGCCGGCGTTTCGGTCTCTGCGGGCCGAGCTCGGCCGGATGAGCCGCCCCGTGCAGCCGCCCGGGCAGTCCGACCCGGAGCAGGTCAAGAAGCTCGCCGCCCTCGGGTACATCAGCGCGAGCCCTGTCGTGCGGCCGGGCGAGGCGCTTCCCGACCCCAAGGACCGGATCGGCGTCGTGGAGAAGCTCAAGAACGGATTCGGCGCGCTCAAGGCAGAGCGCTTCGACGACGCCCGGAAGATCTTCCGCGATCTCGTCCGCGAGAACCCCGCCATGCTCGATGTCTGGCAGCTTCTGGGGCAGGCGGAGCTGCGTGTCGGAAACGACGCCGAGGCCCACCGCGCGCTCGTCGAAGCCGCGCGCCTTTCTCCGGGAAATCCGCAGGTCCTTCTGGGTCTCTCCGACTTCTTTCTCGAAACCGGGAATTACCCCGAGGCCCGCCGCCATGCGGAGCTCGCGCGCGACGCCGGGGGCACGGACGCCCACGAGCGCCTGGCGCAGATCGCGGCGGTCGAGGGTGACCATCGGACCGCCGAATCGGAGGCTCGGGCTGCGCTCGCTCTCTACCCGAAGCGGAGAATCCCTCACCTGATTCTCGGCCGTGCCCTGAGAGACCGCGGCGATCTGCCGGGGGCTCTGGCCGAGCTCGAGACGGCGACGCGGCTGTCGCGGCCGGAGGAGCCTGCGCTCTTCGCGGTCAACTTCCTTCGTGGGGACGTCCTCGCGCGGCTCGGAAACAACCGCGCCGCGGAAGCCGCCTTTCAGCAGGAGCTGCGCGACTTCCCCGGATCCGCACAGGCCTTCACCGGCCTCGCGCTCCTGTATGCGAGCGAGGGGAGGGAACCCGAGGCCCGCCGCACTCTCGAGCGGTGTGTTTCGACGGCGAAGACGCCGGCCAGCTACTTCGCCGTGATCAAGGCGTACGAGGTCCTGGGCGACGCGGGACGGGCGGGGCAGCTGCGCCGCGAGCTCCGGCAGCGGTTTCCCGAGGCGCGGGAGCGCCGCGAGGGACTGGGCTGAGACCGTCCCGACGGCGGACGGGAGGCCGATCGAGCGGGATGAGCGCCCCGGTCCCGGCGCCAGGGTCTTCGCGGTTGCGCGGAGCCGGCGGCGGGAGGAAGATGGTCGCGGCTCAAGGAGGAAACCCATGCGATTCCGCTCGAAAGTCACGGCGGTGCTCGGCGGAGCGATTCTCATCGGCGGGGGCGTCGTCCGGGGTGCGGCCGACAAACCGAAGCCGGAGGAGAGGATCCGGGAAGAGGCGCGCGTCACTGTCGTCGAAGTGCCGGTCAACGTGGTCGACAGGGACGGAAAGCCCGTCGAAGGGTTGACGGCCGACGACTTCGAAGTCTTCGACGACGGCAAGAAGGAGACGATCACCGGGTTCGACATTCTCGATCAGCGGGCGAACGTTGCGGCCCCGAAGCCCGGCGACCCCCCGATCAACCCGGCGGCGCGGAGACACTTCCTCCTCCTCTTCGACATGACGTTCTCGTCGCCACGCGGGATCTTGAACGCGCGCAAGTACGCGCGCGATTTCGTCGTGACTCGGATGAAGGACCTGGATCAGGCGGCCGTCGCGACATATTCCATCGAGAAGGGGATGCGCCTGCTGGTGACGTTCACCCGCGATCGGAGCCAGCTCGCGGCCGCCGTGGACACGCTCGGGTTCCCGACGCTCTCCGACCGCCAGCCCGACCCGCTCGGATTCGTCATCACACCGCCCTCCCTGTCGAACTCGTTCGGTTCGGCCGTGACGGCGGGGAGCGGCGCCGGGACTTCGGGCAACGACGCCGCGATCGCGGAGATGCTCGAGAACATGCAGGTCTTGCGCTCGCGCAGCCTGCGGGCGGCGTACCGGGAGCGCGTGACGCGCTTCCTCGATTCATTCGGCGACATGGCGCGGGCTCTGGACAGCATCCCGGGGCGCAAGCACGTCCTCTTCCTGTCGGAAGGATTCGACGGCCGTGAGCTGTCGGGCGGGTCGGACAGCGGAGGGGCCCGCGAATCGGAGTGGGTCCTCCAGGGCGAGAACTGGAAGGTCGACTCCGACACGCGGTTCGGCAACTCGGGTCTCGGATTCACCATGCAGAAGGACCTCGCGCTCTTCAACCGTTCCGACTGCGTGGTCCACGCCGTCGACATCGGCGGGCTGCGCGCCGCTTCGGACGTCAACTCCGGCCTTCAGGAGCAGGTCAACGGGCACGAAGCATTGAACTTCATGGCGTCTGAGACCGGGGGCGAGTTTTTGAAGAACGCCAACGATCTCTCCGGAAGCTTCGACAGGCTGCTCGAGCGCACGGGCCTGATCTACGTCCTCGCCTTTCAGCCCGTCCGGATCCCGGAGAACGGAAAGTTCCACAACCTGAAGGTCCGCGTGAAGGGCCACTCCTATCGCGTCTCGGCCCGCAGCGGGTATTACGAGCCGAAGCGGCGGGAGCAGGTCACGCCGATGGAGCGCAAGCTCGCGCTCTCGTCGGTCATCGCCTCCGCCGTTCCCCAGACGGAGATCCCCGCCTGGGTCCTGGCCGCGGCGTTCCCCGGGGAGGGCATGGCGCGCGTGCCGGTGATCGTCGAGATCCCGGGCGACCGGCTCCTGGAGAAGCACAAAGACGTTTCGATGAACCTCGACGTCTTCGTCTATGCCGTGGACTCGAAGGGCGCGACCGCCGACTACCTCTACCAGCCGATCGGCATCGACCTGTCCAAGGTGCGCGACGCTCTTCGCAAGACGGGCATCAAGTTCTACGGGCAGCTTCACCTTCCGGCGGGCGACTACACGCTGCGCACCCTCATTCGCGACAACGAGGCGGACCGCGTCGGGTTGACGATCACGCCGCTCACGGTGCCCGCCGGAACGGACGCCCCGTTTGCAACTCCGCCGTTATTCCTCGAGGAGAACCGCTCGTGGATCCTCGTGAAGGGGAAGGCCCGCGCCTCTGACGACCCGGCGCTGGGCTATCCATTCGCGATCGGGGGCGATGCCTTCATACCCACGGCGCTCTCGTCCATGCGCAGCGGGGCCGCCGCACAGGTCTGCCTCGTCGCGTACAACTTCTCGTCCGACGCGTCGACTCTTTCCTACGCGGGCCGGATTCTCGGCCTCGACGGCCGGGCGCACGGCAAGGCGGAGCTGAAGCTCCTGAGGGCCTCCGATCGGGAGCGCGGCGGCGAGCACAAGCTCCTGCTCCAGTTTCGGCCCTCGGGTCTCGATCCGGGCCGCTACGCGCTGGCCGTCCGCCTTCAGGACCCGAAGA
>JBBQNC010000300.1:0-4431 GCA_038329555.1 Thermoanaerobaculia bacterium
CTGCTGACCAACGCGGCGGGCGGGATACGCGTGACGTTCAAGCCGGGCGACCTCATGCTCATCACGGACCACATCAACGCCTTCGGCACGAACCCGCTGATCGGCGTCAACGAAGAGGATCTCGGCCCCCGCTTTCCCGACATGACCAACCTCTACGATCCGGCGCTCCGGCGGGTCCTGAAGGCCGCGGCCACGAAGCTGCGGATCCCGCTTCGCCAGGGCGTGTACATCGGGCTGACGGGCCCCTCGTACGAGACGCCCGCGGAGATCCGCGCGTTCCGGAAGCTTGGCGCCGACGCGGTCGGTATGTCGACCGTTCCGGAGGCGATCGCCCTGCGCCACGCCGGAGTCCGCGTCGCCGGGATCTCGACGGTCACCAACATGGCCGCGGGAATCCTGAAGCGCCCCCTCGATCACAGCGAGGTCCTCAGGACCACGAAGCGCGTGGGAGACCGTTTCGTGCGGCTCCTCACGGCGGCGGTGCCGAAAGTGGCGGCGGCGGTGAGATGACGGCGGCACCCTTTCCCGACGCGGCGCTCGAGGACCGGCTCGTCGAGACGGCGGCCCGGTACCGCGGCCACGCGGTCTCGAAGCGCAGCGGCTTTTCCGTTGGCGCGGCGCTCGAGGACGCGGACGGGAAGATCTGGGGCGGCTGCAACGTGGAGAACAGCACGTATGGCCTGACCGTCTGCGCCGAACGGGTCGCGATCTGGAAGGCGCTCTCGGAGGGGGTCCGGGCCTTCCGGTCGATCGCCGTCGTGACGGGCGCCGACGAGCCGACGCCGCCCTGCGGAGCGTGCCGGCAGATCCTCTGGGAGTTCGCGCGGGACATCCCGGTCGTGATGGCCACGGCCGGGGGCCGCCGGAAGCGCCTCCGCCTCGCGGAGCTCTTTCCCGAGCCTTTTGACTTCTGACTTCTGACTTCTGAAGACGACACCATGAGCGCACCGTCTCGCCGACGTTTCACCGCCGCCGCCGCTGCCGCACTGATCGCGGCCGTGTTGCTCGCGACCGGGCTGCTCGCGACCGAGCGCGGGGCGGCCCCCCGGAAGCCCGGGACAGCCGCCGGCCCGGCGTCGAAAGAGACGGCCGATCTCCTCGTCACGGGCGCGAGCCTGGTCACGATGGACGCCGGATGGAACGTCGTCGACGACGGCGCTCTGGCCGTCGCGGCCGGCCGGATCCTCGCTGTGGGACGCTCGGCCGATCTCCGGGCGAGATATGCCGCGAAGACCGTCTGGAACGCCGACGGGCGGATCGTGCTTCCCGGGCTCGTCAACACGCACGGACACGCGGCGATGTCGCTCCTGCGGGGCCTCGCGGACGACCTCCCGCTCGACCGGTGGCTCACGGAGCACATCTTCCCGGCCGAGGGAAAGAACGTCTCGCCCGAGTTCGTCTACGACGGGACGCTGCTCGCCGCGCTCGAGATGATCGAGGGCGGAACGACGACCTTCGCCGACATGTACTACTTCGAGTCCGAGGCCGCGCGCGCGACGGACCGAGCCGGCCTTCGCGCGGTGCTGGGCGAGACCTTCATCGACTTTCCGGTTCCCGACCACAAGGACCTCGCCGCGACGCTCGCCCTCATGAAGGAGTTCACGGCGCGCTGGAAGGGACATCCCCGGATCGTCCCGGCGGCCGCCCCGCACAGCGCCTACACCTGCTCGAAGGAGACCCTGGTCGCGGCACGAGACTTCGCGCTGGCGCAGGGCATTCCCCTCCTGATCCACGTGGCCGAGACGCGCAAGGAGCTCGACGACGCGCGCCGGACCTGGCAGCAGAGTCCCTTCCTGCGACTCGCCTCCGTCGGCTTCTTCGATCCCGGACCGGACGGGCGGCGGGTTCCGATCGTCGCGGCCCACGGGGTCTGGATGGACGACGCGGACATCGCGATCGCGCGCCAGTACGGCGTCGCGCTCTCCCACAATCCCGAGTCGAACATGAAGCTCTCGTCGGGCGTGGCGGATGTCGTGGCCTGGCAGAAGGCGGGCCTCGCCTGGGGGCTCGGGACGGACGGGGTCGCGGGGTCCAACAACGACCTCTCGATGTTCGAGGCGATGGACTTCGCGGGCAAGCTCGCGAAGGTCTCGAAAATGGATCCCACGGTCCTGCCCGCGCGGGAGATCGTCGCGGCGGCGACTCGCGGGGGAGCGAAGGCTCTCGGGCTCGAGGCGAAGATCGGGTCGCTCGAAGCCGGGAAGCAGGCCGACTTCATCGCCGTCCGGGTGAGGAGCCCGCACGCCGTGCCGTTCGACGACCCGTACTCGGCCCTCGTCTATTCGCTCAAGGCCTCGGACGTGACGGACGTCTGGGTCGACGGCCGGCGGCTCCTCGCGGAGGGGCGTCCGACGACGCTCGACGAGCGGGCGATCGTCGAGAAGGCGTCCGCATGGCGCCGGAAGATCGACGCGTCCCTCGCTCCGAAGCCCGCCGCGGCGGCGGCCCCGGGCGGAGCGCGCCCGTGAAGAGCGTCTACGAGATCCTTCGCGCGAAACGGGACGGCCAGGAGCTGTCCCGGGAGGAGATCGCCTTTCTCGTCGCGGGGATCGTTTCCGGCGAGGTCCCCGACTACCAGGCGTCCGCCTTCCTCATGGCCGCGGTGATCCGCGGGCTGAACACGCCGGAGATGGCGGCGCTTACGGAGGCGATGCGCGACTCGGGAGACTCGTGGGACCTCTCCGACCTCGCGCCGGTGGTCGACAAACACTCGACGGGCGGCGTGGGCGACAAGACGACCCTGGTCCTCGCTCCTCTCGTCGCCGCGGCGGGCGGACGGGTCGGGATGATGTCGGGCCGCGGCCTCGGGCACACCGGCGGCACGCTCGACAAGCTCGCGTCGATCCCCGGGTTCCGCACGGACCTCGACCTGCCGCGCGTCCGCCGGGCGCTGACCGAGGTCGGCGCGGCGCTCTTCGCGCAGACCGATACGGTGGCGCCGGCGGACCGCAAGCTCTACGCCCTGCGCGACGTCACCGGGACGGTCGAGTCCCTGGGCCTCATCGTCGCGTCCATCCTTTCGAAGAAGCTCGCCTCGGGGACGACCGGCATCGTGTTCGACGTGAAGACGGGGGAGGGGGCGTTCCTGAAAACGGTCGACGAGTCCCGGGCGCTCGGCCGCGCGCTGGTGGACACGTCCCGGGCCGCCGGCCGGAAGGCGACCGGATGGATCACGGACATGTCGAGGCCGCTCGGCCGGGCCGTGGGCAACTCCCTGGAAGCCGAGGAATCGATCCTCGCCTTGCGCAACGAGGGCCCCGCGCCGCTCCACGAGCTCTGTCTCGTCCTCGGAGCGGACATGCTCCGCTTCGCCGAGCCGGGGCTCTCGGAAGCCGACGCGCGGAGGCGTCTCGAGGAAGCGTTCCACTCCGGCCGCGCGGCGGAGCGCTTCGAGCGGCTCATCGAGTTTCAGGGCGGCGACCCGAAGGTCGTCCGCGATCCGTCGCGCCTGCCTCAGCCCAGGAAGAAGATCCCGGCTCTCGCCGCCCGCTCCGGATTCGTGCGTTCGATCCGGACCGAGAAGATGGGGTTCCTGTCGATCGACATCGGGTGCGGCCGGCGCAAGCGCGAGGACGAGATCGATTTAGCGGCGGGCTTCCTCGTCGAGAAGACGGTCGGCGACCGGGTCGAGGAAGGAGAACCCGTGGCGATCCTCTGCCTGGGGGACCGCCCCGCGCCGCGACCCGATTTCGAGAAGGAGCTGGCGGGCTTGTTCGAGATCGGGGATTCGCCCGCCGCTCCTCCTCCGCTCGCCATCGAGCGGCTCTGACTCTCTACTTCGACGCCGGAGACTGAACCGCGACGCGGTTCGCGATCGTGTCGTGATGCGACGCCATGTGCTGCCGGAGCTCCAGTGCGGGATCCTGACTCAGGCCGGCCTTCTTCGCCCGCGCGTCCCCGTCCGGGTCTTCCTGCTGGGCCGCCAGGTCCTTCCAGCCGTTGTAGCGGGTGATCTGGAGGTAGTCCCAGGGAGAGCCCTCGCGGTGCTGCAGGAGAACCGAGTCCGCCGGACGAAGCCCGCTCGCGGCCACCTTCTTCAGGGTGTCTTCGAGCTGGGTGCGGTGTCCCGCGGCGCCCTGATAGGCACCGACGATGTAGACGTCGCTGCCGGCCGGTGCCGCGCCCGACTGCGGGCCGCCGATGCCCATGGCCTTCGAGAATTCGGCCCAGGATGGGCCCGACGCGTAGGTGTCGTTGTGCCACGCCCGAAGCTCCCGTTGCGCCGCGGGAGCGGGCGAGGCGAGCTCCACGGTGGCTTTCGTCCCCACGTGCTGGATGACGGCGAAGTCCCAGTCGTCGCCTTCGAGATGCCGGAGGATCAACGCGTGAGTCGGCATCGGCGTATCCGCCGGCGGAGTCCGCATGCTGTTGAGTATTTCCGTCGCCTTGCCGGGCGCCGCCTTGACGAAATGGACGTGGTAGAGATCCGTC
>JBBQNC010000301.1:0-4400 GCA_038329555.1 Thermoanaerobaculia bacterium
GAAGAGGGGGTAGAGGTCCTTGATCCTCTCGATGTGGACGATGTGCGAGCGGTGGATCCGCAGGAAACGCGACGGATCGAGCCGGGCCTCGATGCCGGACGTCGAGACGTGGTAGAGGTATTCCGCGGGACCGACGTGCAGCACGACGTCGTTCTTCTGCGATTCGATCCAGTCGATGTCGCGCACGCGGACGAAACGGCTCCGACCCTCCGACTTGACCAGGAGCCACTCCGGCCACCGGCGTGGAGGGGGACCCGCGGGCTTGGACTCGATCAGCGGGACACCCCGCTCGATCTGCGCGGCGGCGCGGCGCAGCGCCTGCCGCATGCGCTCGGGATCGACCGGTTTCAAGAGGTAGTCAGCCGCCCGGACGTCGAACGCTCGGACCGCGTACTGGTCGAAGGCAGTCACGAAGACGATTGCGGGAGCCGCGGCGGCGCCGACCATCCGGACGACGTCGAAGCCGCCCAGGCCCGGCATCTCGATGTCCAGGAGAACCAGATCGGGCTGGAGCCGCTCGATCGATTCGATGGCCTGGTATCCGTCGGCGCACTCGCCCACGACCTCGATCTCCTCCTCCTGCCGCAGGAGACCGCCCAGCCACTGACGGGCCGGCGGCTCGTCGTCGACGACGAGCGTCCGGATCCGCTGCCCCTGTCTCGGTGCCCGAATGACGGCTTGGCTCATCGCTGGGCCTTTCTCGTCAAGCGTACCAATCCCGGTTCGCCAAACGCACGAAACTGTCGTTGGTGCTACGCAGAAAAAGAGCCCGGGTTTCAGGCTCGTCGAGGCCCTTCCCGGCAGGAGGAGGCCCCGGGAATCCAAGGGATTGGACGCCTCGAAAGCGCGACGGCTCAGCCTACCGGAGATGCTTCTTGCGGTAGAGCGTCCGGCGGCTGATTCCGAGCATCCGGGCCGCCCGGCTCTTGTTTCCGCCGGCGAGCTTCAGGACTCTCCGGATGTGATGCTCCTCGAGCGCGCGCAGGTTCGGCGTCTGGTCGGAGGGGGCCATCTCGAGGCCGGCGGACGGGGTCCATCCGGACCCGGGGAGCCATTGAACGTCTTCGATGCGGATCACTCCGCCCCGAGCCAGGGTGGCGGCTCCTTCGAGAAGATTTTCGAGCTCGCGGACGTTCCCAGGGAAGTGGTGCGACAGCAGTGCCGCGAAGGCCTCGCGTTCGAGGCTGAGCGGCTCTCGTCCTTCCCGCGCGGCAAATCGCTCGAGGAAATGACGGGTGAGGCGCGGGATGTCCTCGCGCCTCTCGCGGAGAGGCGGCAGGACGATCTCAACCACTCGAAGCCGGTAATAGAGGTCTTCCCGAAACCTCCCGTCGGCGATGCGCTCGGACAGCGGCGCGTTCGTGGCGGCGAGGACCCTCACGTCGATCCCGATCGTCTTCCTGCCTCCGACGCGTTCGAATTCCCGCTCCTGCAGAACCCGCAGGAGCTTCGCCTGGAGCCCGAGCGGCATGTCCCCGATCTCGTCCAGGAAGAGGGTTCCCGCGTTGGCGCTCTCCAGCCGCCCGGCCCGCGCCTCCACCCCGGTCGCGACGCCCCGCTCGATGCCGAAGAGCTCGGATTCGAGGAGAGTTTCGGGAAGCGAGGCGCAGTTGATGGCCACGAACGGCTTGTCCGCGCGATCACTTCGCGCGTGGATCATTCGGGCGACGAGCTCTTTGCCGGTTCCGCTCTCGCCGCGGATCAACACCGAGGTCCGCGAGGGCGCCACGCGGCCGGCGAGGTCGAGCACGCGCCGCGCCGCGGGAGAATCTCCGATGAAAACGCGTCCCGCGGCCGAACGGCCCGTCGCGTCCAGAAGGCGCCGGTTCTCCTCCTCCAACCGCTCCCGCTCCCGGGTCAGCCTCTCCAGGTGGCGTCGGTTCTCGATCGCCATCCCGCAAAGACCGGCGAGCGAAGAGAGAAACCGCGCGTCCTCTTCGTCGAACGCCGCCTTCCCTCCGCGGCGGATCTCCTTGTCCGCGAGGACGAGCACGCCCACCGTGCGACCCGCAGCGCGGATGGCGACGCCGATCGCGGCCCAGACCGGGGTCCGGAGGATCCGCGTATCCGAGGCGAGCACGGCCAGGTCGGATCTCGCGACCGCGACCAGGAACTCGTCTTCCGCGACGGCCGGATCGGGAAGCCGGCGGGGAAAGCCCACTCGCGACTCCGCAAGGCGCTCCCCGCCGTCCCCGAATGTCGCGAGGTAGCCGCGCGCCGCGTCGAGGACCCCGACGGCCCGGCCGAGCACGTCTTCGACGAGCGCGTGTTCGTCGGGAAGAGCGCCCAGTGAGAGCCCGGCGTCGTAGAGCGTCTCGAGCAGGAGGAGCTTGTGCTGGACCCCGAACTCACGCGTGGGCGAGTCTCGCGTCCGGAGCTGGGTCGCGGCCTCGCGGCCGTCGCGTGCGGCTCCCGACCCGCCTGCGGGTTCCGAGCCTGCCACGTACATCCCGCACCTCCTCGAAGCCGACCGCCGCTCCGGTGCGCCGAAAGGACTCAGCCCGCCTCGAAGGAAAAAATGCGGGCGGCTCGAGGCCGGGCCGCCCGACTAAGGAGGCACTGACGTATGCAAAGCTAAGAGCGGAGGGACTTTCCGGCAACGACCTTCGGACGAAGCGGGAAGATGGGGGGACGACCCCTCGGGAAAGCGGGACGAAAGGGCGCGGTCCGGCCCGCCGCCTCCGCTGCGTCCCGTCCGGAGGTCAGCCGCGCCGACGCGTGAAGGGAATGCGGGAAGGGCCGACACCAACGCGGAAGCCGGTCACGGAGCCGGAAGCGTCCCGCTCGAACAGCACGACGCCGATCTCCGTGTCTCGAAAGGCGTCGGCGAAGAGGGGCTCCAGGCGCGCGGGGTCGGCGCCACGGCGGCGCAGGACGAGCGCCGACCCGTCCACCGCGACGCGGTACTCGGCGTCGAGCTCGTCGCTGAAGTAACTGCCCCCGTAACGCGCCAGGTCCGCGGCCGCCGGAGCCGACGGCTCCACCTTCGTCCAGGCGCCGTTCGAGGCGCCCCCCGGCTCGTCGGGATAGCTCTCGGTGAGCGTCGTGCCGCCGCCGCCGGCATCCAGCCGGATGTCGACCGAACCGCCTTCGATCCCGAACTGTCCGGGCGCGACCGGGATCAGCGGATACTCGGCCCCCGACCTCTGGTAGAGAAGCCTTCCTCCGTCGGAGCGGATGCGGCGGACTTCGAAGAGAGAGGAGCTCCAGTACAGCCCGTCGTACGCGCCCGCGTCGCCCGGGAGGTTCACCGCCGGCGGCGCTCCGGCCCGCGTCTCCTCGGGCCGGCCCAGCTCGGGAAGGTAGACGGCGGCGACGGAGCGCGCGAGGCGGCTCGGCTGCGCCGCTCGGACGTTGCAGAGAACCATCACGGAGAGACGGCGCTCCGGGTATCGCAGGAACTCCGCGCGATATCCGACCCAGCTGCCCCCGTGATGCACGCGCCGGATCCCCCGATCGGAATCGACCCGCAGCCCGAGCGCGTAGTCGATCGGCTTTCCGCCCGCGACGCCCGGTCGCAGCATCTCCGCCAGCATCGCGGGGCCACCGACGACGGGCTCGTCGAAATTGCGGTCCCATCTGGCGAGATCGAGGACGGTCGTGTTCAGTCCACCGTCGCCGTTCTGCTCCCAGTCGGACATCGCGACGCGGAAGCCGCCTTCGCTACGCTCCGCGTACCCCGTCGCGCGGCGGGGAACGATCTGCCGGTAGTCGTTCATGTACTGCGTGCTCGTCATGCCGAGAGGAAGGAAGATCCGTTCCCGGGCGAAGTCGCGCAGCGGCTTTCCGGAGACGCGCTGCACGACGACCGAGAGGAGAAAGTAGCCGGTGTTGCTGTAGCGGTATCTGGATCCCGGCGGGAAGTCGACGCCTTTCTGGCGAGACAGGATGTCGAGCGCCTCCCGATCGGTCGTCACGTCGGCGGAGCGCGCACCCGCCAGGGAGAGCAGGTCGGTGTAGTCGCGAAGGCCGCTCGTGTGGTGCAGGAGCTGGCGGAGAGTCGCGGACGCGGCCGAGTCGGGCAGCTCCGGCACGTAGCGCCGGACGGGATCGTCCAGCGACAGTTTCCCGTCCTGCGAGAGGAGGATGACGCTCGCCGCCGCGAACTGTTTGGCGACCGATCCAATGTCGAAGACAGTCTCGGGGGCGATCGCGACTCCGTGCTCGAGGCTCGCCATGCCGTATCCGCGCGCGCGAACGAGCCGGCCGTCCCGGACGACGGAGACGGCGCAGCCCGGGGAGTCGGACCGGTCCCAGGCCCGGAAGACCTCGTCGACCCGGTCCGCCGGCGCCGCGGCGCTCGCGGAAGGAGCGGGCGCTCCCTTCCCCGCGATCGTCTCGCCGGGCCGCGCGCCCGCAGTGCGGCCTTCGCTCCAGACGCGCCGGCCGTTGACCCAGAC
>JBBQNC010000302.1:0-4331 GCA_038329555.1 Thermoanaerobaculia bacterium
CTTCACCTCGGCCTGACCGAGGCAGGCATGGGAACGAAGGGGCTCGTCTGGTCCGCCTCGGCCATCGGGGTGCTCTTGAACGAGGGGATCGGCGACACGATCCGCATTTCGCTGACTCCGCGGCACGGAGGCGACCGGCGGGAGGAGGTCTACGCCGCGTGCGAGCTCCTCCAGTCGCTCGGGATTCGCTCGTTCTCGCCCTCGGTGACGGCGTGCCCGGGCTGCGGCCGTACGACGTCCACCACGTTTCAGGAGCTCGCCGAACGCATCCAGGGTTACGTCCGCGACCAGATGCCCGTCTGGAAGACGCAGTACGAGGGCGTCGAGAACATGACGCTGGCCGTGATGGGGTGCGTGGTCAACGGGCCGGGCGAATCGAAGGCGGCGTCGATCGGGATCTCGCTTCCGGGGACCGGCGAGGAGCCGCACTGCCCGGTCTACATCGACGGGCAGCACTTCACGACCCTCAAGGGAACCTACGAGGAGCTCGCGGTCGCCTTTCGGGCGCTCGTCGACGACTACATCGCGACGAAATACGCCCGGCGGGAGATGGCACGCCCGATCCACGCCTGAATCGCGGTCTCGTCCTGCGCGTTGACACCCCTCGGAACCCGGTCCTACTATCCAGCCTCTCGGACCCCTTCCATGGACGGAAGACGGCGGCGGTATCAAGTGCGCTGGCCGCGACCGTAAGGGCGAGCCGGGCGCCCGTGAGACCGCCGGCTGATCGAGCGCGGAGGCTGGGGTCAGTCGTGCATTTCGACATTGTGAAGGAGGCGCGGGTCAGTCGAGAAGGAGGCTGGGGTCAGGTGTGCATTTCGACCTCCTCCACCGAATAATGTCGATACGCACGACTGACGCCCGTGATTTGCGACTGACCCCCGTGATTTGGACGAAGGCGGCGGCGGTGTCACGCGGATTTCCACGACGTCGCCGGTGACCTCCGCAGGATTTGGAAAAGGAGGCGGTGATGAAGACCTCGAAGTGGAGTGGGCGCGCCCTCGCGCCGGTTCTCGGTCTCGCGGGTGTCCTCTGCTGGCCGGCCCTGCCCGTTCGCGCCGCCGACGGATGCGCGGCGCTCGGCCTCGGCAATCCGGGCGCGCTCCACGCGACCCTGACCACGGCCTTGAAAGGCGTCGCCCCCAACAAGGGGGAGAACGGCGGACTCGGCAATCACATGTGGGCGACCGTCGTGGATCAGGACGGAAAGGTGTGCACCGTCACGTTTACGGGCGCGACGAGGATCAGCCAGTGGCCCGGCAGCCGGGTGATCTCCGCGCAGAAGGCGAACACGGCCGCCGCGTTCAACCTGCCGAAGGGAGCGGGCGGGACCGTCGACGCCCTCTCGACCGCGAACCTCTGGACCCAGGTGCAACCCGGGGGAAGCCTGTACGGTCTTCAATTCTCCAACCCGGTCGATCCCGGGGTGGCCTACGGCAACAGCGCGAGCGGCGCCGGCGACGCCGCAAAATACGGGACGCCGCAGGACCCGCTCGTCGGACGCTTTCCGGGCGGCGTGAACGTCTTCGGGGGAGGCCTCGCGCTCTACGACGCCGCCGGGAAGAAAGTCGGCGCGATCGGAGTCAGCGGCGACACGTCATGCGCCGATCACAACATCGCATGGCGGACCCGGCATGCGCTCGGCCTCGATCGGCTGACCGCCGGCGGCATCAAGGGCCTGAGCCCCGCGCCGCGCCAGGACAACATCATCTACGACCTGAACCCGTCCGACCGGGCGCACGCCATCGACAAGAGCCAGAGCGGATTCGGCCATCCTCTCTGCGGCTTCGGGGAGCAGAGCATCGTGCTGCCGCCGACGCAGTAGGAAGGGCTTTCGGCCGCGGCGTTCGCTGCGCGAGCAGGCGGCCGAGAGCGCGCTTCGGCTGGAACGACGGGGCTCCGCCGTCGCCCGCACCGGTGCGGCTTTACCCGCTCAATCTCTTCTTCGTCATCTCCGTCCAGTTGACGATGACGCGGATCGGCGACTCGCGGGCTCTTTCGAGGGGCGTGCTCGCCAGAAAGCGGGAGCCGTCCGGCGTGACGTCGTAGCTCTCGATCTCGGGATCCGCGCGAAAGAGACGCACGGGAGCTCCCGCCCCGAGCCCGGCGCCGGGTGCGAGCGGAACCGCCATCAGGGAACCGTCCGGAGCGAGGTAATAGAGCTCCGTCCCGTCGGCGCGCCAGCGCGGCAGCCGTCCTCCGGCCGGAGAGATGCGGCGCTTGTCCGCCCCTCCCTCCGTCCGGGCGGCGTAGATCTCGGGGACCCCGGACTCGGTCGACTCGAAGGCGATCCAGCGTCCGTCGGGCGAGAAGCGCGGGCTCGTCTCGTGAAAACGCGTGCCGAGCCATGGGAACGGCTTGCGCTCCCCCTGAAGCGGGAGGAGCCAGATGTGGAACAGGGCCGACTGCGCCTGGTCGAGATACGCGAGGAACCGGCCGTCGCGGGAGGCGTCTTCCGGCTGCTGCACGGCGGGCCGAGCGAGGAGCGGCCGCTCGCTTCCGGGAACGCCGAGGATGATCTCGAAGATGTCGGGCGGTCCCATTCGATCCGAACGGTAGAAGAGCTTCGTCCCGTCGTGCGACCAGACGGGCAGAATCTCGTCGACGGGGTCCGCGTGGATCCGGGTCGAGACCCCCGAAGCGAGCTCAGTGACCCACACGTCCGAAGTTCCGGTGCGCCGGTCCCCGACATCCGCGGCCGCTCTTTTCCCGTCGGGCGAGATGCGCAGGCTCTTGACCACGACCGGCTCGCCGATCTGGCCGACCCTTCGCCCCTGCCGGTCGAACCAGATGATCTCGAGGGGGCGCGCGGCCGTCTGATAGGCGAGGACGCCCGTCTGGGACGCGGAGAACGCCGCGTGGCTGGGTCCGAAGAAGTAGTGCACGTTCGAAGCGAGCAGGTACGGCTCCCCGGTGAGACGGGCCTTCTTCTGGTCGAAAGGCTGGGCGAAGAGAGCGCTGTCGCGGACGAAGATCAGGTATCCGGGAGCGGCGTACTCCACCCGTGAGCTCAGGGGAGCGACGAGCCGCCGTTCCTTCGAATCGAGCGAGCCGAGCCAGAGCTCCCGGGAACGGACAGCCAGGCTGTTCGCCACGTACAGGAAGCGCCGCCCGTCAGGGAGGAAATGGGGCCAGATGAGATTCGTCTGTCGGTGCGCACCGTCCGGGGCCACGATTCGGACCGCTTCGCCTCCCCCGTCGGAGACCCGAAAGATCCCGGGAGGATTGAAGTTCGAAAAGAGGATCGACCCGTCCCGGTTCCACGTCCCGACGAGCGCGAACGGGGCGTCGCAGATCTCGACCGGCGGGCCTCCCGTGGCCGGAATCTTCTTCAGCTTCCCCTCCGCGTAGAAGGCGATGAACCGGCTGTCCGGCGACCAGAAGTGCGCGGTCGCGTCGATCGAGCCTTCGAGCTCCGTGGCGTCCTCCGAATCGAACGGCCGGACGAAGAGCCGCCGCCGGCCCTTCGAATACGCTTCGATCACGAGCCGGGTGCCGTCGGGCGACACGGAGAGGCCCCGGGAGACTTCTTCCGGCGCGTAGATCGTGCCCGGGGGAATCGAAACGGAGAACCTCATGGCCGGCCCGGTCTGCTCGGAGGGAGTGCGTCGAAGAAAAATGACGCCCAGGGCGGCAAGCAGCAGGAGGCCGGTGGCTGCCGCCGCCGCGAGAGAGCGCCTCCCGGAGCGCGGCGCGCCGGGAACCTCGGAACGTTCCCGCGAGACCTCGGACGAATGGTCGCGGAGGTTGGCCAGGTCGAGCGCGAGATCGCGCGACGAGAGATACCGCTCCTCGGGGTCCTTCGCGAGACACCGTGCCACCACCCAGCGCAGCGCGACGGGGGAGAGCGGCGCGAGGCCGTCGACGGGCTCCGGCTCGTCCCGGATGATCGCGGCGAGCGTCTCGGCCGAGGTGCCGCGGGAGAAGGCGCGCTTCCCGGTCAGCATCTCGTAGAGGACCGAGCCGAACGAGAACTGGTCGGAGCGGAAGTCGACGGCCCGTCCGCTCGCCTGCTCGGGCGACATGTAGCCGACGGTTCCGAGCACGACGCCCGGCGTGGTGGCCTGTGCCTGTCCGAGGGTCCCCGCCTGCGTCGACCCGGAGTCGGACGCGCCGACGAGCTTCGCCAGGCCGAAGTCGAGGATCTTGACGAAGCCGTCCCGCGTCACCATCAGGTTCTCGGGCTTGAGATCCCGGTGGACGATCCCGGCCTGGTGCGCCTTCGCGAGCGCGTCGGCGATCTGCGCGGCGAGGGTGAGAAGCCGCCGGGGCGGCACCGGACCGGCGGCGAACAGCTCGCGGAGCGTCGCTCCCGAGACGAGCTCCATCGC
>JBBQNC010000303.1:0-4298 GCA_038329555.1 Thermoanaerobaculia bacterium
CGAGTTGGTCGAGAAGCCGGAGCGGGCGACCTCCTCGTCCGTCAGCACGAGGTGGTGGGGCGTCACCTCGCAGGTGACGGCGAGCCCGCGAGACTTGGCCTCGCGCACGAGCGCCAGGGCGCGCCCGGTCGAAAGGTGCGCGACGTGGAGGCGTCCTCCCGCGAGCTCCGCCACGAGGAGGTCCCGCGCGACGGCGGCGGCCTCCGCGATCGCCGGCTGCCCGGCGAGCCCGAGGCGCGTCGAAACGGCTCCCTCGTGCATCGGCGCCCCTCCCGAGAGGGTGGGATCCTCTGAATGCTGAACGATGGGCAGGCCGAAGAGGCTGGCGTGCTCGAACGCGTGGCGCAGCAGCGCGCCGTCGGCGAGCCACTTCCCGTCGTCGGAGAGCGCGACGGTTCCGGCGATCTGCATCTCGCCGAACTCGGCGAGCTCGCGCCCCAGCTGTCCCTTCGTGATGGCGCCGATCGGGTAGAGCCGCGTGCCCGCGGCCGCGCGCGCCTTCGAAACGAGAAACTCCGCGATCGCCCGGTTGTCGACGACGGGATCGGTGTTCGGCATGGCGCACACGGCGGTGAATCCGCCGGCGGCGGCGGCGCGCAGGCCCGAGGCGATCGTCTCCGCGTATTCGCGGCCGGGCTCGCGCAGATGGGCGTGGAGATCGATGAACCCGGGCATCACGACGAGACCGGTGGCGTCGAGCTCCTCCGCCCCCTGAGCGGCAAGCCTGTCGCCCACCTCGACGACCGTTCCCGCGTCGCCGTCGATGCGCACGTCGAAGGCTCCGTCGCGGCCCGATCGGGGGTCGACGACGCGCCCGCCGCGGACGAGGAGACGCGTCATCCGTCCCCCTCCCAGGGCCGGCCCGTCAGCAGGAGGTAGAGGACCGCCATCCGGACGGCGACGCCGTTGGAGACCTGCTCGAGGATCAGCGAGCGCGGCGAATCGGCGACCTCGGACGAAATTTCGACCCCCCGGTTCATCGGGCCCGGATGCATGACGACGGCGTCCGGGCTTGCCCGACCGAGACGCGCCGCCGTGAGGCCGTAGTGCTTGAAGTATTCCCGCGAGGAAGGAAAGAGGAACGTCCCCTGCCGCTCGAGCTGCATGCGAAGCATCATGACGACGTCGGCGCCGTCGAGAGCGGCGTCGAAGTCGGTCGTGGCCTCCACGCCCATCTCGTCGATGCGCGGAGGCAGCAGCGTCGGCGGCGCGCACACCACGACGCGGGCGCCCATCTTCGTCAGCAGCCAGATGTTGGAGCGGACGACCCGCGAGTGGGCGAGGTCCCCGACGATCGCCACGCGCAGACCCTCGATCCGGCCGAAGCGCCGGCGGATCGTCAGGGCGTCCAGGAGCGCCTGCGTCGGGTGCTCGTGGGCGCCGTCGCCGGCGTTCACGACGCCCGCCCGCAGGTTCCGGGCGAGGAAATGGGGAACGCCCGGCGTGCCGTGCCGGATCACGATCAGGTCGGGCGCCATCGCCTGAAGGTTGCGGGCGGTGTCCAGGAGCGATTCGCCCTTCTCGACGGAGCTTCCCTTGGCACCGAAGTTCAGCGAGTCCGCGGAGAGCCACTTCTCGGCCGTCTCGAAGGAGAACCGGGTCCTCGTCGAGGCCTCGAAGAACAGGTTGACCACCATGCGGCCGCGCAGCGCGGGGACCTTCTTGATCTCGCGCTCCCCGATCGAGCGCATCGACTCGGCGGTGTCGAGGATGAGCGAGATCTCCTCGGGCGCAAGGGTCTCGATCCCGAGGAGGTCCTTCGAGCGGAGGGAGGTGGTCGGCACCGGTGCGCGTGCGGGAACGCTGACGCTAACGGCGCCGGGCGCGAGGCGCCCGACGCTCCCGGTCGCTCACGCGGTCTTCTCCAGGATCCAGACCTCGTCGGTGCCGTCCGTCTCCTGAAACATGACCTTGATGACTTCGCGCCCCGCGGTCGGAACGCTCTTTCCCACGTAGTTCGCCTCGATCGGAAGCTCGCGATGGCCGCGGTCGATCAGCACCGCCAGGCGCATGGCGCGGGGACGGCCGAGGTCGATCACCCCGTCCAGCGCCGCCCGGATCGTGCGTCCCGTATAGAGGACATCGTCGCAGAGGACGACGGTCCGGCCGTTCAGGTCGAAATCGATCTCGGTCTTCTTCAGAAGCGGCTGGGGGGCCACCAGGGAGAGGTCGTCCCGGTACAGGGTGATGTCCAGAGTCCCGACGGGAAAGGGGCGCTCGACGAGCTCCCCGAGGCGTTGAGCCAACCGGTTGGCGAGGGGGACTCCCCGGGTGCGGATGCCGATGAAGGCCAGGTCCGGGAGGTCTTTCTGGCGCTCCGCGATCTCGTGAGCCATCCGGTCGACCATGCGCCGGATCCGCTCGCTGTCGAGAATCCGGGTCTTTTTGACGAGCGTTTCAGCCAACGTCGGCGCAGTCTATGGGCTGCCCCCCTCCCCGTCAAGGCGGCCGGAGGGGCGAAAAAGGGGAAAAACCGCCCGTGGGTCGTCCAACGGGTTTACAATATTTGAAAAATCGCCATGGTCATCTACAACGCAGCCACGCGCGAGCTGACGGCCAAGATCGTCTACTACGGTCCCGGCCTCGGGGGCAAGACCACCAACCTGCAGCTGCTGCACGAGCGGCTGGAGCCGGCGACCGTGGGAAAGCTCCTGAACCTGGCGACCCAGACCGACCGGACGATCTACTTCGATCTGCTTCCGGTCGAGCTCGGCGACATCAAGGGTTACAAAATCCGGTTCCAGCTCGCCACCGTCCCCGGGCAGACGGCATTCAACGAGACCCGCCGCGTCGTCCTGAAGGGCACGGACGGGATCGTCTTCGTCGCCGACTCTCAGTGGACGATGCTGCCGAAGAATCTGGAGAGCTGGCAGAACCTCAAGGAAAACCTGAAGGCCAACGGCGTCTCGTTCGAGGGGATCCCGATCGTCATCCAGTACAACAAGCGGGATCTCACGGACGTGCTCTCCGTCGACGCGCTCCAGGAGGCCCTCGGGCTGTCCTCCTACCCGTTCGTCGAGGCGGTCGCGAGCGCCGGACGCGGCGTGACGGAAACCTTCAAGTTGATCTCGAAGCTGACGTTCGTCGATCTGCTGCGCCGGCTGCAGGGCCGTAAGCCCGAGGAGGCCGGGCCCGCTCCCGCGCGACGCGAGGCCGACGATCTGCTCTCGTGGAAGGACTCGCTGTTGAACCACCGCTCGGGCACTCCCGCGCCGCCCATGCCGACCGTGCCGGTCGCCGAGCCGGCCGAGAAGAAGCGCGCCTTCGTCCTGGTTCCGGCGCTGCCGATCGTCCCCGACGAGCCGCCCTTCGAGGCGGGCGACGAGGCGCCGGAGCCCCTCGGGCCCCCGGTCGAGGCGGGAGCGCCCTTCGGCGGCGCGTCCGGCGACGAGCGCTCGATCGAGGACCTGTCGCTGCCGCCGATGCCCGAGATGCCGGAAGTGATCGGGATGCGGTCCGAGACGGCCGTCGAGCCCGAGCCTCCCGCCGATGCGGCTGAGGCGGCCGCTGCGTTCGCCCCCGCGACGTCTTCCGACTTCCTCGCCGGCGAGTCCGCGCCCGGTGACTGGCCGCAGGCGGCCGCGGAGCCCGTGGAGGCGGTCGCGTCCGCGCCGCCGTCGATCGACACTCCGGCGGCATCTCCCTCGGCGGCCCTCTCGGACGAGGCCGCGGCACGGATCCGCGTCCTGGAGGCGCGCATCGAGGAGGCCTTCGCCCTCGCGGAGCGCGAGCGGGAGGAGCGCCTGCGCGCGGCGGAGGATTCCCGGGCGCTCGTCTCACGCGTGGACGGATTCGAGCGCGACGCCCGCTCCTTCGCGATGTCTCTCGGCGAACGCCTCGAAATTCTCGCGAGAGACTCGGCGGCGAGCGACGTCGCGGCCCGGGTGTCGGAGATGCAGGACCGCATTGCCGCCGGAGAGAAACGGCAGCGCACTTCGGAGGACGACCTCTCGATGGCGCTTCGCAGCTTCGGCGAGCGCGGCGAGAAGCTCCACCAGCAGGTTCAGGCGATCACGGCCCAGGTCGAGGCGCTCGAGGCTTCGCTGCGCGAGAAGACCAGCCAGAGCCGCCGGGAGGCCGACGACATCCGAAGCGAGATCCAGTCGCTTCAGAACATCATCGACGAGAAGTTCGGGCAGAGCGGCCGGGAGTCGGAGGACATCCGCACCCAGATCGGCCCGCTCCTGGAAGCCCACGGCGAACGGGGCGCCTCCGACCAGCGCCTGCACCAGGATTTCGAACGGCTGCGGGAGTCGCTCGCGGACTCGCTCGGAGACCTGTCGGACCGCTTGCGGCGC
>JBBQNC010000304.1:0-4244 GCA_038329555.1 Thermoanaerobaculia bacterium
ATGCCCGCTTCCGCCTCGATTCCCCCGACGCCCCAGCCGACGATGCCGAGGCCGTTGATCATCGGCGTGTGGGAAGCGGTTCCCACGAGGGTGTCCGGGAAGAAGCCGCCGTCTCTCTCGAGGACTCCGCGCGCCCGGTACTCCAGGTTGACCTGATGGCAGATCCCGATTCCGGGGGGAATGACGTCGAAACCGTGGAAGGCCTGCGTGCCCCACTTCAGAAACTCGTAGCGGGCGCGGTTGCGCCGGAACTCGATCTCCATGTTGCGCGTCAGCGCGTCCGGCGTCGACCAGACGTCCACCTGGACGGAATGGTCGACCACGAGCGCGACGGGGACGAGCGGCTCGATGATCGCGGGATCCTTGCCGAGCCGGTCGACGGCCGAGCGCATCGCGGCGAGATCCACCAGGAGCGGCACGCCGGTGAAATCCTGGAGGAGGATCCGGGCGACGACGAAAGGAACTTCGGCCGTGCGATCGGCCTGGGGCTTCCACTCGGCCAGGGCGCGAACGTCCTCTTCGCGGATCCGCTTGCCGTCGACGTTTCGGAGGACCGACTCGAGGACGATGCGCAGGCTCACGGGCAGCCGGGCGACTCCGGGTAACCCCGCGTGCTCGAGGGCCGGAAGCGAATAGAGGACGCCGGTTTTCCCCGACCCGGGGGAGAACTCCTGGCGCGCGCCGAACGGGTCTTGTGTCATGAGATCGGGAAGAGAGTCCTCCTCGAGGCGGCTGGTGAACGAAAACCGAGTCTATGGAGCGATCCCGGCGAGGTCAAGCAACCGGGTTAAGGCTTGCGAAAAGACGAATCGCCCGCGGTCCGACTGGCGTACTTTTCCGTACGCACCCGCAGACGAAGACGCAGAAGTCCACGCACACAAGGCGGAAGGAGAACCGATGCCCAAGAGGATCGCGATGATACTGGGGGCGATGGCCGTTGCGCTCGTGACGGCCTCGGCGGCCGTCGCGGCCCCCGAAACGTACCAGTTCGACAAGAACCACACGCTGGTCGGCTTCCGGATCCGGCACTTCGTCACCAAGGTCGAGGGCCGCTTCCGGGAATTCGAAGGGACGGTCACGCTCGACCGGCAGGCTCCCGCGGTCTCCCGCGTCGAGGTCACGATCCAGGCCGCTTCGATCGACACGGGAGCCGAGAACCGGGACAAGCACCTCAAGTCGGCCGACTTCTTCGACGTGGAGAAGTACCCCACGATCACGTTCAAGAGCACGAAGGTCGCGGCGAAGGGCGGCGAAGTCTTCGACGTGACGGGCGACTTCACGATGCACGGCGTCACGAAGACCATCACCGTGCCCGTCCACCACCTCGGGTTCATGAAGGCGGGCAAGCAGGACAAGGCCGGGTTCGAGGTGAACTTCACGCTGAACCGCAAGGAGTACGGAATCACCTGGAATCGGGCCGTCGACGCGGGCGGCTTCATGTTGGCCGACGACGTCGAGATCAACATCCAGGTCGAAGCGAACAAGGTCGAGGACGCGAAGCCGGCGGCGGCCGCTCCCGCGCCGAAGGCCGGAGCCCCCTAGCCCCGCCGCGACCGGCTGAGCGGCCAGGACGAGGGCGTCCCGCAGGCGAGCGCCCCCGGGACCCGCCCGCCCGTTTCGCGTTTCGCGTTTCGCGATTCGGTAGACTCGTGGGCTCGCATGCACTGGCATTTCCTCGGCTGGCTCGCCCTGGCGCTCTACGCGGGAGCGGAAGCGCTCGCGATCCGGGCGCTCGTCCGGCCGGGCGGAAGATCCGCCGCGTCGCTCCTGGTCGGCGCGGGCCTCGTCGTCCACTTCGCATACCTCGAAACCTCCGCCCGCGCGCTGCACTCGGTCCCGTACCGGACGCTCGGCGGATCCATGTCTCTCTTCGGATGGATGCTCGGCGTCTCCTACCTCGCCCTTCTGTACCGGCACCGGGAGCGCGCGATCGGACCCTTCCTGATCCCGTTCGTCCTGCTCTTCTCGGCCGCCGGCTTCCTGCTCCCCTCGGGGGGTTCCGCGCCGGCCGAAGAAACCCGCGGATCCCTCTTCGCTCTGCACGTGACCTTCGGGATTCTGGGCTACGCCGCCTTCACGCTCTCCTTCGTCCTGTCCGTCCTCTATCTCGTCCAGAACCGCCAGATCCGGCGCGGGCGGACGGGGCTCCTCTTCTCCCGGCTTCCCCCGCTCGAGGTGATCGGGCGCATGAACCGCACGACCGTCTCGATCGGCCTCGGGATCCTCGGCGCGTCGATCCTGTTCGGCCTGATGTGGGCGAGCCGGTTCTGGTCCACGCTGTCGGATCCGAAGATCGTCTGGGCGCTGGCGACGCTCGCGGTCTACGGGTTCCTCCTCTGGATGGAGCGGAGAGGCTGGAAGGGCCCGCGCGTCGCGATCCTCTCGATCGTGGGCTACGGCCTCGTCCTCTTCTCGTACACCGTCGTGAACATCTATTTCAGCCCGTCGCACGCGTTTCGGTGACTACCACGGCAGAGGGACGCCTGCTCCTCCTCGGATGGAACTTCCGGGTGGCGGAGGTTTCGATCCGGGATCGCATCGCGTTCACGTCGGACGAGGTCCGGGAGGCGCTGCGATCCCTCGTGGGGCGCGGCCTCGTCTGGGAGAGCGTGATCGTCTCGACCTGCCACCGCAGCGAGATCTACGGGCTCCTCGAGGACGACGGGTCGACGGAGGAGCGCGTGACCCAGTTCCTCTCCGACTGGCGCGGGCTCGAGCCGGCGCTGCTCGCGCGCGCCGGTTTCCGCCGCGAGGGCGCGGAGGCGGCGCGCCATCTCTTCCGCGTCGCGTCGGGCCTCGATTCGATGGCCCTCGGGGAGAGCGAGGTGCTCGGGCAGGTCCGCCATGCCCTGCGCCTCGCGCGCGAGACCGGAACGACGCGGGCCGTCCTCCACCGGCTCTTCGAGTCCGCGCTCGCGGCGGGAAAGCGCGTGCGCTCCGAGACGGAGATCGCCAGGCACCCGCTCTCCATCGTCTCGATCGGCTTCGAGCTCGCCACGAAGGTCTTCGGCGACCTCTCGCGGCGCTCGATTCTCCTGCTCGGAGCGGGCGAGACGGGAAGCCTGTTCGCGCGGCAGGCGGTGGACGCCGGCGTGCGCCATCTCCGCATCGCCAACCGGACCCTCGACACGGCTGAGGACCTCGCCCGCCGAGTCCAGGGCAGCGCGGTCGCCTGGGAAGATTTCCCGCGCGAGCTCGCCGAGGCGGACGTGGTCGTCGGCACGACCGCGAGCCCGCGGCCGGTCGTGCGGCGGGAGGACGTCGAAAACGCGATCCGCCAGCGCCGCGGGAAACCGATGTTCTTCCTCGACCTCGCCATGCCGCCCGACATCGACCCCGCGGTCCGCGACGTGTACAACGCGTTCGTCTACGGGCTCTCGGACCTCGAGGGCGTCGCGGAAGAGAACCGCCGCAGGAGGTCGAAGCAGATCCCCCGTGCCGAAGCGATCCTCGAAGAGGAGCTCGCGAGATTCCTCGGCTGGATGGGCAATCTCTCCGTGATCCCGACCGTGACCGAGCTGCGGCAGCGACTCGAGAAGATCCGCGACGAGGAGCTCGGCCGCCTTTCCGCCGAGGACCGCGAGCGCCTGAAGCCCTTCGCGGACTCCCTGACCGCGCGTCTCCTCCATGAGCCGCTGCGGCGCCTGAAGACCGAGACCGACCCCTCGCGGCGGCTCGACCGGGCGGAGGCCGTGCGGCACCTCTTCGGGCTCGACCCCGAAGAATGACGCTCCGGCTTGCGGCGCGCGGAAGCGCCCTCTCGCGCGCCCAGGTCGAGCTGGTCGCCCGGAGCCTCGCGCCGGACGTCGAGACAGAGATCGAGACCTACCGGACGACGGGGGATCGGCTCTCCCAGCTCGACGCCGCGCTCGTCGGCAAGGGCGTCTTCACGAAGGAGATCGACGAGGCCCTCCTCGACGGGCGCGCGGACGTCGGCGTGCACAGCCTGAAGGACCTGCCCTCCGAGCTCCCGGAGGGGCTGATCCTCGCCGCCGTCCCGCGCCGGGAGGACCCGAGTGACGTCCTGATCTCGAGGCCGCGGGTTGCGTTCTCCGATCTCCCGCGGGGAGCCGCAGTGGGGACGGGGAGTCCGCGGCGGCGCGCCCAGCTCCTCGCGGCGCGGCCCGACCTGATAGTCACGGACGCGCGCGGGAACGTCGACACACGGATCCGGCGGCTCGAGGAGGGCCGGTGGCAAGCCATCGTGCTCGCCCGCGCGGGGCTCGCGCGGCTCGGGAGGCTCG
>JBBQNC010000305.1:0-4211 GCA_038329555.1 Thermoanaerobaculia bacterium
GGGACAGACCACTCACACAGAATCGACGACGAAACACACCGGCCTCGGGCCGAATACGAAGGTGAAGACCGAATCCGTCACGGGGGTCGTCAAGACCTACGACGCGGGTAAGAAGATCACCGTTACGGGCCCGAACGACAAGGACTATTCCTTCGATCTCGACGACGCGGTCAAGATGGAAGCCCCCGTCGCCGTCGGTCAGACCGCCACTGTCAACTACACCAAGGAGACGAACGGCAACAAGGTCGTGACCATTTCGGCCGGCAAGCACTCCGCCATGGGCTCCATGGACCACTCCGCGCACGCGTCGAAGCCGGCGGCGGCCGCGTCGGGCTCGGTCCCGGCCGGCGGAACGATGCATTCCGAGTCGACGACGAAGCACACGGGTCCCGGACCGAACACGAAGGTGAAGACCGAGATCGTGATCGGCAGGGTCAAGACCTACGAGCCGGGCAAGAAGCTCACGGTCACCGGACCCAAGAACAAGGACTACTCGTTCGACCTCGACGAGAACGTCTCGATGGCGGGCTCGGCGGTCAACCCCGGCGAGAAAATCAAAGTGACGTACATGAAGAACGATAACGGTCAGAAGGCCGTGACGATCGCTCCGTACAAAGGCAAGGGTTCGAAGATGAGCAAGAAGAAGGCGGCCTGATTTCTCAACGGCGCCCGGGCCTCCCGCGGGGGGGCCCGGCATCCGCCACCGAAAGGAGACCCTCCATGACCTGGCGCACTCGCATCGTTTCGATCGGGTTCGCGGCCGCGGCCTCGGCGCTTCTCGCGCAGGAGACACCGACCACGTCCTCGACACAGACAACCAGCACGACCACGAGCATGAACGCGGATGGCTCGACGACGACCACAACCATCACCGGCGAGGTCGTGCGCTACGAGCCGGGCAAGACGATCGTCGTTCGCGACACGGAGCACGGGACGGTGACGTACATGCTCGACTCGGGCCTCGCCGTTCCCGCCGACGTGCAAATCGGACGGAAAGTCACCCTCTACACGCAGCCGGGAGATAACGCCCTCCGCGTCCAGCGCATCACCACCGTTTCCGGTTCCGACGCTTCGGGAGCGGCGACGACCCGCACGGAAGTTCGCGATGAGCCGGCTTCCTCGATGGGCAGTCAGCCGCCGTCGAGCGCGCAGACCACGCGGAGCACGCAGACTCGAACGACGACCGACGCGATGACCGCGCCGCCCGCGCCCTCCGCCTCCGACGCGCAAATGACCCGCACCACGCAGACGACGACGAAGGCGACGACCATCTCGGGAACCGTCCGAGCCTACGAGCCGGGTCAGTCGATCACGGTCGTCGGGCCGGGAAACAAGACAACGACGTACACGATCACCACGGAATCGCAGCTCCCGCAGGACATCGTCGTGGGCAAGCGCGTGACCGTCCAGACGACGATGGTCTCGGGCAAGCCGGTCGTGCGATCGGTGGTTTCGAAGACCACGACGACGACCAAGACGACGCACACGAAGGCCGTCAGCCCGCAATAACCGGCGGATTCGAAAACGGTGGAAAGCGGCCCGGCGCGGGCCGCTTTCTCGATGGGCCCGCCATAGCGGGCAAAAGAAAAGCCCCGGCAAACCGGGGCTTTGCGCTTCTCGGCCGGTCGAACCGGCCGGGATTTCGGCTCTACTTCTTGACGCCCAGGATGGCGTCTTTCGCCTTCTTCGAAACGCGGAATTTCACAACGCGCTTCGCGGGGATCTTGATCTCTTCGCCGGTCGCCGGATTCCGGCCGATCCGCGCCTTGCGGTTGACGAGAACGAGCTTGCCGACTCCAGGAATCGTGAAGCTGTTCTTCGCTTCCTTGTAGGCCAGAGCCGTCAGGTCGTCGAGGAACTGCGTCGCGACTCTCTTCGTGTTTCCGGTGGACTTGGCGAGATGATCAGCGATCGCGGACTTGGAAAGCGCTTTGCCCGAATCTTTTGCCATATGCACTACCCCTTCTTCTTGTGGAATCGCCGTTGCCGGCGTGATCAAAATTGGTGGGCTATTCTAACCACCGTTTTCCGACCTCAAGCAAAAAAAAGCGCGCGGGCCGGCTTTTTTTCTCTTCGACGCCGCGAGCGTTAAGATCGGACGCGATGCCAGGCGCCGGCTCGGCCGCGGGAGGGGAAGCGCCCGTCCGACCGCCGCCGCGGCACGCGGTGGACGGAAGAGACCGCGAGCGCCTCCCCGCGCCGCCCGTCGCGTCGCCCCGGAGCCGATCGACCGAGGGCCCCCGGGCGATTGTGCGCGGCATGATCATTCTCGCGGTGGCCGCGGTCCTGTTCGCGACGGGCGCCTGCCGCTCCGACACGAAGCTCGGCTCTCGCATCCTCGAAGACTACCGGCGCTCGTCCCACGCCCGGCCCCTTCCCGTCTCGCAGGTGATCGACGTCGCACTCTCGGCGCCCGGGACACCCGCGACGGGCTCCCACCAAATCGAATGGGACGCCCGGAGCTATCGCGAAACGGTTTCCTCCGCCGGATTCACGACGATCCGCGGCCTCCAAGGGAAGAAAGCCTACTTCACCGACGAGGACGGCGTCACCCGCGTCGTCTCCGAGCCCGTCCTCGCGGAGCTCATCACCCGCTCGTACTTCTGGCGGCGGGCGTACCTCTTCGAGGACCTCGAGCGGGCGAAGCTCGCCTTGGGCCCCGCGGACGACGAGACTCTGTCGGTCCGGCTGACACCTCGGGAGGGCAATCCGCTCGACCTCGTTTTTTCCCGCCGCGACCTCCGGCTCGTCGCCGCGCACTCGCCGGGACTGGCGATCACGTTCACGAGCCTCACGCGATGGCGCGACGCCTCCCGGCGCGGGGCCCCGGTCGACGCCGAGCTGAAGAGGGCGGGACTGCCCGTCGGGACGCTGGTGGACGCCACGATCGGAGCCTGGAACGGGTCGTGGACCTATCCGGTCGAGGAGACTCCGCTTCAGGAGGTGTCGTCGGGAGCGGTCGCCGTTCGAGGCTCCGTCGGCGGGCGCGCTCTGACGATCGCGATCGACGCCGAGGCGGACGGTCCCCTGCGCATCCGTCCGGCGGTCGCCGACGGCCTCGGCGTTCCCTTCGTTCCGGACGTCTTCGGACGCCGCCTGGGGCGCGGCCCGGTCCTGGCGATCGCCGGCTGGACGGAGCCGCGCATCGCCCTCCAGGCCTCCGAAGCGATTCCCGCCGGAGCCGACGCCGCCTTGGGAGGCCCTCTGTTCCGGGAGACGATCGTCGAGTACGACCAGGATCACGGCCGCCTGAGGCTGCACCCTCCCGACAAGTGGGTCCGTCCGGAGGGTTACTACCGATGCGTTCTCGACGACGACGGCGACCGCCCGGTCGCGATCCTCCACCGAGGCAAGGAGGTGCTGCGGCTTCTGGCCGGGGCGGCGGCTCCGGCGTCCATCGCGCTCGCCCCCGAGTCGGCCGAACGGGCCGGCATCCCGCCCGAGTCGAGACGGGCGGAGGGCTTGAGGTGGGGTCCCGTCTCGCTGCCTCCGCTCGATTTGACCCGGCGCGACCAGGCGTTCGATCCCGCCCGTGGTGACGACGGCCGGTTGTCCTCCCGGTTCCTCCGGCGCTTCCGGGCGATCCTCGACATGCCCCACCGCTGGGCTTATTTAAGGCCCGAAACGGGCGCCGCGCCGCCGGGCACGACTTTCGCAATCCCTCCGCGCCGGGAGGACTCTCATGTTGAGATTGGCCACCGCATGCATGGCGATCGGCATCGGCTCGGAGCTGGCCGGCTTCCTCACGCAATCGGGCGCGGCCGTCGGCCTGTTCGTCGGGTTCGTCTCGCTGACGCTCTCCCTGATTCTCCTCATCCTGGGGCTTCCGTCCATCCGTAACCTGGTCCGCTGACCCGCTGACCTTCGGTTCCTTCACCTCCGGACGTCGAAGCGGACCCGCCGACCCCGACCCTCGCTCGGGGTCAACTTTCCCTCCGCCGTGGGAGAGAACGCGCTTACCCCGGCCGGGGGGAAGACTTGAATTTCGACGAGCTCTCCGATCCGCTCGCGACGAGAGGAGTCTCCCGACCGGAGGGAGGGAGGAGCCTTTCGTCGCGGGAGCCGGAGCGCAGCGCAGGCGACGGATTAGTCGGCGACCGCCTCTCCGCGCACGAGCGAAAAGCTGGTGTCGCAGCCCGAACAGAGAATCTCGGGATCGACGGCGAGCGCTCCGGCGTCGACGCAGAGGACGGCGGCGCAGCGCGGGCACT
>JBBQNC010000306.1:0-4208 GCA_038329555.1 Thermoanaerobaculia bacterium
CTCTATCTTGCGGACCGAGATCGGCGTGGGCGTTGAGGCCGGTCCGGACATCACGAACGGGGTGATTCCCCGTGTACCGGTGCGCCACACGCAGACGATGAGGAGCAGAGCCGCATCCCTACCCCCTCTCCCCACGGGCGAGGGCCAAATCGTCTCCCGAAGTAACCAGGGAGGAGGCTCGCGCCGCGGGAGGCGAGCGGCGTGCTCTCTCACTCAAGAGAATCAGAGCGACGTAAGACCCACCGCTCGTGCCCTCGCCCGGATGTATCTTCCCCAACGACCTTCAGGAACTCTCTGGACACCTATGGCAAACCCGCACATCGGCATCCTCACCGGCGGCGGCGACGTCCCCGGCCTGAATGCCGCAATCAAATCCGTTTACCTCGCCGCCAAAGACCGCAACTGGCACCGCCCCGGCTCCACCGACGCGCACGTCACGGGAATCCTTCGCGGGTGGAAAGGCGCCGTCCAGGCGCAGCGCGACCCGCAGACCGGTGGATGGTCGGACGTCCTTCCGCTGACGGACCGGACCGTCCGCACCGTCGACCGCTTCGGCGGCACCTTCCTGCACACCTCCCGCACGCGTCCCGACCGAATGAAGCGAAGCGAGCTCCTGCCGCGCCTCCAATCCCGCGCGACGACACCACCGGGCGGCTCTGCGGGGGAAGGGGAGAGTTACTTCGACGCGACCGACGCCGTCATCGAAAACCTCACCTCCCTCGGAATCGACGTCCTCGTCGCCATCGGCGGCGACGACACTCTGGGCTTCGCCCACACGCTCCACGGCCGCGGCTTCCCGATCATCGGGATCCCAAAAACGATGGACAACGACGTCCGCGGAACCGAGTACTGCCTGGGCTTCGCGACGGCGATCTCGCGTGCGGTGGCTTTCGTCGAGCGCCAGCGCACGCACCTCGGCTCCAACGAGGTCATCGGCGTCTTCCGGATATTCGGCAGAGACTCGGGCTTCACCGCGCTCGGCACCGGGATGGTCGTTTCCGACCTGCGTTGCGCGATCCCGGAGCACCCCTTCGAGCTCGAGGAGCTCTGCGAGTTGCTGGCCCGCGACCGTTCCGCGCATCCGAGCCGATACGCGATGGTCGTCTGCTCCGAAGGAGCGATGTGGAAAGGAGGAACGCTCGGTGAAATCGGTCCGCCGGACGCCTACGGGCACCGGCACAAGCAGAACGTCGGCGACAGCCTGGCAGCGGCGATCACGCGGATCACGAGCCTTCCGACCCGAACGCAGGATCTCACCCACGATCTTCGCAGCGGAGACCCAGATCCCGTCGACCGGATGATCGCGAACACCTACGGAACGCTCGCGGTCGAGCTCATCGCGCAGGGAAAGACCGGACGCATGGTCGGTATCCAGCAAGGCGTGTTCATCGACACCTCCCTTCCCGGCGCCACCCTGGGCGCGCGCACGATTGACGTCGCCGCGGACTACGACGCAAGCCGATTCCGGCCGCGTTTCACGGGCCGATTGGGCAGGCCGATCTACTTCTAGCAGGGCCCCCTCTCCCGGCGGAGAGGGTCGGGGTGGGGGCGTCCTCCGCCCGGTCGCGAGCGCCACAACCGCTCGACGCCGATCCGAGTCACCGAGCGATATTGTTACGGCGCCAGAGGCGCCAGGGGCCAGCGGAGCTCTTGCGTCTCGCCGGGCTGACGAAAACGAAAACTCTAGACAGGAGAACCCGATGAAGCGTGACGTCGCCGTATGGATCGACCACAAGGAGGCGGTGATCGCGGCCGTCGCCGGGGAGACCGAAACCACGAGCCGCCTCGAGTCCAAAACAGAGCATGGGGGAGGGTCTCGGGGCGAGAGCGGCGCGGAGGACCAGCGGGACAGGCGCTTTGCGAACCACCTGCGGACCTATTACGACGCCGTAATCTCGCAGACCAAAGACGCCGGCCGGATCCTGTTGCTGGGCCCCGGCGAAGCCAAGCATGAGCTCGAGAAACGAATGCGCGAGGAAGGATTGGGGGAGCAGATCGTCGGCGTCGAAACGACGGACAAGCTGACGGACAACCAGGTCTCCGCAAAGGCTCGCGAGCGGTTTTCCAAGTAGCCGGTCCCGGATCCGGGGCGGCCGATCCGGCGCGCGGTGCGCGAAGCCAGGTTTCATCAGATAGCGTCCGGCAGCCCCCCCGTGTTCTTCCCTCTCCCCACGCCCGGTGGAGAGGGTCAGTGTGAGGGCGAACCGTTCCGCACAGTGACCGTCGTCGCGTTCCGCCGGACGTCCAGACGCATCGCCGAACCCCGCCGCCGTACAATCCGCACATTGTCGTTTGAACCTGGCACGCGTCTCGGTCCCTACGAGATCCTCGCGCCGATCGGGGCGGGCGGCATGGGGGAGGTCTACCGGGCGCGGGACGAGCGGCTGAAGCGCGACGTAGCGGTCAAGGTGCTGCCGCCGTCGTACTCGCAGGACGCCGACCGGCTCCGGCGCTTCGAGCGGGAAGCCCAGGCGGCGGGAAGTCTGAACCACCCCAACATCACCGCGGTCTACGACGTCGGCACGCACGACGGCTCTCCGTACGTCGTCACGGAGCTGCTGGAAGGGGAGACGATGAGCTCGGCCCTGGCGGGCGGGAAGCTGTCCCAGCGGAAGGCGATCGACTACGCGCTGCAGATCGCTCACGGCCTCGCCGCGGCGCACGCAAAAGGGATCGTCCACCGGGACCTGAAGCCCGACAACCTGTTCGTCCTGAAGGACGGCCGGGTCAAGATCCTGGACTTCGGGCTGGCCAAACTGACGCACGCCGAGGCTACACCCGAGGTAACGGGCCTGCCGACGGCCGGCGGCACGGAGCCGGGCGTCGTGCTCGGCACGCTCGGGTACATGTCGCCCGAGCAGGTCAAGGGCAAGCCCGCGGACGCCCGATCGGACGTCTTTTCCTTCGGAGCCATCCTCCACGAGATGCTCTCGGGCCACAGAGCGTTTCGCGGCGACTCGGCCGCGGAGACGATGTCGGCGATCCTGCGGGAGGAGCCGCCGGACCTTTCCGTCACGAACCAGAACATCTCGCCCGGTCTGGAGCGGATCGTCCGGCATTGCATCGAGAAGAATCCCGAGCAGCGGTTCCATTCGGCGCACGACGTCGCGTTCGCCCTCGAGGCCCTGTCCGGGCACTCGGCCTCCGGCATGCAGCTCGCGCCCTTTTCGCCGCCCGACCGCAAGCGCCGCATTCTTCCCGCCGCGATCGCCCTGCTCCTCGCGGCGACCGCCGTCGCGGCCTATCTCGTCGGACGCCGGATGGAGAGCGCGTCCAGGCCGAGCGGCGCCTCCTTCTCGCAGCTGACGTTCCGGCAACAGACGATCTTCAACGCCCGCTTCGCACCCGACGGCCGGACGACCGTGTACAGCGCCGCCGTGGCGGGAAACACGCCCGAGATCTTCACCGTGCGGCCGGACTTTCCGGAGGGAAAGTCTCTGGGCCTGCGCGGCGCGCATCTGCTCTCCATCTCGTCGCGAGGCGAGCTCGCGCTGCTGACGGGCGCGCGCTACATCTCGCACAACGTCTTCCAGGGCACCCTGGCCCGCATGCCCCTGGAGGGCGGTGCGCCGCGGGACGTCCTCGAGAACGTGCGGGAGGCGGATTGGTCCCCCGACGGCTCGAGCCTCGCGGTGATCCGCGAGACGGGAGGCAAGGACCGGCTGGAGTTTCCCGTCGGGAAGGTCCTGCGCGAGACGGGCGGCTACCTGAGCGACCTCCGGTTCTCGCCGCGCGGCGACCGGATCGCTTTCTTCGAGCACCCGGTCCGCTGGGACGACCGGGGGCTCGTGGCGTTCGTCGATCTCCAGGGGAACCGGACCGTGCTGGCCGACGGGTTCTGGGGCGAGGAGGGCCTCGTCTGGTCCTCCGACGGGCGGGAGGTTCTGTTCTCGGCCGGCAAGTCTTACAGCGACTTCGCCGTCCTCGCCGTGACGACGTCGGGCCGCCGGCGGACGGCTCTCGAAAGCGCGGGAGGCCTGACGATTCGCGACGTCCGTCCGGACGGAGGGTGGCTCGCCACACGGGACGACTTCCTGCAGGCCATGCCCGTTCTCGTCCCGGGGCAGACCGTCGAGCGGGACCTGTCGTGGCTCGACCTCTCCGACCGCCCCGTGATTTCGGCGGACGGGAAGACGGTCCTCTTCACCGAGCAGAGCGGCAGCCTCGGCGACACGTATGCCCTCTGCCTGCGCCGCACCGACGGTTCG
>JBBQNC010000307.1:0-4208 GCA_038329555.1 Thermoanaerobaculia bacterium
TACCAGCCGCTCGAGGCCGTCTACGAGCTGACCCGCCGCTGTCTCGAGGCGTGCCTGGATTTCCGGAATCCCGTCGGGCTCATCACCAAGAGCGCCCTCGTCCGGCGCGACGTGGATCTCCTGGCGCGACTCGCGCGCGAAGCCTCCGCGACGGTGCACATGTCGATCTGCTTTTCCGACGACGGGATGTCCCGCGCCATCGAGCCGAATACGAGCCCGCCGTCCCAGCGCTTCGAGACGATCCGGATCCTGTCGGAAGCGGGCATCCGGACCGGAGTCGGCGTCGCGCCCGTCATCCCCGGTCTGAACGACGACCAGGTCGCGGAGATCCTGACCCGCGCCCGCGAGGCCGGGGCGTCGGAGGCGTTTCGCCAGCCCCTGAGGCTCTCCGGGGCGACGCTGCCGGTGTTCCGGGAGAGGCTCGAGGCCGCCTTTCCGGCCCGCGCGGCGAAGGTCTGGCACGCGATCGAGGAGATGCGGGGCGGGAAGCGAAACGAGACCCGGTTCGGCGACCGCATGCGGGGTCTCGGCCCGCGTTGGAAGGCCGTCGAGGCTCTCTACCGCGCCGAGTGCCGCCGGCTCGGCTTCGGCAGCGGCGAGGAGATCTCGCGCGAGAGCACGTTCCGGCGGCCGGAAAAACAGGGATCCCTCTTCGAGGGTTGAGCGCGGGCTCCACAGTGCAAAGTACTTGACAAGCCCGAGCGGCCACGCCAGAATTCCTCCGTGGATCCCACCCGCTTTCGAAGCCAGCCCGACCAGCCCCCGGACGTGGGGGGGCGCGCGATCGACAACCTACGATTCATCCGCGAGACGATGGAGAAGGCCATCGCCTTCACGGCCGTTCCGGGGTGGGGCGGCGTCGGCATGGGCGTCACGGCGGTCGCCGCGGCCCTGCTTTCGACACTCGCCCGGACCCCCGAGGAGTGGCTCGGCGTCTGGCTCGTGGAGGCGTTCGTCGCGTTCTCGATCGGCGCCTGGGCGATGGCCCGGAAGGCCCGCCGCGCCGGTGCCACGCTCTTCTCGGGCCCGGCACGTCGGTTCCTCCTCATGCTCTCGCCGCCGCTCTTCGCCGGCGCCGTCGTCACGCTGGCGCTCGCGCGAGCCGGACAGACGGCGCTCCTGCCGGGAATGTGGCTTCTCCTCTACGGGACGGCGGTCGCGACGGGCGGCGCGTTCGCCGTCCGGATCGTCCCCGCGATGGGGATCGTCTTCATGCTGCTCGGATGCCTCACCCTGGTCTGCCCCCCCTCCTGGGGCACGGCGTTTCTCGCGTGCGGTTTCGGCGGGCTGCAGATCGGAGTGGGCGTCGTGATCGCGCGGAGGCATGGGGGCTGATGGCGCGGGCCCGTTCCTCCTCTTCGTCTCCGGCGGCGCCGGCCGGCCGCGCCCCCCGGCGGGCCTCCCCCGCGCGGGGCGCGGTGCCCGACCTCGACCGCGTGATCCACGAGCGGACGCGTCTCGCGATCGTGGCCGCGCTGGCGGCCCAGTCTCCGCTCTCCTTCCGCGACCTGAAGACCCTGCTCGGCGCGACGGACGGGAACCTCTCCGTGCATGCGCGACGCCTCGAGGAAGCGGGCTACGTGGCGGCGGCGAAATCCTTCGAGGGCCGGATTCCCCGCACCCAGTACCGCCTGACGGCGGACGGCCGCCGCGCCTTCGAGCGCTACCTCGATCATCTCGAGGCTCTGGTGAAACATGCGCGCGGATGACGCGTCGGATGGTTGAGAAATGACGAAATGCGGTCGCGGCCTTGTTCGGCCCTCTCCCGGCGGGAGAGGGCCGGGGTCAGGGGCATCCTCGCGGCCATCGCCATTTCTCCCCCGTCTTGGCGTCGATGTCATCGCTCGCCGCATTCCCAGACGACCCGATGACCCGATCGCCCGATGACCGCCGATCACCCCATCCTTTCGACCCTTTCTGGCTCTGATTGTCGGGAATCCCTTTTTTTGGAGGATTGCTTTATGATTCAAAGTACTTTGGATGTCGCGCGGACGGAATTCGCACTGATGCCCGAGCACGTCCTCATCTCGGTACTCGCTCTCCTCGGCCTCGGCGGACTCCTCGCCCTCGCCGCCGTGGGGGCCGGCGCTTCTCTCGCCTTCGGGCGTCGCCGGCTGGCCGGATGGATCGCGGCGGGCGCTGCCGCTGCGGTCGCGATCTATGCGGCCGTGCTCCTCGGCACGGCAATGGTGAGTCGCGACCGGACCCTAGCACCCGGCGGGCGGAAGTACTTCTGCGAGATCGACTGTCACCTCGCCTACTCTCTCGAGGCCGCGACGGCACCCGGACCCGAGACCCGCATCGCCGTCCGGACGTGGTTCGATCCGTCGACGATCTCGTCGCTGAGGGGTAACGCGCCCCTGACCCCGAACCCGCGGGTCGCGTGGGTCGTGGACGCCGACGGGAGACGCTACCTTCCTTCCGGGCAGGCTTCGGGCACGGACCCGGCCAGCGTGTCGTTCGACCGTCCCCTGCGTCCGGGCGGCTCGTATCGGACGACCCTCGTCTTCGCGCTTCCGGCCGGGATCCGCCGGCCGCGCCTCTTCGTGGGAGACCGGGGGTTTCTGGAGAGTCTCCTGATCGGCCACGAGAGCGGCCCCGGCCACGGCAAGACCTACTTTTCGCTCCCCTGATGGACCTTCCGATGCCGCTTGTCTTCCGCTTCCCTCCGCGCCCAGAATCGTCGGGTGAAGGGACCGCTGCTGCCGCAGATGACCGCCCGCCGGTGGATCGAATACACGGTCGCGATCCTGGCGGGCAACGCGGTGTACTTCCTGATCCTGTTCCCCGGACTTCCCCGCTCGCTGCAGCATCAGCCTCCGAACGGCGGAATCCTCCCTTTCGAGCTCGACGCGGGTCTTCTCCTCGACTTTCTCTGCTGCGTGGCCGTCTACGGGGCGATCCGGCTGGGGTCCGCCCACGCGCGCCGATGGCGAGTGTAGGGAACCGACCGGCGGCGGAGGTCAGGCGACGACGGGGACGATGATCGGGCGGACGTCGAACACGCGGCGGCAGGCGCGTTTGGCCGCGATGGCGATCTCGGCGCGCAGCCACTCGAAGTCGCCGCGCTCCTCCGGCGTGGCGCGGGCAAGCACGGCTCGGACGGCCCGCACGACTTCCTCCGAGAGCGCCACCTCGTCCGTCGCGACGCCGCGGGTGACGACCGAGACCTCCCGCGAGCCCGGGTCGGCGGGAACCAGGACCACCACGAACCCCTGCTCGGCCATGTGCCGCCGGTCCCGGACCACGGCCGGGTCGACCGCCTCCGTGCGGGAATCGTAGTAGATCCGCCCGGAGGGTACGGCGGCGGGGTCGATCCGCGCACTCTCGGGGGAGAGAGTCAGCCGGTCCCCGTTGTCGAGCAGGTACACGCGGTCGGGCGGCACGCCCGTTTCGCGCGCCACTTCACCGGCGGCCGCCAGCATCCGCCGCTCTCCGTGAACGGGCATCACCGCGCGGGGACGAAGAAGAGCGAGCCAGTCCGCGATGTCTTCGCGGTGCGCGTGCCCGGAGACGTGAACGGGGGGATCGGCCTCGCGCACGACGCGCGCCCCGCGCCGGACGAGATGATCGGTGACCCGGTTGACCGACCGCTCGTGTCCCGGGATCGTCCGGGCCGAGAACACAACGAGATCCTCCGGCTCGAGCTTCAAGTTCGCATGCTCGTCCAGGGCGAGGCGGTAGAGCGCCGAGAACGGCTCCCCCTGGCTGCCGGACGTCACGCAAAGAAGCCGGCTGGCCGGCTGGCGGCGCAGATCCTGAGGCGGCACCCGGACGCCGGCGGGAAGTGAGAAACGCTCGAGCCGCTCCGCGATCTCCGCCACGGCGATCATGCTCCGTCCGAGCAACCCGACGCGCCGGCGCTCGGCCATGCCCGCTCCGGCCGCCTGGGAGATCCGCGCGACGTGGCTCGAGAACGTCGTCAAGACGATCCGGCCCGGCGCTCCGGCGAAGACGCGGGCCAGGCCCGCTCCGGCTAGCCGCTCCGAGGCGGCGTGGCCCGCGCGCTCCGCGTTGGTCGAATCGACGAGGGCGAGGTCGATCCCCCCGGCGGAAGCCTCCGCGATTCCCTCGCGGTCGGTCCGTTCGCCGTCGGGCGGGTCGTCGTCGAGCTTGAAGTCGCCGGAGTGGATCAGCCTCCGGCCGCCCGCCTCGACGAGCACGGCCGAGGAACCGGGAACGGAGTGGGAGACGCGGAAGAACGTCAC
>JBBQNC010000308.1:0-4196 GCA_038329555.1 Thermoanaerobaculia bacterium
CGGGATGACGACGGGATCGCCGCCTTCCATGACGGCGACGCACGAGTTCGTGGTGCCGAGGTCGATGCCAATAATCTTGCTCATTGGGTGATTTCCTCTCTCTTACTCAAATCCGACGAGGGTGATTTTAGGACTTGAGCCGCCGAGTGTCAACTAGAATCTAGCCAGCTGCTTAGTCCAGGAGACTCAAGTGGAACCCTAGCAGTGGCAATTAGATGGCGAGTTATGAGTCGTGAGTCGCTACTTTTCGGTTCGGAATCCGGGAACGGAACTCAGAACCCAAAACCCTGAACAAATACCCCATACCCCTATTCGACGACCTGGACTCCCGGTCGGCGGTCGGTCTGGCGCAGGCGCGAGGCCGCCGGGTGGATTTCCGCCACGGGCGCCAGGGTCCGATCGAAGGAGAGGTCGAGGTCGATCTCGCCCGAGGCGTTGCGACCATAGAGGCCGAACTTGCCGTCGTCCGGACGCAGGATGTAGCGATACTTCCGGCCGTACGGATCGACGAGCCTGTCCTCCTGCAGGATCCCCGCGCCCACGAGATCTTCGAGGCTCTTCGGGTACTGACCGGAGGAGTCGTAGAACACGCGGACGGCGCGCTCGATCGAGGAGAGCCGCTCGAGAGAGACGGACTTCAGGAAGCTCGCCGTCTCTCGCCGGTCGCCCTGCGGCCGAAGGACGAGGTTCCAGGAGTTTTTCGGCACGAGGTGCGCGCCGGCCGCGGCCAGCGCGAGGACGACGAGCCAGAGAAGCGCGACCTTCGAGATGCCCTGCCTCGGGGGCGCGAGCGGAAGGGGACCCTCCGCAGGGACCGCGGCCAGCCGACCTTCCACGATCAGATTACGGCCGATCAACTCCGCGAGGCCCTTATAGACCTCGAAGTCGGAGAGGAAGGCCCGCTCGGAGATGTCGGCCACGCTCCGGGTCCCGTCGACCCATCGCCACGCCTCGGCCTCGGGCTTCGACACCAGCAGCGATCCCTCCTGCGCCTCCTCCTTCTTCACGACGAGGCGAAGTTTTTCCACGCCCGGCGCCCGGTGAAAGACGAGGCTCTTCGAGCGGATCTTCTTCTCGAGAAGCGGCCACTCGTCGAGCATCTGCGCGGACTCCATGAGGATCGACTCCGTCGGCACCGGGGACATGTGATCGGCGTCGTATTCGATCGGTCCCTCCTGTGTGAAGCGGAACCGGCCGTCGCCCCAACGGAAGGCGTCGAAGACGATCCGCAGGATCTGGAGGCGCAGCGCCTCGCGAAGGTCTTCCGGCGTCACCAGGCGGTCGCGGATCAGGAGGAAGCCCAGCCTCTGCTGGGTCTCCTTCTGAGTCCGCAGGATGTCGGCCAGCTGTTCCTCGGTGATCCGGCCGGCGCGCACCAGAAGATGGCCGATCCGGTTGTCCAACTGCCGGCTCGCCGACTCGGCGGCGACCACCTGTCCCCCGAGGAACGAGATCGTGACGGTGTCCTCGTCGCTCTCGACCGTGAGGACTCCGCTCTTGCGCTGCAGCCCGAGCACCTGAAAGATGTCGTTCAACGAGAAGACGCGGAGGGTCCCCTCAAGACCCATGGGTCTCCCTCCAGGATCGCACGAGCGACGCCGCCCAGATCAGAACGGCCACCGCGGCGGGAACGAGGATCGCGAGCCGGGTGGCACTCGCCGGCGGCAGCTCACGTGGGTCGAAGAAGCGTCCCCCGATCACCGCGACGGCGACGCAGAAAAAGAAGATGAGCAGCGCGAGATAGCCGCGAATCGTACGGTCCGTGAAGAACCGGTGGGTCCCGGGCAGAAAGATCGACGTCAGGCGGCAGACCCGGTCGCGGCCGTCGACGCGCCCGCGCATCTCCCGGGCCTGGATGACGTGGGCCTCGATGCCGAGGTTCTCCTTGCGGACGTGGAGGCGCACGCACGTCGTGCAGTAGAGGGGATGGTCGCCGAAACGACGGCAGGAGTCGCAGACGGGAATGCCGCATCGCGCGCACTCGATCGCCAGGGGCCGCTTGGCGCGCGCTCCGGCGAGCACCAGGGCCGCCGCGCCGGCGACCCACGGTCCGAGCGCAAACGGAGTGAAGAGAAAAGCGGGGATCGAGGGCGGCGGTGCGTGACCGGGCAGCCGGCGGCTCTTGGCCTGCCGGTTCCACTCCTCGATCCTGCGGCGGGCGCGGGATACCGGATAGCCGGCCGCGATCACGCGCGCGAGAGTGGGATGCTCCGTCCAGGTCGGCACGTCGGCCGGCGAGAGGGCGCGAGCCTTGGCCATCGCCGCCGTCTGGCCGTCGAAGTCGTAGGCCTCTCCACGCGCGACGGCGATGTTGTACTGGATCTCCGCGACCTTTGGGGCCCGCTGCGCCGCCGCCTCGTAGTCCCGGATCGCCTCGAGGAAGTCTCCCTCCTGGAAGTGCACGTTGCCGCGGTTCAAGTACGGGCGGTAGTCCCGGGAGTTCGCCTGGATGGCGCGCTCGTAAGAGGCGATCGCCCGCTCGGAGTCGCCGGACCTGTCCGCGTATTTTCCGAGCAGGAACCACACGTCCGCGTCCTCCGAGAATACGGCGGACGCCTGGCGGAGACCGTCCTCGGCGCTGGCGTCCTCGCGCCGCTCCTCGAGGTCCACCGCGGCCACCCAGAGCGGCGAGCGCTGCACGAGGTTCTCGCGGGAGATCGCGGAGAGCACGGGAACCAGAAATCCGACGATCACGAACGCGGCGATGAGCAGCGCTCTCTCGCGTCCGAGGGCGTATGGAAACACGAGAATGCCCCACCAGAGGAGGACCCACCCGGGCCCGAGACCGAGCGCGAGCGGCGCCAGCGCCGAGACCAGGGCGAGCGGCACCGCCGCGTGGCCGCCGAGACGTCGGGACCACTCGCCCAGATCGTGTCGGATTCTCGAGGCGTTCTTCGCCGCCAGCACCAGCACCAAGCCGAAGAAGCTCGCGAGCAGCGCAGCCGCCGTCCACACCGTCGCGGAAGACAGGAGGGACAGCCGCGACTCCCGCGTCGCGAGGAGCGCCGAGGCGGCATCGGGAATGAGACGCGTGGCGTCCCCGTAACGCGAGCGGCGGACGAGAAATCCCGCCCGGGAGAGCACGGCGTCGTAGTTCGCGTCGTCGAGGGCGACGGCCGCGTCGTACGCGCGCGCCGCCCGGTCGAGCTTCCCGATCGCCTCCGCCTTGCGCCCTTCGTGCACGGCCGTCCGGGAAAAATCGGAGAGCCGCCGGACGCCGACCGTCCGCGCCGTCTTGCGCAGATCGGCGAGCGCGGCGGCGGCACCCTTGACGTCGTCTTCGAGATGCGCGTTCAGAAACTCGAACCACCGCGACCGGTACAGGCTGCGGGTGACGGGAGGCGGAAGCGGAGAAACGGCCTCCTGCGCCCGCGCGGGAGGAGCGAGCGACGCGCAGAGGACGAGCCCCGCGAGGACCAGGAAAGCGCGGCGGACGCGCAATGCCGTGTGTGGGGACATCAGAAGACGTTCGCGATCAACGTCGTGCCGTCTTCAGGTGGTCATCTGTCAGCGTCCGGGGGGACGCGTCACCTCGACGAAGGCCAGGCGAAGCTCGTAGAGGATCCGGGACAGAAAGTCCGATTCCTCGAAGGACAGGTTGTTGCGCGTCTTCGATTCGAGCACGGCCAGCCAGTCGATCATCTGACGCGCGACGGCGGGCTCCCGATGCCGGGCGCCTGTCGGGTCGGCGAGCAGGCCCATCGCCGAGTAGGCGGTCGTTGCCAGCGATCGGACGATCGCGCTGAAATCTCCGTGGGGCCCCTCGGCCGGGGCATCCTCCAGGTCGGCCTCGTCGGCCGGCCCCTCGCCGGCGGCCGGGGAAGAAAAATCCGCCTGGCGGGGCGGCGGTGCCGGAGCGGCCGAACGAGAGCCGGCCGGGCCGGCGGATGCCGCGGGAGGAGGCGCGGCCGGAGCAACCGGAGGGGGCGCGGGCGGGGTCGACGGCTCCTCGGGCTCGAAGTCCGGCCGCAGATCGCCATCCGGAGTGAACATCCTCCGATCGACGACCCGTAGCGGCTTGTCTTCCTGCTCGGCCATGTGTGTACAAATCTTACGACAGGTGAGGGTCGCGGGCATCCTCCGCCCGGTCCCGCGCGACGCCCGCCGCGGTTTTCGAGCGGCTTCTCACGGGCTCCGGGGACCCGAGGGCTTCCGTCTTAGGATGCTCCCATGGAAGCCCTGTCGAAGCTCGCGGC
>JBBQNC010000309.1:0-4175 GCA_038329555.1 Thermoanaerobaculia bacterium
CTCCCCCCGGACACCCCCACGACTCGCCCCCCCCCCCCCGGCCGGGGGGCGCGGTTCCGGGGGTGGGGCCCTTCCGCGGCGCGAGGAGTCTCCCGAGTCACGAGGGAGGATCCTGGCGCCGCGGGAGGCAAAGCGGAGCGAAGCGCAGTTTGCCGACGTGAATCGACGGAATCGCGGCCCCGTCGCTCCGCGTTAGCACGTTCGATTCCGAGATTGAGGAGCCGAGAGATGACCGACAACGCGATGGGCTTCCGAGGGGCGATCCGGCGTCGCCTGCCCCGATGAGCGGGAAGTCCTAGAGTGGTCTCGGAAAACTCCACGCCCGAGCAAGTTGGACTCTCCGTCCCGGGCCCGCCCGGCCTGGGGGTGTCCGACCCCACTCCGAAACCGGCGCAGCGCTTCGACCGCTCGCTCGTCGAGGGCCCGCTCGGCTCCGCGGTCTGGCGGCTGGCCTGGCCGACGATGTTGCAAAACGCCATCGCGGGCCTGCAGGGGATCGTCGATCACGCCATGGTGGGCCACTACGTCGGCTATACGGCCAACGCGGCCATCGGCGTGAGCTGGCAGATCATCATCGTCGTCATCGTTTTCATCAGCTCGCTCTTCACCGGCATGGCGGTGCTCGTCGCACGCTTTGCGGGCGCGAACCAGCCCGAGAAGGTCAACCGGGTCGTCTACCAGGCGTTCCTCACGGCCATCGGGCTTTCGGTGCTGATGGCAGCCGTCGGCTATTTCGCGTCGCCGGCACTGTTGAACGTCGTCCACGCCGCGCCGGAGGTGCAGCGCCAGGCGCTCCCCTTCCTGCGCGCCATGTTCCTCGGGATCTTCGGCATGATGATGTTCTTCATGCTGAGCGGCGCCTTCCGCGCGGCCGGCGATCCCCGAACGCCGCTGCGGCTCGGCGTCGCGATGACCGTTCTGACGGTCGTGTTCAACGTCGTCCTGATCCCGCGATTCGGCACGCTCGGCGCGGCGCTCGGCACCATCGCGAGCAGCACGATCGTGGTCGTCTATGGCGTGTGGAGGATCTTCGCACCGGGTTCGGTGATCCATTTCCATCGCGGCATGGATCTCAAGCCCGACCTCGCCGTCATCCGATCGCTCTTCCGCTTCGGCCTGCCGACCGGCGTCCAGGGCATTGCGATGAACATCGCTGGCGTCCTCCTGCTGCGGTTCATCGGGTCCCTGCAGCACAGCGCGGCGGCGCAGGCGGCCTTCGCCGTCGGGTACAGCGAGCTGTTCTCCCTGATCACGTGGACCTCCGTGGGACTCATGGGGGCGTCGGCGACGATCGCGGGCCAGAACCTGGGCGCCGGCAACCCGGAGCGGGCGAGGCGCGGCGTGGCCGTCGCCTCCTGGATCGGCCTCGGCGTTGCGGTGGTGATCGGGACGCTTTTCCTGACGATCCCGCAGCATCTGTTCGGAATCTTCGGGCTGACCGAGCCTCTCGTCACGTCGATCGGCACGGAGCTCTTGAAGTACCTGAGCCTTTCGGGACTCTTCATCACCGTGGCCCTGAGCTACACGGGCGGCCTGCAGGGCACGGGCGACACGCGCAGTCCCCTGTACATCTCGATCATTTCCCAGATCGCGGTGCCTATCGGCCTCTGCACCGTGATCCAGGCGATGCGCCCCCTGCAGCCGGCCGACATCTGGCTGGCGATCGTGCTCGGGCACTCCACGCGCGCCCTCCTCAGCGTCGCCCGCTTCCGGCAGGGCAAGTGGCTGCACATCGCGGTAGACATCTGACATGTCGATGGCATTTTTTCTCTGGCTCGCTTTGAGCCTCGCACCGGCGCCGGTGTCCCCCGGGGCAAGCTCAGGCCACCTCACCGTCCAGAGCAGCACGGATCTCGTGAAGCAAGCGCAAGAGGCCTATGCGCGAGGAGACAAGGTCACCTTTCTCTCTGTTTACCAGGAGCTGGTGCGTCGACGGCCCGGAGACGTCTCCATTCTCTACAACCTGGCCTGCGCGCAGGCCCTGAACAACCGGGCCGATGCGGCGATCCGCACCCTCGAGGAAATCCTGGCCCAGCGCGTCTCTTTCGCGATCGAACGAGATCCCGACTTCGACGCCATTCGGCAGACCCACGGGTATCGCAGAGTGGTGGATCGGATGTCACAGCTCCGCCAGTCGCGGATTTCGGCGGACGCAGTGCGCGCGTTCACGATCCCGGAGCGAGGCCTCGTGGCGGAGGGCGTCGCGTATGACCCCGTCACGAAGGCGTTCTTCGTTTCGAGCGTGCGCCATCGAAAGATCGTTCGCATCGATCGGGGCGGCAAGATCACGGAGCTCGTTTCGCCCGCCCGCGATGGGCTTCGAAGCGCTCTGGGCATGGCGGTCGACGCGAAACGGCGAACGCTCTGGGTCGCGAGTCAGGCGATCCCGTCGATGGACGGTTACGAAAAGGAGCAGCCGCGCGGCGCCGCCGTGTTCGAGTACGACGTGGATTCGGGGCGCCTGCGCGAGGAGCACGCCGCGCCGGGCGAAGGGGAGTCGGCGCCGGGCTTCGACGACCTGACCCTGGCGCCTGACGGGACCGTTTACGTCAACGACGGCTTCCATTCCCGGATCTGGAGGATTCCGCCGGGAGGGCGGCTCGAGGTCTTTCTTACCTCGGACGCCCTCGGCGGAACGCAGGGGCTCGCCGTCTCGTCGGACGGGAGGACCCTTTACGCTTCGGACTACCGCGGCCTCTTCTCCGTCCACGTCGCGACCCGTCGGCTGACGCCGATCCGCGTGCCCCCCGATCTCTCTCTCAACGGAATCGACGGTCTGGCGAGTTTTGGAAACAGCCTCGTCGCGATTCAGAACGGGATCGTCCCCCACCGCGTCATCCGGCTCGATCTCGCCGCGAACCGCGTCGCCATCTCTCGTGCCCGCATCCTCGAGATCAACCATCCGGACTTCGACGAACCGACGCTCGGCGTGGTCGTTGACGGAGCGCTTTACTTCTCGGCCGACAGCCAGGGACAGAAGTTCCTGGACGAAAAAAAACCGATCGGCGAGGCCGAGATGCGTGAGGCGGTCATCCTCAAGCTCTCCCTTTCGCGCTCGGCGCGAGCCCGGTAGCGGGGCTCAATCCTCGCGTTTCGAAGACCCGACGCGATACGAGCGAACAGATCCGTTTTGCCTCGGAGAGCGTTTCCCGATAGAGCGCCCGCTTCGGGGGCGGCGGTCCTCCGACCCGCCCTGCGTCGGCGTATCGAGTCGTCGACCACGAGGATGAGGCGGTTCGCATGGTCGCCGGAGAACCTGATGCTCACTCCGGCGTCCGCCCTCCGCCGCCAGATCGCGCCGAACTGTCCCGGCCGCGCCTGATCGAGCCGCTGCACCAGGGCCGCGCAGTCGGCGATCGCCTCGATCCTCGTCTTTGCCAGGGCGTGCCACTGCGATCGCGGGACGGGCGCCCGGGGCCGTCCGTTCGTGGCATCCTTGGCTGATCGGACTTGAATGACCTCCGCGGCGCCTCAGAGACCCGGGGGAGTCGTTGTGCATCCCGAGTAGGAGTCAGCATGCCCACACGACCACCGTTGCCGCCTTTCACGCGGGAGACCGCTGTCCAGAAGGTTCGTCTCGCCGAGGATGCCTGGAATTCGCGGGACCCGGAGAAGGTCTCGCTCGCCTACACCCTCGACTCGCAGTGGAGGAATCGGGCGGAGTTTCCGAAGGGGCGGCAGGAGATCGTCGCCTTTCTGACGCGCAAGTGGGCGAGGGAGCTCGACTACCGGCTCATCAAGGAGCTCTGGACTTTCGAGGGAAATCGCATCGCCGTTCGATTCGCGTACGAATGGCAGGATGATTCCGGACACTGGTTTCGCTCGTACGGAAACGAGAACTGGGAGTTCGACGCGGACGGCATAATGCGCCTTCGCTTCGCGAGCATCAACGACCTGCCGATCCAGGAATCCGAGCGCAAGTACCATTGGCCGCTCGGACGCCGGCCCGACGACCACCCCGGCTTGAGCGATCTCGGTCTCTGACCGTTGCCTCCGCTCCGCCGCGGCCTCGCGAGCCTCGTTTTCGAATCAACGGCGCCGATCCCGCGACGCTCGCCACCGTCCCCGGATTGCTCGCCGCCGTGGCTCGAAGGCGGACGACGGGAACCGCGTGACGAAGACGACCGTTCCGAGCGGGGGACTTCCCTGACCACATTGCCGACCACGGAGAGATC
>JBBQNC010000310.1:0-4152 GCA_038329555.1 Thermoanaerobaculia bacterium
AAGATCGCGATGAGGCGGTGAGCGGCGCGGGCGCCGCCTGCTGTGCGAGGTAGAAGCGATGGATCTTCGGGCGGGGCGTTCGCGCGCTCCGCCCGAAGGATGGTCGAAGGAGGAAGGATGGAGCAGCCACCCCTGACGGTCCTGTTTCTCTGCACCGGGAACTCCGCTCGGTCTCAGATGGGCGAGGCGCTTCTGCGTCATCTCTCGCACGAACGAGCGGAGGTCGTCAGCGCGGGGAGCCACCCGAGGCCGGAGATCCACGCGATCGCCCGAAAGGTCATGAGGGAACTCTTCGGCCTCGACATGGACGGCCAGGAGCCGAAGTCCCTCGACGCCTTCGTGGGCCGGTCGTTCGACTACGTCATCTCCGTCTGCGATCGCGCGGCGGACTCCTGCCCGGTTTTTCCCGGCGACCCGGAACGGATCCGGTGGAGCCTCGAGGATCCCGCGGCGGTCGAAGGGACCGACGAGGAAAAGACCCGGGCGTTCGAAGGGACGGCCAGGGACCTGATGGCCCGGATCCGGATATGGATGTCTCTTCCGTCCGTTTCGTCTCGTCTCGCCCGTGGCGCATGAAGCCGCTGGAGCGCTGCTCGACCCGGTCCCGCGGGCGGCTCGGTCTCTCTCGCGCCGGTCGACGGCCGAGTGCGTGGGAACGGCGTTTCTCGTGGCGGCGGGCGTCGGATCCGGAATCATGGGCGAGCGGCTGTCCGGCGGCAACGCAGCCCTCACGCTCCTCGCCAACTCGCTCGCCACCGGCGCCGCGCTCGTCGCCCTGATCCTGTCGTTCGGTCGCGTCTCCGGAGCGCATCTGAACCCCGTCGTCACCCTCGCCGAAGCGTTCCGGCGCGCCATCCCGTGGGCCGATGCCGCCGCGTACGTCCCGGCGCAGTTCGCGGGCGGGCTCGCGGGTGTCGCCGTCGCGCACCTCATGTTCGGCGAGGCGCTCTTCAGCGCATCCACGCGAGAACGCGCGGGCGCGGCGCAGGGGCTCGCGGAGCTCGTGGCGACCGCGGGCCTCCTGCTCGTCATCCGCGGTGCCGCGAGGTCGCGGCCCTTTCCCCTCGCCGTCGCGATCGCCGTCGGCTGTTACATCACGGCGGCCTACTGGTTCACGGCGTCCACGTCGTTCGCCAACCCGGCCGTGACGGTCGCCCGGACGCTCACGCGCTCCTTTTCGGGGATCCGGCCTGCCGACGCTCCCCTGTTCGTCGTCGCGCAGCTCGTCGGCGCGGCCGCGGCCGCCGTCCTCTCCGACCCACTCTTCGGAAGGAACGACTGACCGGAAAGCTCCGCGCGTCCCCCGGTTCCTTCGTCGATGCGAGATCCCTCCGAGAGTTCACGAGCGGCCGCCTCACTGATCCGCGGCACGGACGACGCGTGCCGGTTCTTCCTCGGCGCGCTTTCGATTTCGCGTTCTTCATCGCCCCCGCCTCCCCTGGCATCGCCTTCCGGACCTCGCGCTCGGCAAAGCGGCGATTCCGCGTGGACCCAGTCTTATTTCCGGAGCGCTACTTCGACTTCACCTGGCTCCAGATCTCGTCGTAGAGCTCGAGGTCCGGGCCGAGGTCGTGGAGGAATTCGAGCTTCTCCATGATCGCGGGAGGCGGATAAATCGCGGTGTTCGCGAGATCTTTCGGGTGGATGAACGGCCGGGATGTCCGGTTCGGCGTGGCGTACTGGTTGAAGTTCGAGACGCGCGCGCCCGTCTCCGGCTCCAGGATGTAGTTGACGAATTTCTCGGCCATGTCGCGGTGCGGCGCCTTCGCCGGGATCGCCAGGCTGTCCATCCAGATCTCTCCACCCTCGTCGGGAACGAAGAACTCCGTCTCTGCGTCGTCCCGCATGCCGCGGACGGCGTCGCCGTTGTAGGCGACCGCGGCCACAGCGCCGCGGGCGAGGACCCGGTTCTTCCCACCGACGCCGCCCTCGAAGCCCGCGGAGCGGCGCTTCGCGTCGAGGAGCAGGTCGCGTGCCTCGAAGAGCTCCCGGGGATCCGTGCTGTTCAAAGAGTGCCCGCGATACTTCAGGGCCGCGCCAATCATTTCGCGGATGTTGTCGATCATCAGAAACGGTCCCGGCTGCCGCGCCGCGTCGAAGAAGAGTCCCCAGCTCCGCGAGTCACTCCCGCCCGGCCGGCGCCGGATGTAGATCCCGACCGTGCCCCACTGGTACGCAGCCGTGAACCGGTTGCCGGGGTCGAAAGGCGGATTCGCGAAGCGGGGCTCCAGATTGACGAGATTCGGCACGTTCCCGCGCCGGATCCCCTGCAGAAGCTTCAAGCGCTGCAGGACGGGCACCGCGTCCTCCGACGGCGTCACGACGTCGTAGAGCGATACGCCTCCCTGCTGGAGCTTCGCCATCATGCTCTCGACGTCCTCGAATACGTCGAGCGTCACGCGGCAGTCGAACCGCTTCTCGAAGTCCGAGACGACGCCGGGGTCGATGTACTCGCTCCACATGAGGAGATTCAGACGATGCGCCGGCGCCACCGCCCTGCTCCAGACGCCGGCGCCGCATCCGAGAATGACGACCGCCAGGAAGGTTCGGACCCGCACGCGCGCCGGGAGGGACATGATCATGACCCCCACGACCGAAACGAGTACGATCAGCGTAGAAAGAGCGTTGATGTCCGGCGTGATCCCGCGCTTCACCGACGAGTAGATGAGGATCGGCAGGGTCGTCGAGCCCGGCCCGGCGGTGAAGAAGCTCACGACGAAGTCGTCGAGCGATAGGGTGAAGGCGAGCAGCGCCCCGGCCACGATTCCCGGGGCGATCAGGGGTAGCGTCACGTGCCGGAACGTCTTCCAGCCGTCCGCGCCGAGGTCTCGCGCCGCCTCCTCGATCGACGGGTCCATGCCGGCGAGCCGCGACCGCACGACGATCGCCACGAACGGGATCTGGAAGGTGACGTGCGCCACAATCATCGTCGGCAGCCCGAGCTCGAAGAGCCCCATCCCGCGTCGCAGCAACGCGAAGAAGAGCAGCATCGCGACGGCCATGACGATGTCCGGGATCACGACCGGCACGTACATGAGCCAGGAGAACAGTCTCTTGCCGGGGAAAACGTAGCGGGAGAGGCCGTAGCCGAGCAGCGTGCCGAGGACCGTCGACACGAGCGTGCTCACCGCGGCGAGGACGAGCGTGTTTTCCGCGGCAAAGACCTTGTCCGGGCTCTCGAGCAGAGTCCTGTACCACTTCGTTGTGAAACCGCCCCACACCGAACCGTAGCGCCGGGCGTTGAAGGAGTAGAGCGCGACGACCGCGATCGGCGCGTAGAGAAAGATGTAGGTCAAGAACGCCGGGATTCCGAGAGCGGGCGACGGTCGCCTCACGGCAGCCCCTGTTCCCGCTCCCCCGACGTGCGGGCATAGGCCCACAGGCCGAGCAGGACGACCGACATGCCGAAGACCGCGAGCGCGGAACCGAAAGGCCAGTCGCGGCTCGGACCGAATTGCTGCTGGATCGCGTTGCCGAGAAGAGCCGTCTTCGCGCCGCCCAGAAGATCGGGGATGACGAATTGCCCGACGGCGGGCACGAAGACGAGTATGACCCCGGCGAGAAGACCGGGCGCGACCTGCGGGAGGATCGCGTGACGAAAGACCCTCGGCCCGTCCGCGCCCAGGTCCATCGCCGCTTCCGCGATCGACCAATCGAGCTTCTCGACGGCCGTGTAGAGCGGCAGGATGAGAAACGGGACGAAGGCGCAGAGCATCCCCACGGCGACCGCGAAGCTCCCCGGGTAAAGCGCTCCGCCTGGAGGGATCAGGCCGACGGCCGACGCGGCCCGCGAGAGCGGCCCTCCGGCCGCGAAGAGGATCTGCCAGGCGTAGGTGCGGATCAACAGGTTGGTCCAGAACGGAACGATGACGAGCGTCAGGGCGATCGTCTTGAGCCTCGGAGGCAGGCGCGCGATGAAGAACGCGACCGGGAAGGCCACGAGGACGCACGCCGCGGTCGTCCACGCCGCGAGGAGGAGGCTGCGCAGAAGAATGACGGGATAGAGCGCCTCGAAGCCGAAAGGACCGAAGCCGGCGAGGCGCCGGAAGTTCTGGAGGGTGAGCGGAAGTCCCACTTCGCCGGACGGCCCGCGGGTCAGGAGCGCCATCGCGGCGACGGCGGCGAGTGGAGCGAGGAGGAAGACGATCACCC
>JBBQNC010000311.1:0-4131 GCA_038329555.1 Thermoanaerobaculia bacterium
CCGACCCCCGCCTGGCTCCGACCGCCGTTCTCGCCATCTGCCGGCCCCCTTTCATCCCTTGACGCAAACGATCTGCTTCAATCGTGCCACGACCTCGACGAGATCGGAAGACTTTGCGATGACGTCTTCGATCGGCTTGTACGCGGACGGGATCTCATCGACGACGCCGGCGTCCTTGCGGCACTCGACGCCCGCGGTCTGGGACTCGACGTCCGCCCGTGTGAACCGCCGCTTCGCCTCGCTCCGCGACATCGCCCGCCCCGCCCCGTGAGGCGCGCTCTCGAACGCCTCGCGGTTTCCGAGGCCGCGCACCACGAACGAGCTCGAGCCCATCGACCCCGGGATGATCCCGAGCTCGCCATCTCCCGCCCGGATCGCTCCCTTCCGGGTCACCAGGACGGCTTCTCCGAAGTGGACCTCGTCGGCCACGTAGTTGTGGTGGCAGTTCACCGAGAGCGTTATGCCGAGGTGCGACGCGTCCCCCTCGAGGCCGAGCGCGAAGGCGAGCTGCCGGAGCACCCCCTCCATCATGATCTTCCGATTCTCACGCGCATAGTCCTGGCACCAGTCGAGGTCCTCGCGGTACTCGCGAAACTCCCGGGTGCCTGAGAGGAAGTAGGCGAGGTCCGGATCCGGAAGCGACTGCGACAGTCGCTTCATCTCGCCCCTGGCGCGCCCGATGTGAATCTCCGCGACCGTCTTTCCGACGTTGCGGCTTCCCGAGTGCAGCAGCACCCAGATCTTCTGATCGTCGGCGTCCACGCAGATCTCGATGAAGTGATTGCCGCCGCCGAGCGTGCCTAGCTGGTGAAGGGCCCGATCCGCCAGCTGTCCGGTCCCGGCATGGGGACGCCCATGCGCGGCCATCCAGGCCGAGGCGCCCTCGAAGGGCCGCCTTCGGCTCTCGCGTCCGACCGGTATCTCGCGCTCGATCGAGGAGCGCAGCTTCCGGAGGGCGGGCCCGTCCAGCCGGTCCGCGGGAAACGAGGTCTTCCGCGCCGCCATCCCGCACCCGATGTCGACCCCCACGGCGGCGGGGCAGATCGCACCCTTCGTGGCGATGACGCTTCCGACGGTCGCGCCCTTTCCGAGGTGGACGTCCGGCATGGCGGCGACGTGCCGGAAGACGAACGGCAGCGCGGCCGTGTTCCGCAGCTGCGCCATCGTCTCCGGCTCGACCCGGTCCGTCCAGATCTTGACCGGCACGCGCGCGTTCAAAACCGTTTCTATGGGCATGGCGAGAGTGAGCGTTGATCGTTGATCGTTGATCGTTGATCGTTGATCGTTGTAGAACAGTACCCTCTCCGCTTCTCTTCCCGGAGCGGGGGGCAGGGAAACGGCGCGGGGGCGTAGACTGCGCAGTCCCTTGCAAGAAACCCCGCCGCCTTCTACCCCCCTCGACCCGGCCGACGCGGAAAAGGAGACCGGCCGTATCGAGGCTTTCTCAGACGGCGTCTTCGCGATCGCCATCACGCTCCTGGTGCTGGACCTGAAAGTGCCGCGCCCCCAGCCGGATCATTCGCTCCTGCAGCGGCTCCTGGAGGAGTGGCCGGCCCTGATGGCGTACTTGACGAGCTTCGTCACGATTCTGGTGATGTGGGTCAACCATCACCGCATGTTCCGCTGCATCCGGCGCACGGACGATCCGTTCCTCTTCTTAAATGGGTTTCTCCTGCTGCTCGTTACGTTCGTTCCGTTCCCCACCTCGATCGTCGCTCTCTATCTCCGTCAGTCGGAGGCGAGGCCGGCGGACGCCCGCACCGCCGGCCTCGTGTACGCCGGGACGTACGTGGTGATCGCGATCGCGTTCAACGTGCTCTGGCGCTACGCCGCGCGGCGCAGGAGGCTGATCGGCGCAAGGGTCTCCGATGAGCGCATCCGCGAGATCTCGCGGCTCTACGCGCCCGGGATCCCCATCTACCTCGTCGCCTGCGGGCTCGCGCTCTACTCGGCCTGGGCCAGCGTCGGCCTCTGTCTTCTGCTCGCCGTCTTCTTCGCCTCGACCGGCAGGATCTCCGCGCGCGCTGCGAACGCGCCGCTCTGAGGGTAGCTCTCAGCTCTCAGCGAGCGTTTGGATCCGCCGCCATTCCGAGTCCGTGACGGGCATCACGGAGAGGCGGGAGATGCGCACGAGCGCAAAATCACGGAAGGACGCGTCGGCCTTAATCTCCTTGAGGGTTACGGGCCGCGCCAGCGCCCGCACGGGCACGACGTCGACCGCGTAGAGCTTTCCGGACAGGTCCTTCGGATCCTGATAGGCGTCGCCCGACGCCTTCGCCTCCGCGACGACGGCCTTCTCCTTGCCCGTGTGGTAATAGAAAATCCGATCTCCCTTCTTCACGGAACGCAGATTCTTCTGCGCAACGGGGTTGCGCACGCCGGACCAGACCGTCTTCTTCTCCCGCGCGAGGTCCGCGTAGGCGTAATGCGTGGGTTCTTCCTTGAACAGCCAGTTCATGAGCCCTCAGTTTTCAGTTATCAGTTTTCAGTTCAGTGCTCAGTGCTCAGTCGCGGTCTCATCCGGGAGGCTTTCAACCAACTTTCGAATCGTATCGAAACTGAAGATCCGGAACTGACTGCGGATGGCGATTTCCTCGGCCGGCCGTACAGTCCAGCCGAGGAATCCAATAGACTCTCCCGCTCAGACCACAAAACCTTCATCGAAACGAGGAGGACACATGCATCGTCGCCAATGGATCGCCCTTTCGGCAGCCGTGATCGGAAGCGCGGGGCTCGCTCTCGCGCAAACCACCACGACGCCCACGACAACCTCGGCCACCAGCACGGCCACGACCCCGCCGGCGGCGCGGCGCGCGCCGAGCCCGGCCGGAACCGCGGCCACGCAGGTGGGAGGAACCTGGAGCGCCCCCGACAAGGATGGCGAGCAGCGCTATTCGGGCGGAAAGTGGATCGAGGTCACGTACAGCCGGCCGATCCTCCGCGGTCGAGCCGATGTCTTCGGCAAGGGCGCCGACTACGGAAAGAAAGTCCTCGGCGGGGCTCCGGTGTGGCGCGCGGGCGCCAATCAGACGACGAAATTGAAGACGGAAGTCCCGCTCGAGATCGGCGGAAAGAAAGTGGCGCCGGGCGAGTACGACCTGTTCGTTGACCTGAAAGAAAACGGCTGGACGCTCATCGTCTCGACGCAGCCCGCCCAGGAGAAGTACGACCCCGCCGAGAAGGCGAAGATCTGGGGCTCCTACGGATACGACACCAAGTTCGACGTCGTTCGGGTGCCGATGACGATGATCAAGCCGGCGGTTTCCATCGACCAGTTCACGATCGGCTTTGCAGACATGAGCGATCGGGGCGGCAAGCTCGCGATGGCGTGGGGCCAGCAGGCCGCGGTGGTGCCTTTCACCGTCGGGCAGTAGCTTTCGGTTCGGACTTCGGTCCAAAAGGAAAGACGCGGCCCAACGGCCGCGTCTTTTTTTACCCGCATCAGCACCGGACGCGAGGGAGTCGCGAGGCTACGCTCAGGGATTCAGGACCATGTAGTAGAAGCCCTGCGTCGACGCGTTCCACCCGGCCACCGTAAAAGTTCCCGCGCCCTGGCTCGTGATCATCAGAGGCCCCACGAACGCGGTCGGGGTGGGATTCGTGTAGGTCACCATGATGATGCTCGCCGCCGTGACGCCGGCCCCGAGACCGCTGACTGTTGCCGTTCCAGCGGCCAGGACCCCCGACCCCTTCACGGCCACCCCTGTCAGGCCCTGAGGACCCGTCGCGCCGGTGGCCCCGGTCGGACCGGCCGGACCCACCGCGCCGTTCGTGCCGTTCGTGCCGTTCGTGCCGTTCGTCCCCGTGGCGCCCTTTTGCGCGACGAGGTTCCAGAAGGCCGCCGAAATGTCCGGCTGATTGTTGGTGCTGGCGGCGACGCAGACGTACGTCGATCCGTTGTAATTCACCGCGTCTCGAACCGCGTACGCGATCGCGGCGGCCCACACGTTGCGCCAGTTCATCCCGACCGCACCCGTGGCGCCGGTCGCCCCGACCGGACCCTGCGCGCCGACGGCCCCCGTAGCCCCTGTCGCGCCTGCGGGGCCCTGGGGCCCGACGGCGCCCGTCGCTCCGGCGGCGCCCGTAACGCCAGCAGGACCCTGCGGTCCGGTCGCTCCGGTGGACCCCGTC
>JBBQNC010000312.1:0-4115 GCA_038329555.1 Thermoanaerobaculia bacterium
GGCCGCGGCCGCGGCCGCGGCCGCGGTCGCGGCGCTCGTGGCGCTCGGCGCTTCCACACGAGAACACCGGAGCGCCCGGGGGCCGACGGTGGCAGCCGCGGCCGTGCTGCTGTCGCTCTGCGTCGTCACGAGCGCCCGAGCGGCCTTCCGGGCCGCCTTTCCGCCGCCGATGACCGCGGAAGGCGGCGAGTACGTCCGCTCCCGGTTGACGGTCTTCCGCGGAGCGTCCGAATACCTGCCGCGGTGGTCAAGGCCGCTCGACATCCAGGCGGTGCAGGAGCTGCTCGGCCGGCTGTCGGGGCCCGACGGGAAACTGATCCCGGTGCGTTCTTCCGGGCAGGAGGCGCGACCGCTCGTACGGCGCTGGAGCCCCGGGCACATCGAGCTCGCGTGGGTGCGCAGCGGTCTGCGAAGCTGACGATGAGCCGCTTCTATTATCCGGGATGGAAGGCGCGCGCGGATGGCTCCCCAGCGGCGCTGACCGTCGGGCCCTCGGCCCCAGACGGGCTCCTCGAGGTCACGGCTCCACCGGGCGCCCGGCGCCTCGTGCTCGAGCTCGAAGCGGGCGCGGCGGAGAAGACGGGTCTCCGGGTCTCGACCGCCTCCGCGTTCCTCTGGCTCGGGATCTTCTTCGTCGCGAGGGGACCCCGGCGCGCCGCGGAAGAGGCGGCTCTCTGGCTGCGCCGCCGACGGGCTCCAGCGCCCGTGGGAAGGACCGCATGACGAGCGTTCCACCGACGATGCCGGTCGATGCCGCGCGGATCTCTGCTCCCACATCCTTTGCGCAGCAACGGCTCTGGCTGATCGATCAGCTCGAGCCGGGCAATCCCTTTTACAACCTGCCGCAGGCGATCCGTCTGACGGGCGCTCTGGACGTCGCCGCTCTTCGCCGTAGCCTCGGCGAGATCGTTCGGCGGCACGAGTCTCTGCGCACGACCTTCGAGAGCGTGGGCGGCGAGCCCGTTCAGGTCATCGCCGATTCCGCGCCCGCCGAGCTTCGCGAAGTCGATCTCTCCGGGGGTGCCGAAGAGGAGCGCGAGGCGGCGGCGGCGAAGCTCCTCGCCGACGAGGTGCGGCGCCCGTTCGACCTCGCGAAGGGGCCGCTCTTTCGCGCCGCGCTCTTCCGCCTGGACCCGTCTCGTCACATTTTGGCTCTGACGAGCCATCACATCGTGAGCGACGGGTGGTCTCTCGGCGTGCTGTACAGGGAGCTCGGCGAGCTCTACGGCGCCTTTTCGAGAGGCGAGGAGCCGGGACTTTCGCCGCTGCCTATCCAGTACGCCGACTACGCGGTGTGGCATCGCGGCGTTCTCGAAGGAGACGCTCTCGAGCGCCAGCTGGCATACTGGAAAGGGCAGCTCGAAGGCGCTCCGGGAGCGGTCACGATCCCGCCCGATCGACCTCGGCCCGCCCAGCAGCGCTTTCATGGGGCTCGGGAGAGCTGGCGTTTCCCGCTCGACCTCACGCGCGCACTCCGTCGCCTCGCTTCCCGGGAGCGCGTGACGTTCTTCATGGGCCTCCTCGCCGGTTTCACGACTCTTCTCGCGCGTTACACGGGGCAGGAGGACATCGTCGTCGGATCGCCGATCGCCGGCCGGGGGCGGTCCGAGCTCGAGGGGCTGATCGGCTTTTTCGCGAACACCCTCGTCCTGCGCAACGATCTGTCCGGAGATCCGACGTTTCGCGAGCTCCTCGCGCGCATCCGCAAGGTGGCGATCGACGCGTATGCGAACCAGGACGTTCCCTTCGAGCGGATCGTCGAAGAGCTGCAGCCCAGGCGCAGCCTCGCGACGCATCCGCTGTTCCAGGTCGCGTTCGTCCTCCAGAATGCGCCGCGGACCGCGCTCGATCTCGCGGGGCTTACGCTCGCACCGGCGGAGGCGCACAGCGGCACGACGAAGTTCGACCTGTCGCTTTCGCTGTCCGAGACCGCGGAAGGCCTGTCGGCTGGCCTCGAATACGACACGGATCTGTTCGATGCCGAAACGATCCGGCGATTTCTGTCGCACTACCAACGAGTGCTCGAAGCCGCCGTTGCCGACCCGGATCGGCGCATCTCGGCCCTCCCGCTCCTTTCGGCCGCCGAACGCGACGCCCGGATCGCCAACTGGACCGCGCCGGCCTGGCCGTCGCAAGGAACGGCCGAGAACCCGATCCATCGTCTCTTCGAGCGGGCGGCGCACCTTCGGCCCGACGCTGTAGCGCTCGTGAGCGAGGGTGAGACGCTCACCTACCGGGAGCTGAACGGGCGGGCCAACCGCGTCGCGCGGTTCCTGCGACGTCGCGGTGTCGGCCGCGAGAAGATGGTCGGTGTCTGCGTCGATCGTTCCCTCGACCTTCCGATCGCGATTCTCGCCGTCGTCAAAGCCGGAGGCGCTTACGTCCCCCTGGATCCCGCCTACCCGGCGGACCGGCTGTCTTTCCTCATCGAGGATTCCGGAGTCGAAACGGTCCTGACGACTTCTCACCTCGCCTCCCGATGCGCCACCGCTCCGGACGTCGTGCGGCTCGATGTCGACGGTTCCGCGATCGCGGCGGAGAGCGACGAGGATCTCGAAGGCGGAGCGGTGCCGTCGAGCCTGCTCTACGTGATCTATACGTCCGGCTCGACCGGACGGCCGAAAGGAGTCCTCGTGACGCACGCGAACGTCGTGCGTCTTCTCGAAAGGACCTCACCCTGGTTCGGTTTCGACGAGACGGACGTCTGGACGCTTTTTCACTCAGCGGCCTTCGACTTCTCGGTGTGGGAGCTGTGGGGCGCGCTCGCCTACGGAGGGCGGCTCGTCGTCGTTCCATATCTCGTGAGCCGTTCCCCCGATGAGTTCCATGAGCTTCTGTCGCGGGAGAAGGTCACCGTCCTCAACCAGACCCCCTCCGCCTTCCGGCAGCTGATGAAAGCGGAAGAGGAAGCGGCGGGGGAGAAGCCGCTGGCGCTGCGATACGTGATCTTCGGGGGCGAAGCGCTCGACCTCTCCTCGCTGCGGCCGTGGTTCGATCGGCACGGGGATACGAGTCCCCGCCTCGTCAACATGTACGGGATTACGGAGACCACCGTTCACGTGACGTACCGCCCGCTCTCGGCGGCGGACCTGGGCGCCTCGGGAAGCCGGATCGGCCGTCCCATTCCGGACCTGCGGGTCTACATTCTCGATCGTAACGGGGAGCCGGCTCCGGTCGGAGTCCCCGGGGAGATGTTCGTCGGAGGCGCCGGCGTTGCGCGCGGGTACTGGAAGCGGCCCGAGCTCACCGCGGAGCGGTTCCTTCCCGACCCGTTCTCGCCCGAGCCGGACGCCCGGGTGTACCGGACGGGCGACCTCGCGCGGAGCCTCCCCGACGGGGATCTCGAATTCCTGGGCCGGGGGGACCAGCAGGTCAAAATCCGCGGCTTCCGCATCGAGCTCGGCGAGATCGAGGCGGCACTCTGCCGGCATCCTGCCGTCCGGCAGGCGGTCGTCGTCGTCCGCGACAAGGACCCCGGCCAGAAGAGCCTCGTCGCCTACGTCGTGCAGGACCTCTCCGCGCAGTCCCCGCGCGCCGAAGCGGGGGAGAGCGAGGCCGTCGGGGAATGGCAGAGTCTCTACGACGAGACCTATACGCAGAGCGCGGGAGACGCGCCGGATTTCAACATCGTCGGCTGGAACAGCAGCTATACGAGCGAGCCGATCCTCGCCGAAGAGATGAGGGAATGGGTGGACGCGACCGTCGAGCGGATCCTGTCGACGAAGCCGCGGCGTGTTCTCGAGATCGGATGCGGCACTGGGCTTCTGCTGTTCCGGGTCGCCGCGAAGGTCGAGCACTATCGGGGGACGGACTTCTCGCCAGTCGTGATTGACTCTCTGCGGCGGCAGCTGGGCGCCCCGGCGTTCCGGCACCTTCCGGTTACCCTGGCGCAGCGCACGGCCGACGACTTCGAGGGCGTCGAGCCCGGGTCCGTCGACGCCGTGATCATCAACTCGGTGATCCAGTACTTTCCCGACGTCGACTACCTGCTGCGCGTCCTGCGGGGAGCTTGGCGCTCCCTCGCTCCGGGAGGGTCGATCTTCGTCGGGGACGTTCGCCACCAGCCGCTCCTGGAGGTGTTTCACGCGTCGGTGCAGCTCGCCCGGGCGGACGAC
>JBBQNC010000313.1:0-4029 GCA_038329555.1 Thermoanaerobaculia bacterium
GACGCCCGGGCTCGAGCCCGCGGACACGCTTCTCGCCGTGACGACGGTCTCGTTCGACATCGCGATGCTGGAAATCCTTCTGCCGCTCACCGTGGGCGCGACGACCGCCATCGCGGAGACCGCCGCGGTCTCCGACGGGAAGCGCCTCTCCGAAGAACTGGTCCGCTCGCGAGCCACCGTGATGCAGGCGACGCCGGCGACCTGGCGGCTCCTGATCGAATCCGGCTGGGACGGGCGGCCGGATCTGAAGATGCTCTGCGGCGGAGAGCCGCTGACGCGGGAGCTCGCCGACACGCTCATCCCGCGCGGAGCCTCCCTCTGGAACATGTACGGCCCTACGGAGACGACGATCTGGTCGGCTGCCGCGCCGGTCCTCCCGGGCGACGGCGCCCCGGCGATCGGGCGCCCGATCGCGAACACGCAGCTCTACGTCCTCGACCAAGACCTCGTGCCGGCTCCGCTCGGAGTTCGCGGCGAGCTCTTCATCGGAGGAGACGGCCTCGCGCGCGGATATTGGAACCGTCCGGACCTGACGGCGCAGAGCTTCCTTCCGGACCCCTTCCACCCGGATGGCGGGGCGCGCCTCTACCGCACCGGAGACATCGCCCGGTTCCGCGCCGACGGCACGCTCGAGCTCTTCGGCCGCCGGGACCGGCAGGTCAAGCTCCGGGGGTATCGCATCGAGCTCGGCGAAATCGAAGGGGCGTTCGCCAGCCACGCGGCCGTGCGCGAAGCCGCCGCGAGTTTGCGTGTGGAGTCGTCAGGGGACCGGAGAATCGTCGCGTACGTCGTACCAGAGGCAGCGGTAAAGAGCGAAATTGAGGCCGAGTGGCAGGCCGAGATGAGTGCTCAGTGGAGGGAACAGTACAGCTCTGCAATCGGAGAGGGTGAACCCGGGGCCGATGCGCGTTCGGATCCGTCTCTGAGCCTGTACGGATGGACCGGCCTCGGCAACGTCGCCGAAGAGCTGGATGCGTGGCTCGCGCCGATTGCCGACGAGATTCTCTCCTGGAGCCCTCGGCGCGTACTCGAGATCGGGTGCGGAACGGGGCTGCTGCTCGAAAGGTTAGCTCCCGAATGCCGGTACTACTGCGGAACGGACCTGTCGGAGGAAGCGCTCCATAGCCTGCAAGCGCGCCTGGCATCAGGGGTTCTGCCCGCGGACCGGGTGGCGCTCCGGCGCCAGATGGCGGACGATTTCGAGGGGATCGAACCCGGGACCTTCGACACCGTGATCGTCAACTCGGTCGTGGAATATCTGCCGAGCGTCGACTCTCTGTTACGGGTCGTCGAAGGGGCAATCCGGACCGTCGGGCGGGGCGGGCGGGTTTTCATCGGAGACGTCCCGAGCCTGCCGATGTGGGAGACCTTCCACGCCGCGGCCCAACTCGCTCGCGCTTCCGACGGACTGTCCGTCCAGGAACTCTCGGAGCGGGTGCGCCACGCGGTCTCGCAAGGAAGCCGCCTGCTCGTCGACCCCGACTTTTTCGGGGTGCTGAAACACCGCCTTCCTGGGATCGCCCGCGCCGAAGTGCGCTTCTCGCGGGCGCGCTTCTCGGAGGAAGCGTCGCGGCTGCATGCGGACGTCTACTACGACGTGATCCTTCACGTCGGGGAACCCACACCAGACGATGACGGCGCGGGGTCGCAGCGGGTGACGCTCGAATGGCAAGAAGACCTCCTGACCATCTCCGCTATCGAAACTCTCCTGAAGGCGGAAACCGACTCGGTGCTCGTGCTGGGAATCCCAATTGGCCGGCAGGTCGCGGAAGCCAAGACGGTCGAGCTGCTCGAGACCGGGGATCGGGGAGGGCCGGAGACGGTCGGCGATCTTCGGCAGCGCCTACGGAACCTGCCCGGCGCTGACCTCGCAAGACTCGGGGATCTCGCCGACAGTCGGGGTTACTGGATGGACAGCATCTGGTCCGCGTCGGGGGGGGCCGGCAGTTCTGATGTGCTCTTCCGACGCGCGGCTTCGAACCCAGGCGTGAGTGCATCTCCCGGGCTGTCGAAAGAGATCGCACGGGCAAAGCCATGGCACGAGTACGCCAACAGCCCGGCTCGCGCGGCGCTCGCGCGGCGGCTCGTGCCCGACCTCCGGTCCTTCGTCAAGCAGAAGCTCCCTTCCTTCATGGTGCCGGCAGCGATCGAGATCCTCGACGCGCTCCCGTTCACGGCAAATGGAAAGATCGACTATCGTGCGCTGCCGCCGCCGCAGGGTCTCCACCCGCTGGCGGAGAGGGATTTTCGGGCCCCTCGGACCGAACGCGAGAGGACTCTCGCGGCAATCTGGGCCGAAGTCCTGCACCTCGATCGCGTCGGAATCTGCGACGACGTCTTCGATCTCGGCGGCGATTCGCTCCTGATCTTCCAGATCTCGACCCGCGCGAACCGAGCTGGCTTCGAGATCGCCCCGAGAGATCTCTTTCAGTACCGCACCATTCTCGAGCTGATGGAAGGCCTCAAGAAGAATCGGCGCGATTCGACAGTCCCCGGGGATCCACTCGTGTCGATTTCTCGAGACGCGCATCGTGCGAGGCGGGAGAGTCTGTGATTCGGGAGACCGAGGGCCGGGACTCCGCTGGGACGCTCCCAATGGGAAATCTGGATACGCCCCCGGCCCTCCCCGCAGCCGGGCGAACGCCGGTCGCCGCCAATGCGGAGGACGTCTTCGTCCTCCCTGCCTCATTCGCCCAGCAGCGCTTCTGGTTCATCGATCAATACAACCCCGGGAACACGGCGTATTGCCTCCCGATCCTGTTGCGCGTCGCGGGGAACCTCGATCCAAAAATCCTCGAGCGCGTCTTGAACGAGATCGTCCGACGTCACGAAATCCTGAGGACGACGTTTTGCTTGCGGGAGTCGGAGCTCGTGCAGGTGATCTCCGAGGCTTCGTGCCTGAAACTGTCTTTCGTCGACTTTTCGCTACTTCCCGAGCCGAAACGCGAAGCACGGGCCGTCCATGGGGCGCGCGAGGAGAGCCGGCGACCCTTCGACTTGGGCCAGGGGCCGCTCTTTCGAGCGCATCTTTGGCGGCTCTCGAATTCTGATCACCTGTTCCTGCTCGATATGCATCACGTCATCGCGGACGGGTGGTCCTTCTCCGTGCTGCTTCACGAACTCGCCGTTCTTTACGAAGCATTTGAAGAGGGCCACGAATCGCCGCTGCCGGAACTGTCCCTTCAGTACGCGGATTTCGCTCAGTGGCAGCGCGATCGGTTCCAAGGGGGCGGCCAAGACGAGAATCTGTCTTTCTGGAAGAGGGAACTCGCAGGGGCGCCCCCGCTGCTCGATTTGCGCACGGACCGCCCCCGGCCATCGCGACAGACCTTCCAGGGAGCGTATGAAACCGAGCTCCTTCCGCCCGGTCTGACCGAGAGAATCAAGGCGCTGTCTCGACGAGAAGGGTTCACGCCCTTCATGACTCTTCTGGCGGCGTTCTTTGCGCTTCTATACCGTCATACCGGCCAGACCGACATGGTCGTGGGCTCACCCATCGCGAATCGCTCGCGCGTGGAGCTCGAGCCCCTGATCGGGCTCTTCATCAATACCCTCGTTCTCCGTGCCGACCTTTCCGGGAACCCGACGTTCCGTGAGCTCCTCGCTCGAGTCGGACGCGTGTGTGTGGACGCGTACACGCACCAGGACCTGCCTTTCGAGAGGCTCGTCGAGGAGCTGAAGCCGACGCGAGATCCGAGTCGCAATGCGCTCTTCCAAACGATGTTCGTGTATGAGAAAGCCTTCGTTCAGCCCTTTTGTGCCGGAAACCTCCGATTCACGCCGCTGGAGGTGGACCGGGGTGGCTCGCTGGCGGATCTCTCCCTTTTCGTCATCGACGGACGAGACGGATTCACGACAGGCCTCGAGTACAACACCGATCTGTTCGATGCATCCACGATCCGTCGCATGCTCGGCCACTTGCGAACTGTCCTTCAGGCCGTCGTCGAGAATCTCGAGCTCCGAATCGACGCGATTCCCCTGTTGACGGCGGCGGAGCGCCGCCAGCTGCTCGTCGACTGGAATCAGACC
>JBBQNC010000314.1:0-4011 GCA_038329555.1 Thermoanaerobaculia bacterium
CGATCTTGGCGGTGAAGAGGCGGATGGCCCGAATGGCGTCGTCGTTGCCCGGGATCACGTACTCGATCACGTCCGGGTCGCAGTTGGTATCCACCACCGCCACCACGGGAATGCCCAGGATGTTCGCCTCCTTGACGGCGATGTACTCCTGCTTGGGATCGATCACGAAGAGCGCGTCCGGAAGCTCGTCCATCTCCTTGATGCCGGTGAGATTTTTCTCGAGCTTCTCTTTCTCCCGGTCGAGCCGCAGCCGCTCCTTCTTCGTCAGGTTCTCGTTGTCGTCCTGCGCGAGGACGCCCTCGATCTCCTTGAGACGGTGGATGGACTTGCGGATCGTGGAGAAGTTGGTCAGCGTGCCGCCGAGCCACCGGGTGTTCACGTAGAACATGCCGCAGCGGTTGGCCTCTTCGTAGATGGCGTCCTGGGCCTGGCGCTTGGTGCCGACGAACAGGAGGTTTTTGCCGGAGGCGGCCAGCTCCGTGACGAATTTCGAGGCTTCTTTGAACTGCTTGAGCGTCTTCTGAAGGTCGATGATGTAGATCCCGTTGCGCTTCCCGAAGATGAACTTCTTCATCTTGGGATTCCAGCGCTTCGTCTGATGACCAAAGTGGACGCCAGCCTCGAGCAGCTCCTTCATCGAAATAGATGCCAGATCACACCTCCTAAATAGCTGTCAGCTTTCGGCTCTCAGCTGTCGGTAAGAAAATTCTATCGTTTACTGAACTGGAACCGGGCCCGCGCGCCCCGCTGGCCATACTTCTTGCGTTCCTTCATCCTCGGGTCGCGAGTCAGGAAGCCCTCTTTCTTCAGCTTCTTGCGCAGCTCGCCGTTGTACTCGGTCAACGCGCGCGAGATGCCGTGACGGATCGCTCCCGCCTGACCGGAGGGCCCGCCGCCGGAAACCGTCACATGGATGTCGAACCGCTCGGCCGTCTCCGTCGAGAGGAGCGGCTGCTTGATCACCATCTTCAGGACATTGTTGGGGAAGTAGTCGTCCAGCGAGCGCTTGTTCACCGTCACCGCGCCGGACCCGGGGACGAGGCGCACGCGCGCCATCGCGCTCTTGCGGCGCCCCGTGGCTCGATGCTGGATTTCGACCGCCATTCTTGCTCCTCTGCTACTGACTGCCGCTGCCGACTGCCGGTACAGCCTGGCTCGCGGCCGGACTCGTGCGACGGTCGCCCGGAAGCGGCTTCGGCTGCTGGGCCTCGTGCGGATGGTTGCCACCCCGGTAAACTTTGAGCTTCTTGAACTGCTTGCGGCCGAGCTTCGTGTGGGGAAGCATTCCGCGGATCGCGGCCTCGATCAAGCGCTCCGGATACTTCGCACGGAGATCCTTCGCGGCGACGGACTTGAGTCCGCCCGGGTATCCGGTGTGGCGGTGGTACATCTTGTCATCCGCCTTGTTGCCTGTGAGCCGGACCTTTTCCGCGTTGGTCACCACGACGAAGTCCCCGGTGTCCAGGTAGGGGACCCAGCTCGGCCGGTGCTTGCCGGAAAGGACCTTCGCGACGCGGGTCGCGAGCCGGCCCAAGACCTGATCGGTCGCATCCACCACGAACCAGGCGTGGCGGACATCTTTCTCGGAAACCATAGGCGTGCCCGAGCTCATTCACAAACCTCAAATCGGTATCAAAAGGCGCGGCGCGGGGCCGCGGAGACAGTTGCCTGCCCGCTTGAGAGGGCGCGTAAGAATACGCAAGGGAGCGGGTCGTGTCAACCGCCGGACACCCGCCGGGCCAGGCCGGAACCAGGCCGGGCCCCGGGGCGGCTTGCGACCCTCAGCTCGGGCGGGCCTCCGAAAAGGCGAGAAGGATCAAGTCGGCGCGGCGCTTCACCCCATGCTTGCCGAGAAGGTTCGAGACGTGGAACTTGACCGTCCGTTCCGACATGTGGAGGCGCTGGGCGATCTCCTTGTTGGAGAGGTTCTCCATCAGGAGCTCGTGCACCTCGCGTTCCCTCCGGGAGAGCTGCCCCGTCGCCGTGGCCCGGCCGGGCCGGCGGACCGACGCGAGTGTCCAGTCGACGAACCTCGAGAGCAGGGCGCGGGGCACCCAGAAGCCGCCCTCGGCGACCTCGTCGATGGCCCGGGAGAGGTAGCGGGACAGCTCGGAATAGCAGAGGAGCCCCTTGACGCCCGCGCGCAGGAGGGGGAACGCGTTCGATTCGTCGAATTTCTCGGCAACGACGACCATCCGGGCGTCCGGGTATCTCGAGAGAATCTCCTCGACGATCGCCTCCGTCGCCCGGTTCCTCGTGTTCGCCTCGATGACGTAGGCGGCGGCCGGTGGGACGGGCAACCGCGCGAGATCTGACACTTGCGCGGGGTCGAGACGTTGCGTTTCGGGCACTGCGCCATGCTCCTCGATCAGCCTCTGGAGCTCGGACAGCACCAGGGGGTGGAACGAGTAGACGCATACCGGGGTGTTGAGAGCGAGACTGGGCACCGGATTCGAGGTTAGCCAATTTCTCCGACAGGGGCAAGACAAACCTGCTCCTCGGGACAGGTAAACCGTCCGCGCGTATCCATTTCAAACGGACGCGCTCGGCTCTCGACGAGGACGGCGTGGAGCGCCCTGGCCCAGGCGACGCGACGCGCCGGCCTCGGAGTTCCCCACCGAATCTCCGCCAGTTGATCGCGCGGATCGACCGCATGGTGCCGGCGCGGCGACGGCAACGCGCGATCCCGGCGAGTCTTCCGCTCCCGGAAAGACCGCCTCGCCGCTCGACGCCTGTCCCTCGGGGCAGGCCGACGGGACAGGTCCCCTGACCCTTCGACGGGGTCTATCCGCCTGCTCCATTTTGGGCTTCAAAGACAGTCGTTTTCCTGCCTCGGCTGCCGTACTCTGATTTTCGTAACAGCGACAAACCAATCACTTGGCTCTACGTGCCGGTCGTTGATTCTTTCGGACCGCCGGAAGGATCAATCAGCGGAATGAGGGCCGGAGGACGAGCCTGATGTCCAACCGGATCCTGCGGACTTCGAGCGCCTTCTTCATCGCCGCCTTCCTCTTCCTGGGACCGGAATTCGGCGTGGTCACGCGCCTCAATGCCGAGACCGAGAGCGCCTCCTACTATGTCTCTCCTTCGGGAAGGCCCACGGGGGACGGGAGCCTGGGAAATCCGTGGGATCTTCAGACGGCGCTCAACCAGCCAAGCTCGCTGCGTCCGGGCGATACGATCTGGCTGCGCGGGGGCACCTACCGGGGGACCTTCATCAGCCGGCTGACCGGAAGCGGATCTGCACCGATCATCCTCCGCCAATACCCCGGTGAACGGGCCACGCTCGACGGAGGCAACTCGAGCGGCGATGGAATCCTGACGATCTATGGAGCATACGCCTGGTACTGGGGCTTCGAAATCATGAGCTCCGATTCGGTTCGCGTCTCGTCGCAGGTCGGCTCGAATCCGATCGACATCGGTCGAGGCGGCGGATAAGCCAGCAGTCCGAGCACCGGGATCAAGCTCATTAATCTCGTCATCCATGACACGCGTCAGGGGGTCAGCTCATTCGCCGCGGCGACCGACGCCGAAATCTACGGCTCGCTGGTCTACAACAACGGCTGGATCGCACCAAACCAGGGCAACGGTCCCGGGATCTACACCCAGAACGTCTCTTCGAGCAGCAAACGTTTCGTGGACAACATCGTGTTCGGAAACCTGGGACTCGGAATCGAGGCCTATGGCTCCTCGGCGGCCACGGTTGACAACATCTACCTCGAAGGGAACACGATATTCAAGGCGGGCGGCTCGACTCCCCGGCAGGACGTCCTTGTCGGCGGCGAGGCCGGCGCCAACAACCCCGCCCTCATCGGGAACTTCCTCTACGAGGGAGTCAACGGCGCAAACTCGGCGTTTCTCCTGGGCTTCGTCGGAAGCAGCGGCACGCGAAACGCGGTCGTGCGGAACAACTACTTCGCCTGCAACGCTTACTTCGTCACACCCAGCAACATGACGATGACCGGGAACACCTTTACCGATTATGTGACGGCGCTCAACACCGCCAGCTAT
>JBBQNC010000315.1:0-3992 GCA_038329555.1 Thermoanaerobaculia bacterium
GCTCTTTTCGAGCGTGTGGTCCGCTTCCGGGATGCCGAGGAAATTGGAGGAGAGAAACATGGAGGAATCATAGCGGAGCGACCGCGAGCCGGCGCTCCTCGCGGTGACTGGAAGTCGTCAGGCGGGCCGCTTGCCTCGCCCGCGACCTCCGCGGCGACGCCGCTTGGGGGCTGCCGACGCGGCCGGCTCCTTCTCGACGCCCGCCTCCGCCTCGAAGCTCTCGCGGGTGCGGTGCGCGCGCTCCGCGAGGTCGCGCCACTCGCGCACGAGCTCCTCGCCCCGTCCCGTCGCCATCGCGCCGAGCTCGAAGACGTCGAGAGCGGTCGCAAACGCCTCGCGAAACACGATGCGTCGAGTCGCGACTCTCTGATCGGGCCTGTGCGAGAAGCGGCCGACCATCGCGAGCGCCTGCTGGATGCGATGGGAGACCGCGTGGGGCAGCGCCATGCGGATCGCGATCGGGCTCACCGTCTCGTCCAGGATCCGTCCGAGAAGGCCGGGGTCCGGGTCGCCCTCGGGAGCGGCGCTCACCACGCGGGCCCGGACGATCGGGAGGAAGAAGAGGGCGAAGAGGGTCGCGTCGTCGAAGACGCGCCCCCGCCGCCTTTCGGCGTCGAGCACGTCCAGGAGCGCCCAGAACAGGTGGCCGGTCCCGTGGGGATGATCCGGGTCAATCTCCCGGAGGACGTTGGCCAGCTCCGGCAGCAGCACGTCCAGGAGCCCCACCTCCCGCAGGAGAAGAAAGGTGGGAAGCGCGTGGCCCCCCTTGAGCGACTGCAGGAGCTCCTCGGTCACCCGCGGCGGAGCGGACTTGATGATCTCCTTGCGGCATTCGAGGATCGCCTCGTACGCGTCCGGCGTGATCGCGAAGCCGAGGCGGCTCGCGAACTCGACGGCGCGCATCATGCGGACGGGGTCCTCGCGGAATCGGATCTCGGGATCGCCGATCGTCCTCACGAGGCCCGCCTCCAGATCGTCCAGGCCGCCCGCGTAGTCGATCACCGAGAAGTCGGAGATGTCGTAGAAGAGCCCGTTGATCGTGAAGTCCCGCCGGAGCGCGTCCTGCCGGGCGGTCCCGAAGGTGTTATCGGAGGTCATCAGGATCTCCGCCCCGCCCGGTCCGGTGGGATCCGGGCGCCGGCGGAACGTGGCGACCTCGATCACCTTGCCGTTGGCGAAGAGGATGTGCGCCAGGCGGAACCGGCGCCCGATCAGGCGGCAGTTTCGAAAGAGACGCCGGAGGGCGGACGGATGGGCGTCCGTCCCGATGTCGAAGTCCTTCGGCGTCCGGCCGAGGAGCAGGTCCCGGACGCTCCCGCCGACCAGGTAGGCCTTGTACCCCCCCGTGGACAGCCGATACAGGACCTTCAGCGCGTCCGGATCGATCTGCTTTCGCGAAATCGAGTGCTCGCTGCGGGGCCGGACGCGGGGCGCCTCGGGGATTTCGGGAAGCTCGCCGGTCGGGTTGGAAATCGTCGAATTCGCTTCGTAAATGGCTCGTCTACCTCGGATCGGGCGGCGTGCGCCCGTTTTTTGAGACGGGGGTATTGTAGCCGAAATGATTGAGAGAATTGATGTTTTGACTTTCTTCGGCGCTGTGCGAAAGAATACGCCGTCTTTCGAAATTCACTTCGAGGAGGCCCCCCGATGAGGTTCCGACTCCTGCTTGCCGGCGCCGCGGCGGCCATCCTGGCGACCGTCCTCGCATGTGCGAAGGCGGGCTCTGGAAACGAGATCCTGGTCGGCGAGTACGGCTCGCTGACGGGCGGGATCGCGACGTTCGGAATCTCCACGCGCGACGGCTCCCAGCAGGCGTTCGACGAGATCAATGCGGCCGGCGGAGTGCTCGGAAAGAAGATCCGGATGCTCGTCGAGGACGATCAATCGAAGCCCGAAGAAGTCGGGACGATCGTCACGAAGCTGATCAACCAGCGGCACGTCCTCTCGATGCTCGGCCACGTCGCCTCCTCCTATTCCCTCGCGGCGGCGCCGATCTGCCAGGCGAACAAGATCCCGATGATCACGCCGTCCTCCACGAACCCGCGGGTGACCCAGATCGGCGACTACATCTTCCGCGTCTGCTTCATGGACAACTTCCAGGGCGCCGTCATGGCGAAGTTCGCCGCCGACACCCTGAAGGCGAAGCGGATCGCGATCCTGGTCGACATCCGCAACGACTATTCGGTCGGCCTTCAGGCCGTGTTCCGGGAACAGTTCAAGAACCGCGGCGGCACGATCGTGGCGGAGCAGTCCTTCTCGCAGGGCGATTCGGACTTTCACGCGCAGCTGACTCAGATCAAGTCCACCAACCCCGACGCGATCTACGTTCCCGCCTACTACACGGAGGTCGGGACGATCGCGCACCAGGCCAAGGAGCTCGGTCTGATGGCGCCCCTCCTCGGCGGTGACGGCTGGGACTCGCCGAAGCTGTGGGAGATCGGCGGAGAGGCTCTCAATGGATGCTACTTTTCCAACCACTACTCGACGGACGACCCGTCGCCCATCGTCCAGAAGTTCGTTCAGGACTACAAGAAGCGGTACAAGAACCAGCTTCCGGACGCTCTCGCGGCGCTCGCCTACGATGCGGCCAAAATCCTGGCGGACGCCATGACGCGCGCCGGATCCACGGAAGGCGCGAAGGTGCGCGACGCGATCGCCGCCACCAAGGACTACCAGGGCGTCACCGGGAAGATCACGATCGGCCCGGACCGGAACGCCGTCAAGCCGGCGATGATTCTGAAGGTCGAGAACGGGAAGTACCTGCTGGTCGAGACGATAGCGCCGGAAGCGGTCAAACTCTGATCGAGGAAGCGGTCGCGCCGGCCCGTTCTCCGCGGGGGGGACGCCGGCCCGGCTTTCCCCGCTGTGAGCGGCCGGCGGGAGGGCCGCCCGAGCCTTCCCAATGACGACCTTCCTCCAACAACTGGTCAACGGTCTCTCGCTCGGGTCGATCTACGCCTTGATCGCCCTCGGCTACACGATGGTGTACGGGGTCCTCCGGCTCATCAACTTCGCCCACGGCGACGTCTACATGGTGGGCGCATACGTCGGCTATTACCTCTCCCGCCGCCTGCAGGGCAAGGAACCGTCTCTCACCTCGGCCATTCTGGTGATGCTCGGAGCGATGGCGGCCTGTGCGCTCTTCGGGCTCATCATCGAGCGGCTCGCGTACCGTCCCGTCCGGCGCGCCTCGCGTCTGACGCTGCTGATCACCGCGATCGGCGTGTCGCTCTTCATCGAGAACGCGGCCCAGCTCGTCTTCGGCCCGGATCCGAAATTCTTCCCCTCGCTCGCCCCCCACGCGGAATTCATGGTCGGCGGCGTGCGGCTGACGAGCGAGCAGATCACCGTGATCGTCGTCTCGTTCCTGCTCATGATCCTGCTGCGCTTCTTCATCCAGAAGACCCGCACGGGCAAGGCGATGCGGGCGGTCTCCTTCAACCTCGACGCCGCGAAGCTCATGGGGATATCGACCGATCGCATCATCGCGACGACGTTCGCCGTCGGATCCGCCCTCGCCGCGGCCGCCGGCGTTCTCATCGGGATGCAGATTCCGAAGATCGACCCTCTGATGGGGATCCTCTACGGTCTGAAGGCGTTCGTGGCCGCCGTGCTGGGAGGCATCGGGAACGTCCCCGGGGCGGTGCTCGGCGGCCTTCTGATCGGCACGTCGGAGGTCCTCGTCGTCGGGTATCTCTCGTCCACGTACCGCGACGCGATTGCGTTCGGGATCCTGATCCTCGTTCTCATCCTGCGGCCGCAGGGCATCCTCGGGCGCGTGACCAAGGAGAAGGTGTGAGAGGCGCTCTCTTGACGGCCGGCTTCGTCGGCGTGCTGCTCCTCTTGAACGGGCTCTTCACCGGCTCGCTGGTTCCGGGGATCGCGATGCCGCCGTATTTCCTTCAGGTGCTCTGCCTGGCCGGAATCAACGTGATCCTTGCGGTCAGCCTGAACCTGATCAACGGCTTCACGGGCCAGTTCTCGATCGGCCA
>JBBQNC010000316.1:0-3975 GCA_038329555.1 Thermoanaerobaculia bacterium
CGAGACTCTCCCCGGACGCGGCGACCGCGTGGTCAGTCGTGACTCTCGTAGGCCGTAATACATATTGCGGCGCTGCACCGGACCCGAATAAACGACCTGTGGCCCAAACCACGAATAGGATGCTGAAGCTCCTCGCCTACCCGCTTGACATCAGACATAGGACGACTGACCCCATTTTCGCCGCCGGTAGCGGCGGATGCGGTCGAGGCATTCCTCCCGATCTGAATCATCCCGGAAGACCGGGCGCCGTTCATTTCCACGGCAGGTCACGTGGTAGACGGCGCCCGGGAATTCGAGTCTCGGATGGCGCGTCAATTACCGCCCCCCTCTTTGGTCCGGCGAGCGTTTCATTACTCATGAATTGTCGCCAGCCCGATCCGGGCGGGCGTCGGAAGTCAGCAAGTCAGAACTGACCCCCTTCCCGCCTTCCCTGTCGCTCGATTCTCATCAGCCTTCATGTTGCGCCCCTCAGCCCAGCCCTCTCTCCCACGCGCGGGGAGAGGGGGGCAGAGCTGCGCAGTCAGCGGAGGCGACGAATGGCGACGGTTACCAGCCCGGCGGCACGACCGCCCCCGGCACTGCCGGACTCATGAAGACGCTCCGGGAGATGTCGACGCACGCGCGGCCGTGGCCCCAGTAGTCGTCCCGGTTGATGTCCAGCTGCGAAGGATGCCAGGGCAGGGACCCCGCGTACATCAGATCCGTGGGGCCGTCCGAGACGTGCCCGGCGTTGGTGTGGTTCGGCGCGCAGGTGGCCACGGCTCCGAGCGCATGGAACAGCTCGTGGGTCATCGCGAACTCCAGGTACCCGGGATTCGTTTCGGTGGTGGCGAAGGGGTTGGACGCGCAGGGAGCGAATCCCGGAACCGTTCCGCGAAGATACATGGCTGCGACGTGTCCGACGATGGCCGGCGGCCAAGGACCGCCCCCGCAGGCGGCATTGTTCCCTCCGTCGTAGTAGACGGCATAGATCTTCTGGGGATCGGAATATCCGAGCCCCGGCAGCGCGGCCTCGAGCCGGTCGCGCGCGAAGACTCCCTGGGACGCGATCTCGGCGTCGTCCTGGTCCAACCGCGCAAATCCGATGTCGAGCGATCCCTGAAACGTATCCACCTGGAATCGCGTTCCGCCGCTCTGATCGGAGAGCCATCGCTGGATCGCGGCGAACGACGCCGTCAACGTTCCGTTGGTGTCGAGCGCGCGATCGGCTCCGTCGCGCGGCAGCACGTACACGAGCTTGATCTGGTAGCCCGCCCTCTCATCCGGCCGGTCGCTTGCCGACCGGACCAGAACCGGCGTCCCGGCAAACGCCGCGGTGTCCTGGATCGGCTGGAACGCCGTGCCCTGCGGGTTCGCATACGTCCGGCTCGTACCGGCTTCGGTGTCCGTCACGCTGATCGCGACCTGGACGTTCGTGAGCCCGCCGGCGAACACCCAGTAGCGCTGATTGAGAGGCCGCCCGTCCACCACCTTGATGACCATCTCGACGTTGTTCGAGGAGAAGAACCAGAAATAGCCGGTGTCGGCGGTGAGGCCGACGGCCTGGCCCTCGCCGGAAGTCCCATCCGGCTTGGTCCACGTCACGCTGACGCGAAAGCGCCCTCCATTCAGACAGAGCGCGGTCGCGTTCGGAGCGCAAGCCGCGGCGGAAAAGGTCCGGCGCGCATCGGTCGCCGGGGCTTCGTCCAACTCGAGCAGGGGAGAGAGCGCCGGCAGGGAGTCGGAAATCTGCGCCGGCGCCAGGGCGCTCGCCGGCGAAGCAGCGCTGCCCGAGTCAGCGAACGCCGCTGTATCCTGGATCGGCTGGAACGCGGTTCCCTGCGGGTTCGTGTAGGCGCGGACGACTCCGGTCTGGGTGTCGGTGACCGTAATGACGACGCGGACGTTCGTGAGCCCGCCGGCGAAGACCCAGAAGCGGGAGTTGCGCGCGCGTCCGTCGACGACCTTGATGACCATCTCGACGTTGTTCGCGGAGAAGAACCAGAAGTACCCGGTGTCGGAGGTGAGGCCGACGGCCTGCCCGTTCCCGTTCGCTCCGTCGGGGTTCGCCCAAGTGACGTTGACCCGAAATCGGGACGCGTTCAGACAGAGAGTCGTCGCGTCGGCGATGCACGGGGCTGCCGCGGCCCGGGCCTCTTCGACCCCCGGGCTCGCGTTGGAAGGCATTGGTCCGCTCCGCGCGGCTGCGAGTCCGGGGATCGAGAGCAGGAGTGCCGTTACGAGAAACGACGGACGAAAAGCGGTCATCACGTCTCCAATTTGCTAGCGCAGCATATATGGCAGCTCCTGGCGCTGCGGCTTTTTCGCGCTCTTGGAAGCGGTGTTTTCCCGGTTTCGACTGCGGCCGGACCCCTCCGCCTTCGCCTCGAGCCCTGGTCCTGACGGTAGCCGCCGGTTCGGCTACGATGCCGGGTTCAATGGGGGTCAGGCCTGCAAGTCTGCAGATTCGCTGACGGGCTGCTCGACGGCTGTCGCGAACTCTCCCTTGCCGAAGGAGAGACCATCGATTCCAAGCAAGGTGCAGTGTTGCAGGCCTGACCCCACTAGGTGCCGCGGTCGTGTGGATACTGGACGGAATCAGCCAGCATATGGGCAGTTTATCGGAGGCTCGTCCTTGCACCCGGTTGGGGGGCCAGGCGGGGGCAGTCTTGATTTGATGCTTCCGGGCTCTCCCAGTTGCTGAGCCTCAGCTCGGCGGCTCCTATGTTCGCTGGCGTTTGCGAAGCTCCAGCACGAATTCCGCGCCGCACGCTCGCGCCCATCTCGAGACGAAGTCGACGGAAGGATTGGCGGCCGCCCGTTCAGCCTGCGCGACCGCCTGCTGAGAGATCCCAAGGCGCGCGGCCAGCGCGACCTGAGTGAGAGCGGCCTCCTCTCGGGCGCTCCGCAGGGCGTACCCGGCCGCCGGCGGTTCCCAGGCCGGTAATTTCCCCCAGCGCCGGAGCGCCTTCCACTCCGCGTAGGCGCGAGGACGCGACCGAACCACGCCGCCGGGAAGGCGCCGGAGCACCGGCCGTTTCGGAGACGAATACGTCTTCAGGCTTTTCGTTTGGCCCACTCTTCGAGCTCTCCAGCCGAAACGGAGCGCCCCGCGGAAACAAGCTCCTTGACCTTCGCCAGCGCTTCGCCGACTCCCCGCTGCCGGGCAATGGACGCCAAACGCTTCAGGTCGAGCCGACGCGCCTGGGCGCGCCAGATCAGATAGGCGCTGACTCCATCGGTTGCGGAGCGCCAAAACTTCCACGCGGCGAGGCGATCGACAATCATGTCTTCGGGGCTCAAGGTCAGCACTCGAATCCCTTCGATCTCGAGGAAAGCCGTCGTCTCTTCGGGAGAAACGGCCGAACCCGGGAACTCGATGAAGATTTCGAAGCCGTCGTGGACCCAGTGCCGCCCCTCCTTGCGAAAACCTTCCTTCTCGAAAGCGCGGGCAACCGCCGAAGGTACCTGCCCGACAAAGTCGAGATCGCCGGTCGTGTAAGACCCGCCCGTGTAGAGCTCCACGGCAGCGCCGCCGACCAGCACGGGGGTTCGCTCCACGAACAATCCTTGAATCCAGGCGGCAATCGCGGCCGTCCGCCTGGGTCCGACTGGAAGCCGGGCCGCCTTCTCGAGATCGTTCACAATCTATATATTGTATATCCGAATCCGTGGTCAGGCGGATTGGGCGAACTCCTTCCCTCCCTTGACGACCCCTTCGATGGCGGGGAGGTGCTCGTAGGTTGAATCGGCGGGCTCACCCATCAGCCGACGGTACCGGGAGACGGCGGCCGTTCGGGTCGGACCCATCATCGATAACACCCTGTCGAGGTCGAGCCAGGTCGGCGACGGGTTGCCCCGGAAATAGTGGTCACTCGACCACGGGTACTCCTCGGCCCGGCCGACGATTGCCGCTCGGACTGGAATCTCGTGGACGTAGCGCAGCAGGGCCGCGAAATCAGGATTTCGGGTCTGACCCCATTCTTCCGCGGCGAT
>JBBQNC010000317.1:0-3970 GCA_038329555.1 Thermoanaerobaculia bacterium
GGGGCGGGCTGGGTCCGAGGCGAACGGGCGGGCCTGCTTCGCCTGGTCGCCAATCTCGTCGCGAACGCCGTCCTCTACACCGCGCCCGGCACCGTCGTCGAGGTCACGGCGGGGACCGAGGGTGACGAGGCGTTCGTGGAGGTCAGGGACCGCGGACCGGGAATCGCCCCCGACGAGCGGGAGCGGATCTTCGACCGATTCGTCCGGCTCGATCCGGCGCGAAGGGAGAACCCGGAGGGATCGGGGCTCGGTCTCGCGATCGTGGAGCAGGTGGTCCGCGCCCACCAGGGGCGCGTCGTGGTCGAGGCCCGCGCGGGAGGGGGAGCCGTCTTCCGCGCCGTGATGCCCGCGATCCCGGCGCCCGCGTCCCCGGGCGTGCTCGCCCGGACCTAGACCGGGCGGGCCGTGGGGCTCGCGGCGGCCGGGGAAGGCGTCGCCGGCCGCGGCGTCGCGCCCGCGGGAGGATTGATCCGGATGTAGGTCGCGATGTGCTTCGCGTCCTTGTCCAGATAGCGGAGCGTCACCGCCTCGCCGGTCTTCAGCTCGCCGCCGTTGATTTTCGTCGCGGCCGTCCAGGAGAGGGGGGTCTCGCGGCCCGCGGCGTCGCGAACGAGCAGCGTCATCTTCGCCCGGTCGATCCGCGAGATGCGGCCCGAGAGCGGCACCCCGTGGGCCTTCGCGCGCGGAGCCGGCGTGAGTGGAGCGGGGGACGCGGCGCCCGACGCGGGGGACGCGAGCGCCAGGAGGAGGAGCGATGCGGCGGCGACGGGTTTCATCGATCCTCCTCTATACCCGCACAGCCTATGGCAGGACGAGTGAACGCAAAGTGAACCGTCGGAGGGCCTTTCGCGCCGCAAACGCTACGGATCCCGGCCCGGGGACGGCTCGAGGTATCCCTCGCCCTTCTCCGCCAGCCCGGCGACGGCGTCCCGATAGAGAGCCGCGGCCTTCTCGACGTCCGCAAGCAGCACCCGTCCGCCGCGTGGGCGTGCGCGATCGCCCCGGGCGCATCAGGAGCGGCTGCCCCCATCGCGAATGCAGAGGGAGGTCGCACGCAAAGGAGACGGACCTCGCCCGATCCGGCCGGAAGGCGCGGTCTTGCGGAACGCGATCCGTTCCGAACGGTAGGCACGTCGAGCTCCCCGCCCGTTCTCGGCCCGCCGCACAGCCTGAAGGACTTCGTCCACGGGGATACCTGTCCGGAAGACGATCTCCGCGCGTCCCCGCTCGGCGTCGACGGCGCGCGCGCCGTTCGGAGCCCTTCTCTTCGCCGACTCCCGCGCGGCGCCCTCACGCCGGGACGATCCGCATCCGGGGATCATAGACTCCCGCCCATGAACAAACTCTTTTCTCGCGCCGCGATCGCCTCGCTCTCGCTCGCTCTGCTTCTCTGTCGATCCGGGAGCGCCGCGTCACCGCCCGCGCCGGACGACTTCGTCCTGGAGGGCGGCCGCGTCGCGGACGGGACCGGGGCGCCGCTCTTCTCGGCCGACGTGGCCGTGCGCGACGGACGGATCACTGCGATCGGCCGCCTCGCTGGCCGCGCCGCAAAACGCCGGATCGACGCGAAGGGGTTGATCGTCGCGCCGGGGTTCATCGATCTGCTGGGCCAGTCCGAATACAACGTGCTCGTCGATCCGCGCGCGGCCTCCAAGATCACGCAGGGCATCACGACCGAGGTGACGGGCGAGGGGGACTCGATCGCTCCGCTCGACCCGAAGGCTCTCGAAGAGGGCCGCGACACCTGGAAGAAATATGGCGTCACTCCGGACTGGACGACGCTCGACGGATATTTCCGCTCCCTCGAACGGCGTGGGACCGCGGTGAACATGGCCACGTTCGTCGGATCCGGAGGCGTCCGGGCCATGGCCGTGGGCCGGGAGAACCGCCCGGCGACGCCCGCGGAGATCGCACGGATGGAGGAGATCGTCGACCGCGCGATGAAGGAGGGAGCCCTCGGCGTCTCCTCGTCCCTTCAGTACATCCCCAACATCTATTCGTCGACGGAAGAGCTGATCGCGCTCGCGAAGGTGGCGGCCCGCTATGGCGGCGCCTACTTCACGCATCAGCGCTCGGAGTCGGGCCGCATCGACGCGTCCCTGGACGAGGTCTTCCGCATCGCGCGCGAAGCGAACATCCGAACGCAGATCTGGCACTTGAAGACGGCATACAAGCCGAACTTCGGGCGGATGCCGTCGGTCTTGAAGCGCATCGAGGACGCGCGAAGCGCGGGGATCGACGTCGCCGCCAACCAGTACCCCTACACGCGGGCGTCGAACGGGCTGGACGCCTGCCTGCCCCCCTGGGTTCGCGAGGGCGGACGCGAAGCGCTTCTGAAGCGCCTGGCCGACCCCGCCGTTCGGGAAAAGGTCAAGGCGGACATGGACCGCGCGACGACGGAGTGGGAGAACCAGTACGCGGGGGCCGGCGGCGCCGAAGGGATCATGATCGCGAGTGTTCTCGATCTTTCGCTGAAGGCTCTCGAGGGCCGGACGCTCGCGGAGATCGCGAAACAGCAGAAGAAGGACCCGCGCGACGTCGTGCTCGACGTGGTCGTCGCCGACCGCGCGAACACGTCGTGCATCATCTCGATCATGGACGAGGCCGACGTGCGGGCGGCGCTCGCGCATCCCCTCGTCGCCTTTGGCACCGATTCCGGCGCGCACGCGACGGACGGCATCCTGTCGAAGGAGGGATCGCACCCGCGCGGCTGGGGCTCGGCGGCGCGCATTCTCGGGCACTACGTCCGCGACGAAAAGGTGCTGCGGGTCGAAGAGGCGGTCCGCAAGATGACCTCTTTCCCCGCGGAGGCTTCCGGCCTGACGGACCGGGGGCTCGTCAAGATCGGGTTCCCCGCCGACCTCGCGGTCTTCGATCCGGAGCGCGTGCGCGACCGATCGACGTTCACCGAGCCGAATCAGTACAGCGAGGGCTTTCCCTTCGTCGCGGTCAACGGCGTTCTCGTCGTCGACCAGGGAAAGATCACGGGGAAAACGCCCGGCAGGGCGCTGCGCGGGCCCGGTTACACCGGAGGAAGCTGAGCGGGCGGCGGCGCGGCCTCAGCGCCGCGCCGCTTTCCTCCGCATCCGCCCCTCGCCGAGGTCCGGTGCGCTCGAGGGGATCTTCCGGCGGACGAGCCCGAACTGCTCGATCGCATGCTTCTCGATGTGCGCCATGGCCTCCTCGACGGAGTCCGTGAAGAGGAGCAGGTCCAGATCCTGCGCGCTGATCGTGCCGACCTGGACCATCTCCTCGAGGAAGGCGACCAGCGGCTTCCAGTAGTCCCGCCCGATCAGCACGACCGGAAAGCTCTCGATCTTCCTGTTCTGGATGAGCGTGACCGCCTCGAAGAGCTCGTCCATCGTTCCGACGCCCCCCGGCATGACGACGAACGCGTACGAGTACTTGACGAGCATCACCTTGCGGACGAAGAAGTACCGAAACGTCACGTAGGTGTCGAGGTAGGGGTTCAACTTCTGCTCGGTCGGCAGGACGATGTTGCAGCCCACGGACGGACCGCCGGCCTCGCGCGCGCCGCGGTTGGCCGCTTCCATGATGCCCGGCCCGCCTCCCGTCATCACGGTGAAACCCATCCGGGCGAGCGCCGACCCGACCTTTCGGGCGAGCTCGTAGTAGGGGTGTGTTTCCGGAAAACGCGCCGATCCGAAGACGGTGACGCACGGGCCCACGAAATGGAGCGCTCGAAAACCCTTGACGAGCTCCCAGAGGATCTTGAGTACCGAGTAGAGCTCGCGCCCCCGGGACTTGGGGCCCTCGAGAAAGACGCGCTCATCCGGCTCCGGCTCCGGCGGCTGAACTCGATCGGAGCCGGTGCGGACGGACGGATCCGAGGGGGCCGGTGGCTCGCGGACGGGCACCCCCGAACTCTAACCTCTCCGCCCGACGAGCCGTTTCTTCTCGAAACCGAACGGCGGAACGAACGAACGCGCGCCGTTCGTTCCGGCCGCTG
>JBBQNC010000318.1:0-3967 GCA_038329555.1 Thermoanaerobaculia bacterium
CTCTCGACATCGGGACCTCCGAATGCCGGCCGGTCACTGCGGCCGGGCTCAGTTCGGGCGGGGCGAAAGCAAGGGCCGGGCCAGAGGCCGCACGATCCAGCCGAGCGCACTCCCGCGCGGCCTTTCGAGGCGGTTCTCCCCCCAGCGGAAGACCTGCTCGCCGCACAGGGCGAGGCCGGCGGCGAGCCAGAGGCCGTCGACGACGCCCCCGAGCCCGGCGGCGAACGCGGCGGCCGAGGCAAGCGCGTTGGCGGCGCCCACGACGAAGAGCGTCGCCGCCGTGACGCGCCCCCAGCGAAGCGCCTCGAACCCGAAGCGGCTGCGAAGGAGATCCTGGTCGGCCGCGGGAAGCAGGGACCACAGCGGCTCCCCGACGAGGAACCGGTCGCGGTGAGAGTGTCGGACGCCCGAGGATCCGTCCGCGTCGACGGGCTTCTCGCCTGGGGCCGGAGCGCGGGTCTTGGAAAGAGCGGTCGCCAGCCGCCACAGGAGGAAGCCCGGCAACGATCCCACCGCTCGCCCTGGATCGCGGCGTGGTAGATCCGGAGGCTCGACTCGAAGGTCAGGTATGCGGAGACGAACGGGCTGGGAACCCTGGCGAAGAGAGGCGACGCGCCGAACATCCCGGCCATGGCCGAGAGTCCGCCCGCCGCGCCGACGGCGAGAAGGGGAGCGGCGGAGACGAGGGTCATCGTGCCCCCAGAAACGGCGTACCGCGCTTCGATCCTCTTCTGGACGACCCCGGGGAGATGTCCGAGCAGAGGCGAGAGCAGCAGGACGAGCGGTCGGCTGCGAACGCTCGTCGCGTTCGAAGTGCGCTCCGAGATCCGGAGTTCCTCGGCGGCCACATCGTAGTTCACGATCGTTCGGATCGCGGAGTGATCCGGCCATGGCGCGAGGAGGTAGCGCACCGCGGCGCCGTCGAGAGGCTCCACCGATCGGACCTCCCAGATGGTGTCTCCCCAGCGCACGGCCGTTCCCGGATGTTCGGGCGAGCTCGGGCCTCTCGGCGTGCGCGACGACCATCCCCGCTTGGCCGACGGACAGCGCAGCGCGACGGAGCCGTCGGGAAGCGGCTCGGCGACGTCGGCGCCCACGCCGGAGGGCGCCGCGGCGGGTCCTGGGTGCGTGGTCAGTCGAACTCCACGGTAGCAGAGGCGGGATGCGCTGGCGCGGCTCGTGCTTCGCCTCCGGAGGTGCCGAGAACTCTGCCGGGGACGCGGGATTCCGCCGCCCCGCTCGTGCCGCCGAAGCCGACGCTCCCCGCGCTTCGAGCCGCCGCGGCCCGTTGCCGGGCGTGCGATCTCTGGAAGCGGGGGACGCAGACCGTCTTCGGGGAAGGGCCGCGACGGGCGCGGATGATGCTCGTCGGCGAGCAGCCGGGAGACCGGGAGGACCTCGAGGGCCGCCCGTTCGTCGGACCCGCGGGGCGCCTGCTCGACCAGGCGCTCGCCGCCGCCGGGATCGACCGGGACGACGTCTACCTCACCAACGCCGTGAAGCATTTCAAGTGGGAGCCCCGCGGCAAGAGGCGGATCCACCAGAAGCCGAACGCGGTCGAGATCGCGGCGTGCCGTCCGTGGCTGGACGCCGAGCTCGCCGTCGTGAAGCCCGACGTGCTCGTCTGCCTCGGCGCGACGGCGGCGCAGGCGCTCCTCGGGAAGGCCTTCCGCGTCACGCTTAGCCGGGGCGTCCCCGTCGCCTCGCCTCTTGCGCCCCGGGTGCTCGCGACCGTTCATCCCTCGTCGATCCTCCGGGCGCCCGACGCCGCCGCGCGACGCCGCGAGCTCGCGCTGTTCGTCAAGGACCTGAAGGCCGCCGTCCGCCGCCTGCCGGCGAAGTGAGTGTCCGGGTGGCGAAGCCCGCCCACGCGCGCAATCCACGGCGCCAACCGGCTCGCCGAGCTGATAAAATTCGGGCGGAGGTAACCCCCTGGACAGAGCGATGCAGCTCCAGGCGACGCTGGCGCAGGAGCGCTGGCGCAAGGCGGTCGACAACCTGTGGCGCGAAATCCTGTTCTACCGCCGCGCCCGGCTCGCCGACCGCGAGAGGGAGCGCGCCCAGAAGCGGTTGAAGAATCTGCGAAAGATCGTCCGCCGGGCGCTGTCCGAGTACCACCGCATCGAGCTCGAACGGCGGGCGGAAGACTGAGCGGCGGCGCGGACGCGAGCGCGGTCCGCCTGGCTCCCTGGCGACGGCTCACCTGGCTCGAGGGTCGTTACGCCGTCTGCCGCCTCGATCCCGCGTCGTCGTTCCCGATGCTGCCTCCCTCGTCGCGAGGCTTCCTCTCCGTGACCCGGACCGACCAGGAGCTTTCCATCGTGTGCGAGGAGGGTGCGGCCCCGCCGGGTGCGTCCGTCGAGGCCGGGTGGCGCGCCTTCCGTCTCGCCGGTCCGCTTCCATTCGATGCGACCGGCGTGCTCTTGTCCGTCGTGGGTCCGCTGGCGGAGGCGCGAGTCCCCGTCTTCGCGCTCTCGACGCACGACACGGACTACGTCCTTGTCAAGGATGCCGACGCGGAAGCGGCCCGGAAGTCCCTGACCGGGGCGGGCTTCGAGTTCGAGCCGTGACGTTCCGCGTCGCGGTCGCGCTCCTCGCGGGGTTCGCCCTTCCCCGATTCCTCGCGGCCGGGGGCGCGACGCCGGAGCCCGCATCGACGCGCGCGGCGTTCGAGGCCATGTACCCGAAGACCTCGACGACCGCCGCGGCCCTGGAGCTCGAGAGGCTGGCCGCGTCCATCGGAGTCGACCTGGCGCGAGCCGAAGAGAAGGAGCCGAAGCACGACCACCCGACGTCCGAGGCGATTCGAGCGTACGCGACGCTCATCCCTGCGATCGCCGGCTTCCTCGATCGAGAATTGAAGAGCGTCGATGAGCGGGTTGGCGTCCCGCCTCCGGCGCTCGTAGCCTTCCTCGAGGAGAACGATCCGGTTCTGGAATCCATCCGATCCGCGACGTCGGGCGACCGCGAGATCGCATGGGATTTGGACGTCACCCTCCGCCAGCAGGCGTCGCCTCAGAACCTCCTCGGCCAGCTCAGGCTGCAGAGGCTTCTCGTGGCGCGCGCGCTCGTTCAGACGCAGCGGGGCGACGTCGAGCCCGCGCTTCAGACGCTCGAAGCCTCGTGGCGGCTCCTGGACGCTCTCTCGGCGCGGCCGGAGCTGATCTCCCAGCTCCTGGCCGTGGCGGCGGCGCGTCTGCAGGCCGGAGCGCTGCGCAAGATCGACTCTCCGGCGTACGGCTGGTCGGATCGCCTGCGCAGCTCGCGACCGCTGGACGGTCTCGCCGCGGTCATCGCGAACGAGGTGTGGCTCGGGGAATCGGATATCTCGGGTCTGACGGGTGAGGATGGCGGATTCGGCAGGATGTGGCGCCGCGTCCGCGACGCCCTCGTCGGCAGCGACCCCTGCGTCTGGACCTCCGGCGGTCTCCGGAAGATCGTGGAGGAAGCGGCGATCGCGGAGATGTCCGACGAGATGACGTTGACCGCCGACTCGTTCCCAAACTTGATCAATGCCTTCGAGAGAGCCCGGCGCGTCATGATCGACCAGGAGCTGACGGCCCTCGTCCTGGATGCGCGCGCCGAAAGAGCCGCCTCGCGGCGGAGATCGTGGCCCGGCAAGCTGACGACTCTCGGCGCGAGCATCTGTCCGCGCGAGCCTTGGAGCTACAAGACCTTCCGAAACGGAACCGTGACTATCTCCTTCGGCGGCAGAGCCGAAGAGACCGAGGTCGTCGGCGTCCGGCTTCCCTTCACGGCCAACGCGGGCATCCCCGTCGCTTCCGCACGCAAGCCACCGCGGCGTCCGCTCGCGCGGAAGGCGGAGGGAGAGCAGCCGGCCGTCAAGGCGCCGGGTGTGCCCCCGTAGGGAGTCGGCCTCGGTCATGGGAAGAACCCTTCTTTCGGCCGCTGAACGTCCCCCGGACTCGGTCTCCCAGGTACCCTGATTCCTTCGACTTACGGCTTC
>JBBQNC010000319.1:0-3949 GCA_038329555.1 Thermoanaerobaculia bacterium
CGCGGGCGCGGGTCCTGGCGGAAGAGGTCGTCGTGGACGGCCGCACGTACGAGAAAGCGCTCGGCAAGGAGCGGGGAACCCTGACCGCAAAATGGGGCAAGGACGCGAAGTCCCTCTGGCTCGAAGTCGTCGCCGGCACGGACGAGAACCCGCGGGCGGCCGTGCAGCGCAGCGTGTGGCGCCTGTCCGAGGACCGGCAGGTCTGGGTGCGCGAGACGATGACGGTCCAGAAGGACGGCGGCCACAGAACCCGGCTCGTCTTTCGCCGGCAGGATCCGAAGAAGGTGACGCCGGCGACCACGCCGCCGCCGGCGTAGTTGTGAGTCATCAGCTATCAGTTGTCAGTTGAGCGCGAACAGACGCAAGACTGAAAACTGAAAACTGAGAACCCGTCGAGCTGATAGCTTCCCCCCATGTCCCGATTCTCCCCCGAGCCGTGGCGCGTCAAGGCGTCGAGTCCATCCGGCGGATCGACCCTGAGCAGCGGGCCGAGCGGCTGAAGGCGGCGGGCTACAACGTATTCGGCCTGGCGTCGGAGGACATCTACATCGATCTGTTGACGGACTCCGGCACGTCGGCGATGTCCGACTCGCAGTGGGCGGGCCTCATGCGCGGCGACGAGTCGTACGCGGGCGGCCGCAACTTCTTCCGCTTCGAGCAGACCGTCCGCGACATCTTCGGCCTCCCGCACGTGATTCACACGCACCAGGGGAGGGTCGCGGAAAACCTCCTCTTCTCGACGCTGGCCCCCGGCGACATCGTGCCCAACAACACCCACTTCGACACGACGCGGGCGAACGTCGAGGTCAACGGAGGCACCGCGGTCGATCTCGTCATCCCGGAAGGCAGGGACCCGCGCGCGCCGCATCCCTTCAAGGGGAACATGGACCTCTCCCGGCTCGAATCGTGCCTTGCGGACAATCCCGGCCGGGTTCCCGTGGTCTTTCTGACCCTGACGAACAACTCGGGCGGGGGGCAACCGGTCTCGCTCGAGAACGTGCGCGGGACGAGCGAAATCTGCCGCCGGTACGGTGTCCCGCTGTTCATCTACTCGTGCCGTTTCGCCGAGAACGCCTGGTTCGTGCGGGAGCGGGAGGCGGGACAGGCTGGCCGCCCGGTCGCGGACATCGTGCGCGACATCTTTTCGCTGTCGGACGGCTGCACGATGAGCGCGAAGAAGGATGGGCTTGCGAACATCGGCGGCTTCGTGGCCCTGCGGAACGAAACCTGGGTCGAGCGGCTGAAGAACAAGCTCATCCTGATCGAAGGATTTCCCACCTATGGCGGGCTCGCGGGACGGGACCTCGAAGCCGTCGCCATCGGGCTGCGGGAGGTGCTGAATGAGGAGTACCTCGCGTTTCGCGTCGGGCAGGTGACGGAGTTCGGCGAGGCGCTGGCGGCGGCCGGAGTCCCGGTCGTCGAGCCGATCGGCGGCCACGCGGTTTACGTGGATGCGCGCGCGTTTGCGCCTCACCTTCCTCCGGCGCAGTACCCGGCGCAGGCGCTCACGATCGCTCTGTACCTCGAGGGAGGAATCCGAGCCGTCGAGATCGGCGGCGTCATGTTCGGCCGCCCGGACCCGGCGCGCCCCGGCGTAGAAATTCTCCCCGACCTCGACCTCGTCCGCCTGGCGGTCCCGCGGCGCGTTTACACGAACAGCCACCTCGAGTATGTGGCGGACGTTCTCGTGCGGATCCATCATCGCCCGGAGACCGTCCGCGGGATCCGGATCGCCCGGCAGGCGCCCGTTTTGCGCCACTTCACGGCGGCGTTCGAGCTCGTCTGAACCCGGACGGCCGCGGGCCGCACGTTACAATCGCCGCCGCGTGATCACCGGCTACAACACGGACGTCAAGCACAACAACCGCGTCTTCCACATCCAGACGGAAGACAAGGGCGACACGTCTCCCCACATCGAATCGCTCATTTACGTCGGCGGCCAGATCCTCGCGACGCGCAAGACTTCCTATGCCGACGTCGTGCAGGGAGGCCGGGACGACAAGGCCGTTCAGGAGCTGATGGAGCAGCAGCACCGGACGATGATCGCCGCGATCCAGAGGGGCCGCTTCGACGGCCCCAACGGGGCGCTCAAGAACCCGGACTCCCCGGCTTCCGACGACGACGCCTCGGGCGAGACGGAGGACTCGGACCAGAACGCCCCGGGCGACCGCACCCTCGACCAGGTGATTCTCGATTACCTCGCCTCCGAGCTCTCCCATGACCAGATCGACTGCTCGTTTTCGCCCGTTCCCGAGTTCGTGTCGGGCAAGGAGACGGCCCTGCGGATGAAGGCGGTCTCGTCTCTTTCGAAGCAGCCCGTCGCGGGCGCCGCGGTGCAGATCCGGATCCTCTCGACCGTCTCGAAGCCCGAGGTCGTGTTCCAGGGGAAGACCGCGTCGGACGGAATGTGCCCGATCTCGGTCGCCGTTCCTTCCTTCGGGGAGGGCGCCGCGGCCGCGGTCATCCGCGTCAGCTCTCCGATCGGGAGCACGGAATTCAAGTTTCCCGTGCGGAGGAAAAACTGAGCGCGGTCCGTGTGCGGGTCAACGGCGAGGACCTCGACCTTCCGGAGGGCGCGTCGGTCGCCTCCGTGCTGGAGAGACTCGAAATTCAGACTCCGCGCGTGGCGGTCGAGCGCAACCGGGAGATCGTCCCGAAGGCGTCGTACGCGTCGACGGCCCTCGCCTCCGGCGACGTTCTCGAGGTGGTGGAATTCGTCGGCGGGGGATGAGAAAGAGTTCTCAGTTCTGAGTTTTCAGTTTTCAGTCCCAGTTGTCGGTTGCTTGGGCGGTCCCGATCGCATATCCTCCGCGCTCCGTGGGCCGTTAGCTCAATTGGTAGAGCAAGAGACTCTTAATCTCTAGGTTGTAGGTTCGAGTCCTACACGGCTCACCACTCACGTCCGGTTTCAACGTGCGAAGGCGCGTCGCGACTTTCGGGAGGTTGCCCCGGCCTCCTTTTTTTCCGACGGGAGATCCATCTCGCCGGCCGTCTCCGTACTGAGGGCAGATCTCTGGGGAGTCGTTCTCCAGAGCTGCTGATTAACCATTTCCGGAGGACGTGCCCATGAAGGTTTTGGGTCGGGCGTCGACAATCGTATTTTCGGGTTTTTTGTGCTGGGTCGCCACACCGGCGATCGCTTCGAGTCATCGCGAAGCACCGGCAATCACCAAGTCTCCGAAAGTCGATGCGACGGATTTCTACATGTTTCGCAGCTATGAGCCCGGTCGGGCGGGGTACGTGACCCTTCTCGCCAACTACCAGCCGTTTCAGGACCCCGCAGGGGGCCCGAACTTCTACATGCTGGACCCGGACGCCATCTATGAGATCCACGTGGATAACAACGGGGATGCCAAGGAAGACATCACGTTTCAGTTCCAGTTCAGGAACCAGTCGAGGAACCTGAAGATCGGTGTCGGAGACAAGCAGCTCCCCGTCCCGGTCCTCAACCTCGGCCCGATCGGGCCCCGCGTCTCCGATCATGCGAATCTGAATGTCGTCGAGAGCTACACCCTGAGCATGATCCGCGGCAGCCGGAAAACTGCGGAGAAGCAGCCAGTTTTCCCGATCGGCGCCAGCACGTTTCTGAAGCCGGTCGATCGGATCGGAGACAAATCCATCCGAGACAACGACCCCACGGCTTACCAGACGTACGCCGACGACCATGTCTACGACATGCAGATCCCCGGATGTTCCGCTCCGGGCCGTGTTTTCGTCGGCCAGCGTCGCGAGGGATTCGTCATCGACGTCTCGGAAGCGTTCGATCTCTTCAACATGAATATCCTCGGCCCGCGGGACGGCAAACTGAACGACCTCGCGGCGAAAAGCGTCACGACCCTCGCGCTGGAGGTCCCGACTCAGTGTCTCGCTCTTCCCGGTCAGCCGATCATCGGCGCCTGGACGACCGCGAGCGTTTCGAACGACGATTCAAAGGGTCAGGCCGGGCGCG
>JBBQNC010000320.1:0-3931 GCA_038329555.1 Thermoanaerobaculia bacterium
CGGTCTTTTGCGGCGAAAGGTTACGATCCGGCATGCCCGATTTGCCCCTCTCCGGCCGCGTGGCGCTCGTCACCGGCGGCGCAGTCCGGGTGGGACGATCGATCGCGCTCGCGCTCGCCCGAGAAGGGGCGGACCTCGCCGTGCACTTCCGCTCCTCCGCCGCCCCGGCGCGAGAGGTTTGCGCCGCCATCGAGGCGCTGGGCCGCCGGGCGGTCTCGATCGAGGCCGATCTCGGCGATCCCGCAGCGTGCGAGCGGGTCGTCGGAGAGACGCTGCGCGGCCTCGGCGGCCTCGATTTCCTCGTCCACTCGGCTTCCAACTTCCATCGCGCGTCGATCGCGGAGACGACCGCCGAGCTCTGGGACTCCGCCCTGGACGTCAACGCGAGATCGGGGTTCCTGCTGGCGCGCGCCGCAGCCCCCACTCTGCGCCGGCGGCGCGGACGGATCGTCCTCATCTCCGATTTTCTCGCCGCGCGGCCCGTGCGCAACTACCTCGCGCACTCCGTCTCCAAGGCGGCGGTGGAAGGACTCGTCCGCGCGCTCGCGATCGAGCTGGCGCCCGAGGTGTCGGTCAACGGCGTCGCCCCCGGCGTCGTGCTCCCTCCGGAAGGAACGCCCCCGGAAGACGAGGCGAGCCTGGCGAAGTCGGTGCCGGCGCGGCGGAATGGAGAGCCGGAGGACGTGGCGCAGGCCGTCGTCTTTCTCTGCTCGGGCCCGGCCTTCATCACCGGACAGATCCTTCGCGTGGACGGCGGGAAGGTGATGTAGCCGAGGACGGGAGGCGGTAGGCGGAAGGCGGAGGCGGGAGGCCGAGCGCGCCGAAAGACGGAAGGAAAACGCGGCTGACGTAGCATCGCCCGCGTGGATTCCAGCGGTCGGAAGCGCGTCGAGGATTACGTCAAGCCGATGGCCGTCGGGCTCGACGGCGTCACGAACTACGGGGACGTCCGGCGCGCCGTTTCCGCCGCGGTCCTGGTCGCGAGCGACAGGGTGGACATCGACCCGGATCTGCTCTTTCTGCTCGCCGTCTTTTCCGGACAGGAGAAATGGGTCTCGCGCATGGGCCACCGGAGCCGCACGGAGCTGTTCCTGGCCTCCGAAGGATTTCCGGCGAGGACGATCTCCAGCCTCTTCCGGTCTCTGACGCGGTTCGACACGGACCCGCGCACTCCGGAAGAAACGATCGTGCACGACGCCGTCCGGCTCGACCGCCTCGGAGCGTACGGCGTCGCGAGGAGCCTCGTCGAGGGATACCGCGAGCGGCTCGACTTTCTGGAGATGGCGTCAGAGATCGAGGAGGCCGCGCGAGTGGAGCTGCGAACCCCGAAAGCGCGCGAAATCGCGGAGGACCGCCGCCGCACGATGCTCGAGTTCGCCGGCAGGCTCCGTCTCGAGTACGAAGAATTCGAGAGGTAGCCCTCCTGGGCGACTCCCGGTCTCGGCTTTTCGGTCCTCGGTTCCTTGGAACTGACAACTGAAAACTGACGACTGATAACTCTTTCTATTCGCCTCTCGGCGTCCTCGCCCCGTTGCGTCCCGGTCCCTGGCGGTATCCGTTCTGCCGCCCTTCCTTCGCCATCATCCGGCGCTCCTTCATCTCCTGCTGCATCTGGAGGAGATGCTCCCACTGATCCGGCTTCAAGACCTGCTTGATGTCGAGAACCATGACGGCGCGCGCCTTCTGGAGCTCCGCCCGCGCGTTCTCGACCTGCTCGATCTCCTTCTCGACGGTGCGCCGGTCGGCGGCGCGGTCCTCCATCGACGACTGAAGCGCGAGCTGCTTCTTCTCGAGGTCCGCCTTCAGGTCGATCAGGCGCGTGCGGGAATGAACGAAGATCTTCTCGATCTCGCGGGACTGCTCCGACGACAGGTTGAGCTCGGCCATCAGCCTCGGCCGCTTCCACCACTTGCCGTCCGGGAATCCCTGCTGAGAAACGGCGGGCAGAGCGAACCCGGCCAGTGTTGCGGCGACCAGAAAGATGCGGACGCGGGACATTGTCGTCGGTCTCACAGGCGTTCCTCCTCGCGGCTGGCGGTTCCGGGCTCGGGAACGAGGGAGTCCCACGATCCGCCCGTCTCGTCGGCGCGGGCTAGCCGCGCGACGTCTCTCAAAAGCGCGTCGTCCGCCTGGTCCTCGGGGGAAAGTTCCGACGCGGCGATTCCGGCGCCGGAAGGCGCGCCGGGACTGGAGCGGCGCATGGGAACCGCCAGGGCGATCAGGAGGAGCGACGCCGCGATCCCAACGCCCCACCGCAGCGGCGTTCCGCGGCGCACGGATCCGGCGCGCCGGATCGAACGCATGGTGTGATCCTCCGCCTCGGCCCACGCTTCCGGGGTGCGCGCGCCGATTGGGCCCATCTCACCGGCGAGCTCCCGCACGGCGCCCTTCCACTCCTGGAGCGCGCGGCTGCAGGCCAGACAATCGGAGAGGTGCGACGGCAGCGCCTCCGGAGCGCCGGCCGCCGGGATGGCCAGGCCGAACAACTGGGCGTCCGTCAGGTGCGTCGTCGATCTCGCTTCGTGCATGTCATGCCTTCCGAAATTCGCCGAGCCGCTCACGGATCTTGTGGGCTGCCCGGAAGAGGTGCGATTTGACGGTCCCCGAATCGAGACCGGTCAGGTCCGCGATCTCCGGGATGGAGAGCTCCTCGAAATGCTTCAGGACGAAGACGGTCTTCTGCCGCGGAGAGAGCGACTCCATCGCCTGGCGCAGCCGCTCACGGATCTCGCGCGAGATCGCGCGTCTTTCCGGAGAAGGCTCGTCCCCGGCGGCGGTGTCGTGCGGCCCCGGCTCGTCGTCGTCGTTCTCCGCCGGACCCTGGTGAAAGTAGAAGACCAGCCGCCGCCTCTTCAGTCGGTCTTTGCACCAGTTGATGCAGATGCGCGTGACCCACGTCTCGAAGGTCGAGCCCTCGCGGAAGTCGTTCAAGTTCTGATACGCCCGGAGGAAGCTTTCCTGGGCCGCGCAGTCGGCTTCGCCGGCGTCGCGGAGGAGCCGGTACGCCAGCCGCGTGATGCGCCGCTGGTACTTCCGAACGAAATACTCGAAGGACTCCACCTTCCCCGCCCGGACCTCCCGGATCAGGAGGGCCTCGTCGACGCCGGGATCCGTCTGGCGGGGGATCATTTCGAGAGCTGGCACATGGGGTTGGACGAAGATGGGCCCGGTTCGGTTTACATCGTTCCCGGATAGCTCACGCGCGCCAGCTCACAGATGCGCCAGGATTTCGCGGCGTTTCTCGGCATACTCCGCTTCCGAAACCATCCCCTTCCGGCGCAAATTCTCGAGCTGCTCGAGGCGGCTTGAAGCAGTCGGAGTCGGAGTCGGAGTCGGCACAGGGGAAGCCGCCGGGGCGGGAGACGCCGGCGTTGGCATCGCGAGGCCCATCGCCGCGTCGGGTCTCGGCCGGCCCCAGATCGCGGTGCGAAAGGCCTCCGGGGTCGCGATCGCGGGGAAGAGGAGCGTCCCGCGTTCCGACGCCGTTTCGAGCGCGACGTCCCCATAGCCGAGAAGGCGGCCGAGGCCGCTCTGCGTGACGGTGATGTCCTGGATCTTCTCTATCGGCGCCTGCTCGTGCTCGCGGGTGACGAGCCCGACCGCGCGGAGCACCCGGCGGTCCGTCACGACGAACTCGTCCTGCTGCGCGCGCACCCAGCGGGCACCGAGCAGCATCAATGCAAGCACCGCGAAACCGAGCGCGAGATATCCGACCGGCGCGGCGATCTCGCTGCCGGGGGCGATTCGGGACGCATAGAGCGACGCCGCGCCGAGAAGCGCGGCGAGAAAGAGGACGAGCAGACCGGACCGGTAGAAGATCCAGTGGTAGCGGGCGCGGTAGAGGATCTTTTCGCCGGGCGCGAGGCTCTTGTCGGCGTAACCCATGGCTTCGAACCGAAGGGTAACATCGCGCCGTGCCGCGCCGACAGGT
>JBBQNC010000321.1:0-3894 GCA_038329555.1 Thermoanaerobaculia bacterium
TCGCTTTGCGCCGAACCGAACCATCCGCTCGCCCCGCGAGTAGTCTCCTGAGCGGAAGCGAAGGAGGAGGCTCGCGGGGCGGGAGCCGGAGCGGCGCGTGAGCGGCGCGGAGGCGACGTTACGGCCGGTAGATCAGCCCCGCGTATCCCCGCACCGAGTCGAAGCCGGCGACGCTGGACCGGACTCGAGCGGCGCCGGCGAAAACGGCGAGCGACGTCGGCAGCTCAAGGGGAATGAGGCGGTCGAGCCGCACTTCGACGCCCTCCAGACGCACGAGATCCGGACGAGGCGCACCGCGGTCCCACGCGCGCCATCGCTCCCCGTAGAGGACGAAGGGCGCTCCGGACGGCGACACCTCCAGCCGCCCGCCTTCGAACCGCTCCCCGATCTGCGCCGCGAAAGGCAGCGCGGGGCTGTCGATCCGGTTGCGATCGAGAGATGTCGGCGGGAGCGCGGACGCCGCGCCGCCGATCGCGAATCGATCGAAGATCGTCGGCGCTCCCCCGCTCGTTCCCATGCGCGCGACGAGCCCGATTGTCGCCGCGCTCGTCCACGCCGTCACCCGAAGCTCTCCGGCGGTCCGGCTCCACGCCGCCCCGTCCGTCCGGCCCGCCTCCTCCTCGACGGCGGCGCGGATGCCCGCTCCGGTCTTCCCGCGGACCCGGCGCCATGCGCCTTCCGCCCGGATTCCGCCGGCGAGCCTCCCGAGCCGCCGGCCCGTGGCGAGGGCCTCGACCCGCGTGGCGCCGCCCCACGCCTCCACGCGGACGACCCCCGCGGGGAGAATCGAAGACCAGGAGACGGCGAGGGCGCCTCCGCGCCGCTCGCTGTCGAGCTCCGGCCGAGCGACGAGCCGCTGCGCTCCCGGCCGCTCGAGCGCGCTCACCGCCTGCGCGCGGATGTCGACGGGCCATCCCGACCACGTGATCGCCGCCGTCGCGCCCCGCGGCCCGGCCGCGTTGCCCGCGGCTCCAGCGACAAACCAGCCGAGCCTTCCGACCAGGTCGTTGCCCTGGGCACCGGCGAGATACGAGGCGCCGTCCGGCCCGGCGGTGAAGGACGAAAAGAGCCGGACGACGTGCGTCTCCACGGACCGGTACGGTCGCGACGCTCCGACGGGGGCAAAGGTCGCGGGACGCGATTCCGCTGCAGGCGGCGCGAGCACCGGGGGCAGCCGGGGCTCCGGAGCCAGAGCGCGGGCCACCGCGTTTTCCACGGGCAACCGTCGAAGATCCACGCCCTTCGCCGTGAGCTCGAGAAAGAAGATCGACGACGCGTCAGGGGACGGAGCCGGGGAAAACGCGCCGCCCGTGACGCGCGTCAGGATCGCCGGCGCGGCGGCCCCCGAGGCGTCGAACGCGGTGAGCTCCCAGATCCCCGTCGCGTCCGTCGCGGCGAAAATCGTCCGGCCGTCGCGCGACCACGCGGGAGCCCCGAACACGGAGCCGCCGGCCGGAGCGGTAAGCTCGCGCGGCTCGTCCCGTCCTCCGGGGTTCACGAGCTGCATCCGCCAGACCCCTTCGCGGTGGAGGAGAGCCGCCACGCCCCGGCCGTCGGGGGACACGCGCGGGTGGCTCCAGACTTCCCAGGGATCCTCCGCTCGCCCGCGCGTCGCGAGCGGGACCGCGCGCCCGGATGACAGCTCCACGCGAACGAGCTCGGAGCGCCCGTGTCGGTTGCGCACCGCGACCGCCCACTCGCCGTTCGGCTCGGGGTCGGCGTCGGAGAGATCGGCGAGCCGCGACACCCGGAGGACGGCGCCCGAGGCGGGCTCCCACAGGAACAAATCTCGATGGAGCACGCCATCGGGGCCGGGGGAGCGCCGCGTGAAGAGAACCCGCCGGCCGTCCGGCATCCACCGCGGGTCTTCCGGGGACTGCCCGTTCGACCTCGGAAGACTCCATTTGGGGGCCCGCGGTTCGGGAGTCTCCCGCTTGTCGGCGACCTCGTTCGGGTCGGCGAGCAACGCACGCTCGCGCTCGCCTCGGCGTGCCGCCGCGTCCCGCTCGGAGGCGTCCGGCTCGATCGTCCAGACCGCGAGCGAGGCTTCGCCGCGGCGCCGGGACCGGCGCGCGAGCAGCCGCTCTCCGTCGGGGCTCACCTGGGGGGAAGCCGTGCCTCCTTCGAGCCGCTGCCACGGCTCGCCCGCGACGAGGCCCGCCGCGGAGAGCGTCTTCTCCTGGTCGATGGCGCGCGCGCTGAGCTCGGCGCGAAACCGATCGTACAGGTCGTCCGGCGGACGGCCGAAGACGGCGCGGAACGCCGTCCGAAAGTCGCCTCCGCGGCGGGATGCCATCCGCTTCCAGAGCCTTCTCAGGCTGCCGGGCCCGTCGCGCGCTTCGAGCCATTCGAGATAGCTCGAGCCCACGAGATAGGCCATCGATCCTCCGAGCCACCCGCCCGTCGTGTCCAGCGCTCCGTACGACGGAAGCTTGCCTTCGAGCGCGAAACGCCGAAGCACGGTGGCGCGGTAGCTCGATGAGGGACGGCCGGATCCGGTCAGAGCGCCCTCGACGAGCGTCGCGTACCCTTCCGCGAGCCATCGCGGAGAGTTGAGGAAGAGGGGACCGACGGGGAGAGGGAGAAGCCTGGCGAGTCGCCCCGGCCGATTCTTCGGCCGCGTCAGGTGGACGATGTGCGCGACCTCATGCGTCGCCAGAAGCTCCGTCCAGTCGCGGAAGTCTCCGAGCCCCCCATCAGGGTCCGGGGGCGTGGCCCACAGCTCGATGAAGGGACGGTCGAGATAGGGGAACGCCAGACCGTTGGAATCCGCCTCCGGGTCCGAAACGAGCACGTCGATGCGCCGCGCCGGCGAGAAGCCGACGTACTCCGCGACGCGCGCCTGGACGCCTTCGAGCGCGGCGGCAGCCCGCGACGCCCACGCTTCGAAGGGCGCGGGAAAGTGGACTCGAAAGTGAGGCGTCTCGATGGTCCGCCAGTCGGCGGACGGACGTTCCGCCCTCGCTCCGCCGCGACCGGCGAAAAACACCGCGAGTCCGATCGCCCCGACGAATGCGGAGAAGCGGACGCGGGATCGCCGGCGGCGGACCATCGGCGCGCAAGGGTATCAGGCGGAGAGGAAGGAATCGGGCGGCCCGGTGCGTTGCCGGTCGCCGCCCGTGCGTGGAAATCGAAGCGGGAAAGACGCCCGCTCAGACGACGCTGCGGCGACCGGAAACGAGGTGGACGAGGAACGCGATAACCGCGAGCACGAGGATGAGGTGAATCGCCCAGCTCGTCACATGGAACGCCACGAGACCCAGAAGCCAGGCAACCAGCAGGATCACTCCGAGTGTGAGCAGCATGACGGCTCTCCTTTCGAGGATCCTATAGAGCAGTTTCCATACCAGATTCCGGGCCGTCAAACGGGCGTTTTCCCCGAAAGACGGGCACCCGTCGACGACGGTCGCGGGCCACGGGGCAGGTACGGAAGTTGCTTACCGTCACTTGATCCTATGCAGACGGCCAGCGAGCCGGGCGATAGCCCGAAACTCCTCCTCGTGGAAGATGACCGTGACCTGCGGGAAGCGCTCTGCCAGCTCTTGAAGGATTCCGGTTACGACGTCGTCTGCGCAGAGAACGGACGCGAGGCGCTCGACTACCTCGCGGACGCGCCGCCGCCCTGCCTGGTTCTTCTCGACCTGATGATGCCGATCATGAATGGATGGGAGTTCCGCGCCGAGCAAAGGAAGAACACGAGCATCTCCGGCATCCCCGTGGTGGTCGTCACCGCGGACGGCCGCGCGGACCTGAAGGCGCTCGCCCTCGGCGCCGACGATTATCTGCGCAAACCGATCGATATCGAGAGGCTCCTCGACGTCGTCGGCCGATACGGCTGCTGAAGACGTCCGGCCGCTCGGTCCGGAAATCCCGAACGAGGACCGAAGAGACGAA
>JBBQNC010000322.1:0-3884 GCA_038329555.1 Thermoanaerobaculia bacterium
GTCGTGATCACCGATCCCGGCTCGGCGCTCGAGAAGGAGGCGAGGCGCCGGCGGGTCCGGCGCATCTTCCCCGGAGATCCGGCGATCGGGGGCCGCTACTCCGCGCTCTCCCATTTCGGGCTGGTGCCCGCCGCGTTCTGCGGCGCCGACGTGGCGCTCCTCCTTCGGCGTGCGCGCGCGATGGCGGACGCCTGCCGGCGAACCGGATCGGACAACCCGGGGCTGCTGCTCGGAACGGCCATCGGCACCCTCGCCCTCCAGGGGAGAGACAAGCTGACGTTCGACGTGGGAGCGCCGATCCCTCGTTTCGGGATGTGGATCGAGCAGCTCGTGGCCGAGAGCACCGGCAAGGAGGGTCGAGGGATCCTGCCGGTCGAGGGCGAGCCGCTCGGCGCCCCCGAGGTGTATGGCGCGGACCGCGTGTTCGCGTCGATCCGGGCGAAGGGCGACGACGCGTCCGACGCGGCGCTCGCGCGGCTGTCCGCGATCGGCCATCCCGTCGCGCGTTTCGACGTCGACGACGCCTTCGACCTCGGCGGCCAGATGTTCCTGTGGGAGTTTGCGACGGCGATCGCCGGCAAGCTTCTGGACATCAACCCCTTTGACCAGCCGAACGTCCAGGAAGCGAAGGATCGGACGAACGAAATCCTGGCGAAAGGCGACGCCGGAGATCGCGCGCCCGGCCGCGGCGCACCGCCGATCGACGCGGAGGCCCTGCGGCGGCTTCTCGGCTCTCTCAGGCCGGGCGACTATTTCGCGACGATGGCCTACATCCACTCCTCCGGGGAGAACGACCGGCGGCTCGGCCGGTCGCGCCTGCAGGTTCGCGACGCCCGGTCCGTGGCGACGACCGTCGGGTTCGGTCCTCGCTTCCTCCATTCGACGGGCCAGCTCCACAAGGGCGGCCCGGATACCGGAGTCTTCCTCCAGATCACGGCGGAGCCCCGCGAGGACGTTCCCATCCCCGGAAAGCCCTGGGGGTTCGGGCGTGTCCTGGCCGCCCAGGCCGCCGGCGACCTCGCCGCGCTCGCGTCCCGCGGCCGGCGCGCGCTCCGGATCGACCTCGGCCGGGACGTCGCGGCGGGACTCGACGCTCTCGACGCGGCCGTCGCGGAAGCCCTGGCGGCGCCGCGGTGACGGTACCGGGACCGGGGACCCCATCGGGCGATTATTGCAAGGAGAGCGAATGAAACTGGGATTCGTCGGGCTCGGCAAGATGGGCGGCAACATGGTGCGCCGCCTGATCCAGGACGGCCACGAGATCGTGGCGTACGCCCAGAGCGTGGAGTCGATCAGGAAGGCGGAGTCTTTCGGAGCCACGGGCGCCTCGTCGCTCGCGGACGTCGTGTCGAAGCTGCCGGCGCCCCGCGCGATCTGGCTGATGATCCCGGCGGGCAAGCCCGTCGACGATTCGATCGCCACGCTTCGTCCCCTCCTCGCCCGAGGGGACGTCGTCGTGGATGGCGGAAACTCCCGTTTCACCGATTCGGCCCGGCGGGCCCGAGAGCTCGGCGAGGCCGGGATCGGCTTCGTCGACGCCGGCACCTCCGGGGGCGTCTGGGGCCTGGAGAACGGGTACTGCCTGATGGTCGGGGGAGCGCCCGAGCACGTCGCCCGGATCGAGCCGGCCCTGAAGACGCTCGCGCCTCCCGACGGATACGCCCACGTGGGCGCGCCGGGCGCGGGGCATTACGTGAAGATGGTTCACAACGCCATCGAGTACTCGATGATGCAGGGCTACGCGGAGGGCTTCGAGCTGCTGAACCGCAGCGAGTACGGGTTGAAGCTCGACCAGATCTCGCGCCTCTGGACTCACGGGTCCGTCGTTCGCTCGTGGCTTCTCGACCTGCTGGTTCTCGCCTTCGAAAAGGATCCCGGATTGAAGGGCATCCGAGGCTACGTCGAGGACTCCGGGGAGGGGCGCTGGACTCTCGAGGACGCCATCGAAAAGGCGGTCCCGATGCCGGGCCTCGCCGGTGCGCTTTTCGCGAGGTTCGCCTCGCGGCAGCCCGACGCGTTCGCGGCGAAAGTCAATGCCGCCCTGCGCAACGAGTTCGGGGGGCACGCGGTGAAAACCCAGTGAGCGCCGCCGTCGCGCCGGCCGACCCCCGGGTCACCGCGGGAACCGAGCGCGAGGCGCGGACCGAGGAAGAGATCCGGCCTCCGTGCACCCTCGTCATCTTCGGGGCGTCCGGGGATCTGACCCGCCGTCTTCTCGCTCCCGCGATCGCGCACCTTCTACGCGACGGAGCCGTTTCGCCGGAGCTCGCGATCATCGGCTGCGCCCGCTCTCCCATGACGGACGCGGACTTTCGCGCGTACCTGGACGGAGGCGCCCGCGAGTTCACGCCCCCGACCCAGGGCCGGCCGGGCGACCTGCCGTCGGTGGTCCGCTACCTTGCCGGAGACTTCGGCGATCCGGCTCTCTACGACCGGCTGGGGGAGACTCTCGACGCGATCGAGACGCACCGGGGCGGCCCGCGCAACCGGATCTTCTACTTCGCAACGCCGCCGGAAGCCGATCCCACGATCGTGAAGTGGCTGGGCGAAAAGGGCCTCGCGACGCCCGACAACGGCTGGGCGCGCGTCGTCGTGGAGAAGCCCTTCGGACACGACCTCGAGTCCGGAAAGCAGTTGAACGATGAGCTCCGGACCGTCTTTCGCGAGCGCCAGATTTATCGGATCGACCACTATCTGGGGAAGGAGACGGTCCAGAACATCTTCGTCCTCCGATTCGCCAACGGCGTCTTCGAGCCGCTCTGGAACAACCGGTACGTCGACCACGTCCAGATCGCGGTCGCCGAGACCGTCGGTGTCGGCCATCGCGCCGGCTACTACGAGACCGCCGGCATCGTGCGGGACATGTTCCAGAACCACCTCCTCCAGCTGCTGTCCCTGACGGCGATGGAGCCCCCCGTCGCCTTCGAGGCGGACGCGGTCCGTGCGGAGAAGGTCAAGGTGCTGCAGTCGATCCGTCCCATTCCGGAGGACTCGATCGGCGACTGGGCCGTCCGGGGCCAGTACGGCCCCGGCGTTGTCGAGGGACGACCGGTGCCCGGCTACCGGAGCGAAGAGAAGGTGAGCCTGGACTCGAACACGCCCACGTACGCCGCGGTGAAGTTCGCGATCGACAACTGGCGATGGGCCGGCGTGCCGTTCTACATCCGGTCCGGCAAGCGCCTGGCGGAGCGGGTGTCGGAGATCGCGATCGAGTTCAAACGGGTCCCTCACACGCTATTCAGCCAGGCGGCCGGAAAGCTGAACCCCAACGTCCTTCGCCTGCGCATCCAGCCCGACGAGGGCGTTTCCCTGAAGTTCGACGCGAAGATCCCTGGCACGGTGATGCAGGTGCAGTCGGTCTACATGGACTTTCCCTACAGCAAGCTCGGCGCACCGATCTCGGGCGGCTACGAGCGGCTCCTGCTCGACGTGACGCACGGCGACCAGACGCTGTTCACGCGCGGAGACGAAGTCGAGCAGGCGTGGCGCGTCGTGACCCCGATCCTGAAGGCCTGGGAGAACAACCCGCCGGCCGATTTTCCGAATTACGCGGCCGGCACCTGGGGGCCCGAGTCTGCGGACCGATTCCTCGAGCGGGAAGGACGGCGCTGGCGGACATTGTGATGGTGACGGTGACGGCGACGCGGCTGCCGGGAGAGGCGCCGCCGCAGTTCGAGGCGCGCGTCCTTCCCGGGAAGGCCGCTCTCGCTCTGGCGGGCGCCCGCGAGTTTCGCGACGCCGCGGAGGATGCCGTCGCGAACCGGGGGGTCTTCCGCGTGGCGCTCGCCGGCGGATCGACTCCCCAGGCGATCTACGAGCGCCTGACCCGTCCCCCGTTTCGCCGCGGCATCGACTGGAATCGGGCGCTCTTCTTCTTCGGCGAC
>JBBQNC010000323.1:0-3859 GCA_038329555.1 Thermoanaerobaculia bacterium
GCCTGCGACCACCGTTTTCTTCCCAGAACGTCTTCCAGTAGAGCAGGTAGTGGTCCAAAGTCACACCAGCGTATCCCCGATCTCGGCCTCGAAGGTCGGACCCGCCGAGCAGCTGAGACAGCGGCACTGGTCCGATGCGTAAGGCGGCCGGGAGCCTGGTTCACCGGCGGGACGTTCGGCTCAAAGAGGGGTGCTGGATGCGACGCAAGATGTCTTCACGAATGATGATTCTGCGACCACCCGACCTCCCCTACCGACGGAACCAGAGCTCCTCGTAGTTGATCGTCGGGCTCGCCTGCCCGACGACGTCGAACCCCTCGAACTCGGGCCGCACGAAGGCGTAGACCTGGTCGTGGAAAAGAGGCAGCAGCAGGCTTTCGCGCGCCACGATCTCTTCGACCTTGCGGTAGAGCGAGTGACGCGCGCGCGGGTCGGTCTCGGCCCGCGCCTGGTCGATGAGGCGGTCGATTTCCGGGTTCGCGATGAACCGGCCTAGGATTCCCGCCGTCGAATGGAGGACTCCGTAAACGAAGGTGTCCGCGTCGGGATAGTCGGCGCTCCAGCGTCCGATCGCGAGGTCCGCGTCCGCCCGGCGATTGACGTCCAGGTATTCCGCCATGGTCTTGCTGACGGGCTTCAGGACGAACCCCATCTCGCGGAACCTCTCCGAAGCCTCCCGGGCGAGCGCGGAAAGCTCGCCGGAAAAAATCGGATGCAGCGCCACGGTGAGCTCGACCGTCTCGCGCGAGACCGTCGCCTGGATCGAGGTATCCGAGGACGCGCCCGACGTGGACGCTCCGGCGTCTTTTCTGTGCGCGGAGTGGCCGAGCAGGCCCGGCGGGATCAAACCGTGCGCGGGGATCGCGAGCCGCCCGAGCGTTCGCCGCACGAGACCGGGAACGTCCACGGCGTGGATCAAAATGCGCCGCAGCTCCGCGTCGCGCATCGGACCGCGGTGGACATTGAAGACGACGAAATAGGTCTGGAGCTTCGGCCCTTCGCGGTAGCCGGAGGCGAACCTCGGGTCGTGCCGCAGACGCTCGACATCCGCCGGCAGCAGGTCGGACGCTACGGAGAGACGCCCCGCCTCGAAGTCCTCCCGGACCTCTTCGGCCGAAGCGCCGAACCGGAAGACGATCCCGTCGCTTCGGGGATAACCGTCGCGCCAGTAGTGCGCGTAGCGCTCGAGCTCGAGCCGGCGGCCCGGCTCGAAGGTGACGACCCGGAAGGGCCCCGTTCCCACGGCGTTGTCGCGCCAACTCGAACCGACCGTTTCCGTACCCTCTGGGACGATCCCGCTCCCGACGTAGGAGACGAGCGCCGGGAAGAAAGAGACCGGCTGCTCGAGGTCGATGTAGAGCTCCATCGGGGAGACGATGTGGAAGCCTTCCAGGTCGGTAGCGGTGCCCTCCAGCAACTTGGACGCTCCCCGGATCGCCGACAGCTGCCAACGGCAGTCGCTCTGCGGGTTCGCGAGGAGACGCTCGAAGGAGTAGCGGACATCCCGGGCGGTCAGACGGCGCCCGTCGTGGAACCGCACGCCCGGCCGAAGCTTGAAGCGAAAGCGCGTGCCGTCGTTTTCGACCGAAAAGCTGGACGCCAGCCACGGGACGATCCGCGTTCCATCGATCGCGAAGGTCAGGGTTTCGAAGATCTGCGGCAAGACCTCCGCCTGCTCCACGGTGCCCGACAGGGAGGGGTCGAGGCTCCGGACGATCCCCGCGACCGGCACCTGCAGGATTCCGCCTCCGGCCTGCCTGCCCGCAGAGGGCTGCTCAGCCGGCGCTTCGGCCTTGCCGACATCGGCGTAGTTGACGTAGGGAGCGGTGCTGTGGAGCTGGAGGCCGCGCACCACCGGTCCTCCGATGCGGTAATCGACGTCGTGGAAGAGAGGAACCAGGGCCGCGGACTCGACCAGCAGATGCTCGAACTTCCGGTAGAGGCTCTCCCGCGAGGCCGGGCGGGCCTCCGCGCGCGCTTCCTCGAGGATCGCGTCGGCTTCCGGCGAAGAAAAGTAGCTGCGCAGACGCCCGTTGCGCGAGTTCAAGAGAGTGAACGTGAAGTTGTCGGGATCGTCGTAGTCGGCGATCCAGCGTCCGATCCAGAGATCGAAGTCCCGCGCTTCGTGCCAGGCCTCGATGAACTCGGGCATCGTCTTCGTGCCGACCTCCACTTCGACGCCGAGCTCCGCCCAGATCTGGAAGAGCGCACGGGTCAGGCCGGCGTACTGATTCTGCAGGGTCGGATGCACCGCGGCCTTCAAACGGAGGGGCAGCGGGAGCCCCGCCGCATGGATCATCGCGACGGCCTTCTCCCGCGGGACGTGCGGTTGCCGGCGCCCCGGGTCGTGGCCGAGGATCCCCGGAGGCAGAAGGCCGGTGGCCGGAAGCGCGAACCGGCCGAGCGCTCCCCAGACGAAGTCCTGCGCGCGCGAGGCGCTCGCGAGAGCGCTTCGGAGGGCGGCGTTCGAGCCGGCCGGCGTCGAGGAGTTGAAGAGCGCGAAATAGGTGTTTTTCTTCGGCGTCTCGACCAGGCCCGCGCGGAACCGGGGCTCGCGCAGAACGGCTTCGAGGTCTTTCGGGAGCAGGTCGCGCGCGAGGTCGAGCCCGCCCGAGCGGAGGCGCTCGGCGATCGCGGCAGCCGGGAGTCCCGCCTGGAACTCGATGCGGTCGAGGCGCGCCGGCTCTTTCCAGTACCGCGGATTGCGCTCGAGGACGGCGTGCTCCGGCGTGTGAACGACCGTCTGAAACGGCCCGGTGCCCAGGAGCTTCGCCGGGCTTCCGCCTCCGTCGCTCCCCGCGGCCGGCACCACGAGTGCGATCGACGTCCGCCCGTCGGTCAAGAGAGACGGAAAGATCGGCAGCGGATCTGTCAGCCCGATCTCGATCTGCAGGTCGGAGGGGGTCGTGATTCCCTCGACGCCGCCTTCGGGCGCCTTGCCTTCGAGATACGCCGCCACCCCACGGATCGCGGCGAACGCCGCCGGGCTCGCGTCGCGTGAGAGCTGGATGGACCGTTCGAGCGACGTCTTGACGGCGGCCGCCGTCAGCGGAGAGCCGTCGGAGAACACGATGCCGGGACGCAGGTGGAGGCGCACCGTCCGCGCTTCGTCCTCGACGGACCATCGGTCGCAGAGGTGCGGGGCGAGGTTGCCCTCCGTGTCCGTCGTGACGAGCGTCTCGAAGACGTTCGACAGGACTTCGTGCTCCTCGGTGGTCGCGTAGGTTCCGGGCTCCAGAGACGCGATCGGGTTCGACATGGCCACGACGAGCGACCCGCCCTTCGCGGTTTCCTCCGGCGCGGACTTCTCGCGCGGCGCGAGGGTCTCGAGCTCCGCCTGGTAGGCCGCCGCCTGCTGGTACTCGCCGCGCATGTGCGCGACCGCGGCCGCGAGGGCGAGCAGCTTGCTCAGACGCTGGCTGTCGCCGGCCGGGCGGGCCGCCTCGAGCCCGCGCTCGATCCAACGGCGGGCGTCTTCGGGCCGCCGCGCGTGCCACGCGGTCTCCGCGGCGAACAGCATCGCGCCGACCGCCGGCGCGGACTCCTTCCGGTCGGCGAACGCCTTCGCGGCGGCCTCCGCCTCCCGCAGCGCGGCGTCCACGTTGCCCGCCATGCGCTGCCCCTGGGCAAGGAGCAGGCGCGTGTGCGCCTCGAGAGACGGATCGCCCGTCCACTCCTCGTCTTCGAGATACTCGAGCGCGATCTTCGCCACGCGGACCGTCTCTTCGGGGCTGAACGTGTCGAGCGATTTCTGCGCGAGCTTCAGTCCGTATTCAACCGTCTTGTCCGGGACGTCGGCCTGCGAGAAGTGGTGGACCAGCTCGGGGTAGATCCGCTCGAGCCGCCCGGCGGAACGCTT
>JBBQNC010000324.1:0-3828 GCA_038329555.1 Thermoanaerobaculia bacterium
ACGGACGGCCGCGAGGGCATCATCGCGAGGACGGCCGAGGATCTCGAGCCCGCGCTGGCCCGTATCGCGTCGGACGCCTCGCTGCGTCAGGAGATGGGACAGCGCGCGCGCGAGCGCGCGCTGGACTTCACTCGGGACCGGTTCGTCGAGAAGGCCCGGCACTTCTACGAGAGCCTCTCCGAAACCGCGGCCCCGGAGCCCGCCTCGCGCGCGTCACGCTGATCAGAAGGACGCGGAGGACGGTCCCGAGGCGCCGGCGCCCTCGAGAAAGTCGAGGACCTCGCGCGGGTGCGTGCCGGGACTCACCTTCGGGTACATCTGCCGCACCCGCCCATCGGGTCCGATCAGGCAGCTCACCCGATTCGCCGACCGGGCGTCCGCGGCGTCGCACGCGCCGTACGCGAGACCGAGGTCGCGCGAGTCGTCGCAGAGCAGGGGGAAGGGGAACCCGTGCTTCGCCGCGAACTTCGCGTTGGCGGCCTGGGGATCGAAGGAGGCCCCCAGGATCTCGGTGTTGTTCTTCTGGAACTCGGTGTAAAGGTCGCGGAACCCGCTCCCTTCTTTCGTTCAACCGGGTGTGTCCGCCTTTGGATAGAACCAGAGGAGCACGTTGCGGCCGCGGTAGTCGGACAGACGGCGCGTCCGGCCGGTGTGGTCGGTCACGGAAAAGTCGGGAGCGATGTCGCCGCGCTTCAGCATGACAGCATCATAGCGGAGAAGATGCGCCGGACGGCTGATCTCACGACGCCGCCGCACCGTTCGCCGCGCGCGCCTCGCGTTCGATCCGCGGCGGCGTCGGGTTCGCGGGCTCGGGAGGAAGTTCCGGCAGGTCCACAGCCCAGCCCAGCTTCTCGAACCGGCGCCACTCCCAGAGCCGCGCCCACTTCAGAAACGTGCCGTACGCCTGGAGCGCGCAGAGAACGAGCCCGTGTGTCCCGTCGAGAAAGCCCCCCTGTACGACGTACGTTCGCGCGAATCGCCACGCCGGGCGCAGCGCGACCTGGATCGCGCCCGCGCGGCGGCCGGCCCGGAACAGATCGGCGGCGCCCCACAGCGCGTAGCGATGCAGCTTCTCGAGATACGCCGTGAAGGAGGGGAACGTGTAGTGCAAGAGGGGCGTTCGAAGGGTCGGAGTCGGGCCGCTCGTCTCCATGTCCGCGTGCACGCGGCGATCCGGGTATCGCGCGGCGCCGCGGCGGATGAAGCGCACGAGGCGGTCGGAGCCCCATCCGGAATGCCGGATCACGCGATCGAGGAAGACGTTGTCGCGGCGGACGAAGTAGTGGTCCGCGGGAGGCCCGGCGGCGAGGAGGTCCTGGATCTCGCGGGCCAGCTCGGGCGGCACGCGCTCGTCCGCGTCGACGATCAGCACCCATGGATGGGAGGTTTGGTCCATCGCCCAGTTGCACTGGGGGCCGTTGCCCCGGTACTCGTGGAACACCACGCGCGCGCGCGGCGACCGGCACGCGACCTCCGCCGTTCGATCCGTGGAACCCGAGTCGACGACCAGGATCTCGTCGGCGAACGAGAGCGTCTCGAGGCAGGCGGCGATGTTCGCCTCCTCGTTCAGGGTCGGGACGATCGCCGTCAATAACTGTCGCGTCATGCGTCGTACTCCAGCCGCCCCGCCGCCGGTCTCACAGTCGCGCTGGTTGAGGGACGCCGGAGCGAGTGTCCTCTGTTCTAAGCGAAGCGCTCTCTCGGCCGCCTGTTCGCGGAGCGAACGCCGCGGCCGAAAGCTAGTCGACGCGCACCTGGACTCGCTCGATCGCGGTGGCCTTGCCGCTCTCGGGGTCGACAGCCACGACGACGCCCGACAGGCGGATGTCCTTCTTGGCCGTCTCGAAGGAACGCGGGGTCTGGGACAGAAACTTCTCGATGATCCGGTCCTTCGAGAAGCCGATGACCCCCTCGTACGCGCCCGTCATCCCCGCGTCGGAGAGGTAGGCGGTCCCGCCGGGCCGGATGGTCTCGTCCGCCGTCGGAACATGCGTATGGGTGCCGACGACCGCCGACACCCGCCCGTCGAGATACCAGCCGAGAGCGGACTTCTCGGACGTCGCCTCCGCGTGGAAATCGACGAACACGATCTTCGCGTCGATCTTCGCGAGCTCTTCGTCCGCGACCCGGAACGGGGAATCCGCGTTGACGGGCATGAAGACCTGGCCCTGGAGGTTCAAGACCCCGACCGGAATTCCCGCCGCGGTCGTCTGGACGGTGGCGCCGCGCCCGGGATTGCCGGGCGGGTAGTTGGCGGGCCGCAGCAGCCGGTCAGACGCGTTCAACGTGTCGTAGATCTCCCGCTTGTCCCAGATGTGGTTGCCCGAGGAGAAGACGTCGATCGGCATCCGCGAGAGGTCCTCGAAGAGCTCGATCGTGAGCCCGAACCCGCCGGCCGCGTTCTCGACGTTCACGATCGTGAAGTCGACCTTGTACCGGTCGATGACGCCCGTCAGGGCCTCGTTCAGCGCCCGCCGGCCGGGAGCTCCCACCACGTCCCCGACGAAGAGGATGTTCATTGAGACAGGTGACAGGTGTCGGGTGTCACCCGTCACCTACCTGGCGTACTCCACCGACCGCGTCTCGCGGATCACGGTGACCTTGATCTGCCCCGGATACTGCAGCTCCGCCTCGATTTTCTTGGCGACGTCGCGCGAGAGCCACAGGGCCTCGTCGTCGGTGACCCGCGTCGCCTCGACGATGATCCGGAGCTCGCGTCCCGCCTGGACGGCGAAGGCCTTCTGGACGCCCTTGAACCCGTCGGCGATGTGCTCGAGCTTCTCGAGACGCTTCACGTACGTCTCCAGGATCTCGCGCCGCGCTCCCGGTCGCGCGGCTGACAGCGCGTCCGCGCCGTTGACCAGAACGGCCTCGAGCGATCGGGGCTCGTAGTCCCCGTGGTGGCACTCCATGCCGTGGATCACGGCGTTGCTCTCGCCGAACTTCTTCAGGACCTCGCGGCCGAGCTCGAGATGGGTTCCGTCCATCTCGCGGTCGATCGCCTTGCCGATGTCGTGCAGAAGACCGGCGCGCTTGGCCACCTCGACGTCTCCGCCGAGCTCCGCCGCCATGTTCGTCGCGAGCCAGGAGACTTCCTTCGAGTGCTGGAGCACGTTCTGCCCGTACGAGGTGCGGAACTTCAGCCGGCCGAGCAGCTTGATCAGCTCGGGGTGCAGATCGGGGATCCCGAACTCGAGCGCCGTCGCCTCCCCCTCCTGGCGGATCCGCTCCCACAGCTCGGCGCGGACCTTTTCGACGATCTCCTCGATCCGGGCCGGATGGATGCGGCCGTCGACGATCAACTTCTCGAGAGCGAGGCGCGCCACCTCGCGACGCAAAGGCTCGAACGCGCTGATGACGATCGCTTCCGGCGTGTCGTCGATGATCAGGTCGACTCCGGTCGCGGCCTCGAGCGCCCGGATGTTGCGCCCCTCCCGCCCGATGATGCGCCCCTTCAGGTCGTCGGACGGCAGCTCGACTACGGAGACCGTGGCCTCAACGACCGTATCCGAGGCGAGGCGCTGGATGGCCATTCCGATGATGTGCCGGGCCTTCTGCGTTGCCTGCTCGATCGCCTCCTCCTCGACGCGGCGCATGATCCCGGCGGCCTCGACGCGCGCCTCGTTCTCGATCGACTTGATCAGGTCCCGCTTGGCGTCCACGGCGGTCAGCCCCGAAATCTGCTCGAGCCGCTTCTTCTGGTCCTCGACCAGGCGGTCGGCCTCGGCCCGCGTCTCGTCGATCTTGCGCTGGCTCTCGACGACGACGCGCTCCTTGCGGCTGTACTCCTCTTCCCGGCGCTCCTGGGCGGCGAGCTTCCGGTCGAGG
>JBBQNC010000325.1:0-3814 GCA_038329555.1 Thermoanaerobaculia bacterium
CGCCGTGCGGGCCGTTCGTCTCGGCGCGTACGACTTCCTCGAGAAGCCCCTCTCGCTCGAACGCGTTCTCCTGACGGCCCAGAAGGCGATCGAGCGCCGCGACCTGCTCCGCCAGGTCGACTCCTTTCGGGTGCGGGACGAAGGCGAAGCGGAGCTCATCGGCGAATCTCCCCCGATCCGCCGTCTTCGCGAGGAGATCGCGCGGGTCGCCCCGACGGACGCCCGGGTTTTGATCACCGGAGAGAACGGCACCGGCAAGGAGCTCGTCGCGCGGGCCATCCACCGGCTGTCGGGCCGCGCGGAGTCGCCCCTCGTCGAGGTCAATTGCGCCGCGATTCCCGAAGAGCTGATCGAGTCGGAGCTCTTCGGCCACGAAAAGGGCTCCTTCACGGGAGCGATCGAGGACCGCCGCGGGAAATTCGAAGAGGCCGACGGCGCGACGCTCTTCCTCGACGAGGTCGGGGACATGTCGCCGAAGACCCAGGCCAAGGTCCTTCGGGCGCTCCAGGAGGGACGATTCACGCGCGTCGGCGGAACGCGGCCCATCTCTTCGGACTCCCGCGTGCTCTCGGCGACGAACAAGAATCTCCCCGCCGAGATCCAGCGGGGATCCTTCCGCGAAGACCTGTACTTCCGGCTCGCGGTCGTGCCGATCGAGGTCCCGCCGCTCCGCGAGCGCTCCGAGGACATCCCCCGGCTCGCCCGGCATTTCCTCGCCGAGGCGTCCGCGCGATTCGGACGAAAGCCGAAGGCTCTGTCGCCGGCGGCCCTCGAAGCCCTCGAGGCCCACCGCTGGCCCGGCAACGTCCGCGAGCTGAAGAACCTGGTCGAGCGCGTCGTGATCCTCTCCCGGGGCGACGAGATCCTGCCGGTCGACTTCCACTTCCGCCGTCCGGGCGACGAGATCCCGGAGGGCGTCCGTCCCGACGCGCCTCTCCGCGAGGCCCGCGACGAGTTCGAGCGCCGCTACATCCTGGCGGCCCTCCGGCGCCACCGCGGAAACGTCAGCCGCGCCGCCGAGGCGCTCGACCTCGAGCGTTCGAACCTGTACCGGAAGTTGAAGAGCTACGGGATCGAAGTGGAGCGGGAATAGGGCCTCGGACGACGGCCAATCCACGGCTGCGCGAATGACGAAGCGAGAGCGCCTCGATCTCCTGGCCGCGGGGCTGCTCTGCGTGCACGCGGCGCTCGCGCTCCGGCTGCGAACGGTGGCGTGGCCCGAGGTGACCACGCCGGCCTACCTCTGGTCGCGAGGGATGATGATGTACCGGGACATCAAGTTCGTCCACACGCCCGGCCTCATGGGACCCCTCGCGGCGGCGTTCGCCGCGTTCGGAGAGAACGCCACCGTCTTGCGGCTCTTCGCAATCGCCGGCCCCCTCGCCGCCCACGGGTTTCTCCTCGCGCACACCCGCTCGTTGTCGGCCGGCCGCCGGATCCTCGCGTCTCTCTTCTTCGTCGCGCTCTTCTATTCGTTCGACGGCAACGCGGTCTGGCCGACCGCGCTCATGTCGGCGCTGGCGATCCCGATCGCGATCGGCCTCGCCCGGGGCCGCCTCCGGACCGCCGGACTCCTGATCGGCCTCGCCATTCTCATGAAGCAGACGGCGGCGTACGTGCTCGTCCTCGCGTGCGTGCGCCTGGCCTTTTAGCGCGACGTGCGCGGCGCCGCCCGCCTCTTCCTCTTCGCGTCGCTGCCCTACTTCGCCGTGGTGGGCGCCTTCGCGCTCGCGGGGTCCGGCACCGACATGATCCGGTGGACGCTCGTGATGCCGTTTGAGATGACGGGGTTGATGGAGAGCGGGCCGCCGGGCTTCTTTCCGATCGCGATGCTCTCGTTGGCCTTCCTCCCCGCGATCGTCGAATCACGCACCGCCCCGGCGGGACCCGACAGGGAGGGCGCCCGATGGCTCCTCCTGGTCGCGGCCGGTTTCGCCGCGATGGTCGTCCCGCGGTTCCAGACGCTGCAGGCGGTCGCCGCCTTCCCCTGCTCGCCTTGAGCGCCGCGCGTTTCATGTCGCGGGGAACCGCGGCCTTCCGGGCGGCGACGGCGGCAGCCGTCGCCGTCTTTGCGGTCTGCCGGCTGGCGATTCTTGCCGCGGGAGGGGACTTCGACGGGAAGGTCACGTTCTGAAACGACGAGCCGGCCTCGGACGAGCTCGCCCGGCGGCTGCGGGCGCTTCCCCGCGACGCGAGAGTCTATTCGGAGATCTGGGAGAACGTCCTGCCCCGCTCGGGGCACCTCCCGCCGGGCGGCCTCCACGTCCACCCCTGGCTCGACCGGTACTTCCCGCGTGAGGGGCTCGACGCCAGGATCCGGAGGTCCGCGGCCCGCGAGCATGCCTGGGTGGTGGGACGCCGCGATTCGCGCCGCGGCCGACGGGCTGGGACCCTATCGGATCTCCGCGCCCGCACCCTGATTGCCGGTCGGCGGTCAGCGGGGACGTCGAGACGGACTTCTAGTCCTCCTCCTCGAGCAGTTTCGATTCCAGGACCTGCTCGGTGGAGAAACCTTCCAGCCGGAGGTAGTGCTCCGCCGCCATGAAGAGCGCATCCGCGGGCGTCAGCCCGACGATCTCGGAGCCGACGATCGGGACGCCGTGACGCTCCGCCTCCGACCTCACGCATTCGAAGACCCGGTGGAGCGGCGTCTTTCGGAAATTCGTCATGTTGATCGAGACCTGGACGAGCCCGCGGTCGGCGAGCTCGACGGCCATCGCCTTGACGTAGCGGAACCCGCCGCCGATGTGGCGGATGGATTTCGCGATGCGATCCGCGACGGCGACGTCGCGCGTCCCGAGGTTGATGTTGTAGGCGATCAGCGGGGCGCGCGCGCCGATCGCCACCGCCCCCGCGGTCGGATGGGGACTATCGGGGCCGAAGTCGGGCTTCCAGTCGGGGCGGCTCATCTTCGCCGCGAGGCCTTCGAACTCGCCCTTGCGGACGTCGGCCAGATTGCGGCGCGACTCGGAGCTCGCGGAGTCCTCGTACAGAAAGACGGGGACGCCGAAGCGGCTCCCGACCTCTTCGCCGATCTCCCGGGACAGGGCGATGCATTCCGTTCCGGTGACGCCGCGGATGGGAATGAGGGGCACCACGTCCACCGCGCCCATTCGCGGGTGCTCCCCTGTGTGCCGGGTCAGGTCGATTCGGGGAATCGCGGCCTCGAACAGGGCGAGCACCGCCGCCCGGATCGCATCGCGGTCGCCGACGAACGTCAGCACGCTGCGGTTGTGCGCGGCGTCGGAGGAAACGTTCAGGACCCGCACTCCGGCAACGCCTCGAACGGCGGAAGCGATCTCTCCGACGCGAGCCGAGTCGACCCCCTCGGAAACGTTCGGAACGCACTCAATCACCGTCCGCATCGGCGCTTTTCTCCGCGCGCAGTCTATAATTCTCGGAACGTGACCGAGGAAACCTCCAAACCGGCGGGCCGCCCCGCGCGGCGCGGCCGATGAGCGCCCACACCAACCCCGGCACGTACCCGGGCAACCCCTCCCTGCCGGGCGAGGTGAAGGAAAAGATCCTTTCGACGTTCCGCCACACGCTGAACCTCTTCGGGGAGGGGAAGCTCGACGACTGCATCATCGGCTGCGACTTCATCCTCAAGATGGACGCCCGGTTCGCCCCGGCGCGGCAGCTCCTCGAAAAGGCGCGGAACCCCGCGTCGGCCATCGACGTCGCCCAGCTCGAGGCCCTCGTCGCGACCACGCCGACCCGGCAGGAGCGCGTCGTCGCGGCGGATCCCGAGCGGCTCCTGGTCCGCGCCGTCGAGAGCTTCAACGCCCGGGACTTCGGCGCGGCGATCGCCGCC
>JBBQNC010000326.1:0-3805 GCA_038329555.1 Thermoanaerobaculia bacterium
TCCCGCTCTCGGCGTGCGGCGTCATCGCGGTCTGTTCCGGTCCGGGCTCGTTCACCGGGGTCCGGGTCGGCCTCGCGACCGCGTGGGGCCTCGGCCGCGCGCTCGGCATCCGCGTCGAGGCCGTGCCGACCCTCGAAGCGATCGCGGAAGCGGCGCGATCCGCCGGCGTCGATCGCGTTGCGGCCGCGCTCGACGCGGGACGCGGCGAAGTCGTCTGGCAGGCCTTCGCCCTCGCGGGCGTCCGCGCCCGCCCGTTCGTCGGAGTGCGCCGCGAGACGCCGTCGGAAGCCCGCCGGGCCGCGGGAGAGCTTCCGTTCACGACGCTTCCGGAGGGACTCGTCCCCGGCCCCTCCCTCCCCCTGCCGGGCCTGATCTCGACGGCGCTCGCGCGCGCCGCGGCGCGGGCGCCCCGAGCTCCCGGTGGGACCCCGGCCGAGTCCGCGGGAACCCTGGCCGCCATCTACTCGCGGCCGAGCGCCGCCGAGGAGAAACGTGGCGCTCCGTGAGCCGAGGCCTAACGCGTACGAAGTCCTGGCCGCCCGCCCCGGCGACCTCGACGAGATCACCCGGATCGAGCGGGAGTCGTTCCTCGTTCCGTGGAAGCGCGAGTTCTTCGCGACGGAGCTCGCGGAGCCGTACCGCTACGCGCGCGTGCTCGCGGGCGGCGGCGATTCGGAGCCACGCATCGCGGGCTACCTCTTCGCCGTCTCGCTCTACGAGGAGTTCCACATCAACAAGATCGCGACGGACACCCGGTTGCGGCACCAGGGCTACGGACGGCTCCTCCTCGAGGACGCGCTCGCTCGCGCCAAGGGCGTCGGGGCCGCGGCGATCACCCTCGAAGTGCGCGTTTCCAACCTGCCCGCGCGCGAGTTCTACCGAACCTACGGGTTCCGCGAGGCGTATCGCCGCAAGGGCTACTACCAGGACGGGGAGGACGCGTTCGCGATGGTCCTCGCCTTCGACGAAAAGCGCTCGCCCGGCTCGACTTAGCGTTCTCGCGCGGCGGGCTCCCGAAGAACCTTGAATGCCCGCGTCCCGGTGGTTACACTCGGGATGTGGCCTTCCTTTTTCCTCCCCCGCCTACAAAAAAGGAGGTTCGAAACGATGGGAACCCAGACTCCGGATTCTCTGACGGAAGTCGACGCGGAATACCGCCGCCTCCATGACGCACACCAGGACCACGAGCATCGCCTGCAGGCTTATGCCGGGAAGTCTCAGCTCTCCGACGACGAAGAGATCGAGGAGAAACGCCTGAAGAAGGAGAAGCTCGCCATCAAGGACCGCATGGAGGCGATCGCGCGTAACTACCGGGAAGGGGTCACGCACTGAAGTTCCCCCTCGCGAGCGAAGGCTGGAAGTTCATCCTTCCGGCGCTCGCACTGACGGTCGCAGCCGCCGCCACCGGGCACCCGATCTGGGCGGCAGTGTTGGCGGCTCCGACCGTTTTCCTCGTCTCATTCTTCCGGGATCCCGAGCGCCAACCCGCCGGAGGCCCCGACACGATCGTCTCTCCGGCGGACGGTACGGTTCTTTCGATCGGTCCCGCGGCGGAGGCCCCGCCCGGCGCGTCCCGGCGGATCTCGATCTTCATGTCCGTGTTCAACTGCCACGTCAACCGCTCCCCCGTCACCGGCGTTCTGACGGACTACACCTACAACCCCGGCAGGAAGCTCGCCGCGTTCGCCGAGAAGGCCTCGCTCGAGAACGAACAGAACCTCGTGACGCTCTCCGCGGGGCCGCGCCGCGTCGCGTTCAAGCAGATCGCGGGCGCGCTCGCGCGGCGGATCATCTTCTACCCGCGGCCCGGCGAGGCGCTCGAGCGGGGCCAGCGCGTCGGGATCATCCTCTTCGGGTCGCGGGTCGACCTCTTCCTGCCGGACGACGCCGAGGTCCTCGTGGTGAAGGGCCAGAGGGTCAAGGCCGCGCTGACCGGGATCGCGCGCTGGAAGGACGGGGCGCCGTCCCCGCCGCCGCGGGGACGATGAGCCCGCCCGAGACTCGATGAGCGAACCGACGCCGGCAGCTCCCGCGCGTCCCGTCGGCCGCGTCCGCGTGCGGAGGCTCTCGCGCGAACGGCTTTCCCGCGGACTCTTCCTCCTCCCCACTCTCTTCACCGTGGGGAACCTCTTCTGCGGCTACCTCTCGCTCTGGTGCTCGATCAACGGCACGTTCGAGCGCGCGGCCCTGCTCATCATCGCGGCCGCCGTTCTCGACATGCTGGACGGACGTGTCGCGCGGCTGACCAACACCGCGTCGGAGTTCGGCGAGGAGTACGACTCCCTGGCGGACCTGGTCTCGTTCGGCGTCGCCCCCGCCATACTCGTCTATTCGTGGGGCCTTTCGGACTTCCATCGGCTCGGCCTGGCGGTCTCGTTCTTCTTCGTCGTCTGCGGGTCCATGAGGCTCGCCCGGTTCAACATCCAGACGCACATCGCCGACAAGAAGTACTTCGTCGGGCTTCCGATCCCGTCCGCGGCGGGGACCATCTGCGCGCTGGTCCTCGCGACGCCGGAGCCGCTCGTCGACCGCGTCTGGATGACGGGCGTCCTCGTCGTGACCTTCGTGCTCTCCTACCTGATGATCTCGACGATCAAGTACCGGTCGTTCAAGGATCTCGACCTGCGGCGTCGTCGCCCCGCCTGGATCCTCCCCGCCATCGCTCTGTTCTTCATGGCGGTCGCGTACCGTCCGATCCTCGCCCTCCTCGTGCTCGCTGCGGTCTTCGCCTCGTCCGGTCCGATCGCCAAGATCTACGGCTTCATCCGCCGCCGCAAGAAGGCCTAGCAGGCTGCTGAAAAATGGATGCGGGCGTCGTGACCGGCCTTTTGCAGGTTTGCCATGCAGGGAGGTTCTTCTGAAGAAAGCGGGAATCCTTCGTGAGGTAGGGCGGGCAAAAGGCCAGCCACCGCAAGCGGTTGCGGCGGCGCAGGGCCGTCTGCTGCGTTACCGCTCCTCCCCGATGCGCACTGGCATCGCCTTCGTCGCGGTGCCTTGCAGCCGACCCCGCGGCGCTCGCAACGCCGCTCCACACCCTTTTTCAGCAGCCTGCTAAACCTCTCCGGTCACCGCGCGGTGGTCGGGGTGGTCGCGGTGGTCGGAGTGGTGGGGGGTCCGCCGCCCTCCCGGCTTACTTCGGCTCCCGCGGACGAGATCAGGTGCAGGCGGCTCGCGCAGCAGTCCTTCGGAGGCGGGCGGCGCACCAGGATCTTCGCCGGCTCGATCTTCTCGCCGGGACTGATGAGCGTTTCGAAGAACCGGACCCGCGTCGCCCGTCCCAGAGTCACCGCTCCTCCTTCGGGCCCGAAGACCTCGAAGCGGTCGAACCCGCCGGGCCGTACGTCGCTGATGCCTCCCGCGGGCACGTCGACCTCGACCCAGTTGGACGTGCGGGATACGAGGGAAGCGTGCGACGTCGGATTCTCGGCCGTCACCGTGACGGCGCCGCGCGACGGCTCGACCGTCACGCGCAGGTCCGCGTTGAGAGGACGGCCGAGAAGGATGTCGTCGAGCGCCGCGACCGTGAAGATGCGGCTCGATTCGGCGCGGCCTGGAAAGATCACGACCCGGCCCTTGACGAACCGCTTTCCGGCGAGGTCGGCGCCGAACCGGTAGACCATGTCGGAGAGGGACGGCTGGCGGAACCGGACGCGGTCGTTGGCGCGAAACGCCAGGGATCCGATGGAGAAGGCCTCGTGAGGAGTCAGGAGGTATCCCGAGGCGGACTCGTCCCGGAGCGACAGATCGTGGGAGAACTCGACGCGCGGGTCGTCGGTCAGGCTCGCGAGGACGCTCTCCCCGACGG
>JBBQNC010000327.1:0-3786 GCA_038329555.1 Thermoanaerobaculia bacterium
TACCGGGAGTGGCGGTCGTAGCGCACGCCGACGGTCAGGATCGCGGGACCGACACGGACGGAATCCTCGGCGCCCGCGTGCCAGAGGGTCGCTCGCGCGCCGTCCAGGTTGGACCCGAAGTTCGACGCGTCGTCCACCGTCCACCGTTCCCAGCCCGCGAAGCCCGTGACCCTCTGGATTCCCACGGTGAAGCTGTCGGAGGCGCGGGCCTGCAGAGTGCGCGCGTTCGTCTGCGACTGAAATCCGGGCGTGTCGTAGGAGGGACGCGACGCCGCCCAGCCGAGCAGCACGGACGCGGTGTGGCCCTCCGCGGGCCGAAAGGTCGCGGGAAGGGCGATGCGCTCCTCGCGCGGAGAGTATCGGTCGTGCGGCGTCGCGCCGCCGACGGGGCCGGGCAGGCCGAGCTCCCCGTCCGAGATCGCGCCTTCGAGGCCGATGCGGAATCCTTCGGACAGCCGGCCGTCGATCCGCACGGAGCCCGAGCGTTCGCGCCAGTCGTCGTTGTCCCGATCCCCGTCGGCGCGGTGATCGCGCACGCTCGCCGCCACCGACCAGGGCCCGCGGCCGGCGGTCGCGAACGCCGTTTCCTCCCGTTGCCGGGCGTTGCCGGCCTCGGCGGAGACCTGCCCCGACAGCTTTTCGGCGGCGGCGCGGGTGAAGATCTGGACGACCCCGCCGATGGCGTCCGATCCGTAGAGCGCGGAGAAGGGTCCGCGCACCACCTCGATCCGCTCGACGTTCTCCGTCGTCAGCAGAGCGAAGTCATATCCGGGGAAAAACGGCGAATTGACGCGGACCCCGTCGACCAGGACGAGGGCGTGCGTCGAGTTCGCGCCCCGGAGGAAGACCGACGTCTGCGAGCCCGGCCCGCCCGACCCGAGAACGACGACGCTCGGGACGGAGCGCAGCGCGTCCGAGACGGTCTTCCAGCCCTCGCGCTCGATCTGCTCGCGGGTGACGACGGTCGCGGCGGATCCGACCTCGTCCTGTTCCTCAGGAACGGCGGTCGCCGTCACGACAACGCTCTCGGAGACGGGCGTCTGGGCGCGCGCCGCGGACGCGGACAATCCGAGAGCCGCGGCGGCGACGGCGACGATGCCGGCTTTCCGCGCGATCCGTTGCCGGCGACCCAGGGCGTCGAGGCCGAAGAACACGGCCGTGCCCGCGAGGTCCGCGAGGAGCGTGTTCCAGAACCAGGGAACCGCCGCGACGAAACAGACGGCGAGGCCGGCCCGCGTCAAGGGGTACGTCCCCATCTCCCACCAGTTCGCCACGTTGGTCGTCAGGAAGAAGAAGAGGGAGCTTCCGACGGAGAGCCCGGCGAGGCGCACGGGCCCGGCGTGCCGCGCGGCGACCCGCCCAATAAGCACCATCGCCGCGAAGGAGCCGTAGACCGCCAGCCGGACCCAGGTGAGCGCCGGACGCCCCGTTCCCCGATCAATGAGCAGATCCGAGAGCGCGAGGGCGGCGAGCGGGACGACGAAGGCGAGCCGGCGCGGGAGACGCGCGCCGGAATAGAGCGCGAGCGCTCCCATGGCGACGGCGTTCGGCGGATGCGGAAGAAGGCGGGACAGCGTGCCGAAGAGGATGAGAAGAAGCGCGGTCGTCATTCGAACCTCCCGTTCGACGAGACAAAGTCTCGGATCGGGAGCCGCAAGGGTCCGCACGCCCGCGCGAATTCGAAGGCGCGCCTCTCCGGTTCCACCCGCCCGAGTCAGCGTTTCCGTCCGGCAGGTCTCCTGGCTTCCGGATCGTCCGTCGCCGGGCTCCTTCCCGAACGCGCGACCGATGACTCGATCAACTCGCGCTCAGTGGTTCGTGCCCGGGACGTCCCCGGTGACAGTGGCGGGGGCCGCGCGGGATTTTCACCCGCTTCCCTTAGCCGTACGAAGTCAAAGATCCCGAAGAGCAGGGACCATACGCCCACGATCCGTGGAACGCAAGAGCAATGGATCACCCGGTCCACGGGTCACCCGCCTCTTTCCTTCCCTCCCTTCCGTCCGATACCCCGATCACCCGATCGTCCGATCGATGACCCGATCACCGGATCACCCGATCACCCGATCCTCTCTTCGGCCTGGAATCTCCCCGCCGCGGATAAGATCCCGCCGTGGTCGCCGATTTCACTCTCGACTTCGACCGGCAGCGACGCGTCGGGTTTCCCGAGGTCGTCCTCGCCGACGGCAAGTCCGCGTCGCAGATCGCCGAGATCTGCCGGCAGCTCGCGCGCGCGCACGACGTCCTCGTCACGCGCCTGTCGCCGCAGGCCTGGGAGGAGGTCGCGGCGAACCCCCTGCCGGGCCGCGCCGACTACGACGAACGCTCCGGCACGCTCGTCCTCTCCGTCGGAAAGCCCATGGCGAAGCTGGAGGGGACCGTCTGCGTCGTCACGGCCGGGACCATGGACACCTTGGTCGCCGAGGAGGCGCGGCGGACCCTCGAATACATGGGGGTCAGCACGTCGCTCGTGCCCGACGTGGGGGTCGCGGGACTCCTGCGGCTCCTTTCCCGGTTGGAGGAGATCGAGCGCGCGGACGTGGTGATCGCGGTGGCGGGCATGGAAGCCTCGCTCTTCTCCGTGATCGGAGGACTGGTCGGGCGCCCTCTCATCGCGGTTCCCACCTCGCGGGGATACGGCGCCGCCTTCGGCGGACTCGCTTCGCTTCTTTCCGCCGTCAACTCCTGCGCGAACGGGGTGACGGCAGTCAACATTGACTCCGGCTACGGGGCGGCGATGGCCGCGTACCGGATTCTTTCCGGAGGGCCGCGTCGATGGGATCGAAAAAAAGAGCCGGGGGAACCGCCCGCGAGTACACGCACGAAGCCGCGGTCGGGGTCGACCGGCGGCGCAAGAAGGCGCTCCTCGGCCGTCCGACGACGCCGGTAAGAGTCACCCCGAAGACAACCGTCGCCGAGCTCCTGGATGCGTACCGGAACGCGTCGTTCCAGGCCCGCGCACTCGGCAAGTGCGCCGCGGTCTTCGAGAAGATGCTCCGCGACCGCCAGCGGCCGACGATCATGCTCGGCCTCGCCGGGTCGCTGATCGCCGCCGGCATGCGGCAGGTGATCGTCGACCTGATCGAAAACAACATGGTCGACGTCGTCGTCTCGACGGGCGCGATCGTCTCGCAGGACTACTACCAGGTCCGCGGCGGCCGTCACTACCACGGCAGCCCGGACGCCGACGACAAGGAGCTGCGCGACCTCTACATCGACCGGCTTTACGACACCTTCATCGACGAGGAGAAGTACTGGGACACGGACCTCGCCGTCTCCCGTTTCGCCGACTCGCTCGCCCCCCGGTCGCTATCCTCCCGCGCGTTCCTGGCTCTTCTCGCCGAGAAGGCGCGCGGCGACGCCGGCTCGATCCTCGGAGCGTGCGCCCGCCGCGGCGTACCTCTCTTCGTGCCGGCCTTGAACGACTCGTCGATCGGCATCGGTCTCACCGAGCACTACCACCGCTTCCGCCAGGCCGGAAAAGAGCCGTTCACCATCTCCTCGATCCGCGACAACTACGAGCTCACCCAGATCGTGGTGCAGAGCCCGGCGACAGCGGCCGTCTACGTCTCGGGAGGCGTGCCCAAGAACTACATCAACGACTCGATCGTCATGTCGTACATCTTCGGGCTGGACACGGGAGGGCACAAATACGCCCTCCAGATCACGACGGACGCCCCGCACTGGGGCGGGCTCGGGGGGAGCACACTCTCGGAGGCCACGTCGTGGGGCAAAGTGAGCAAGCAGGCCACGCACGAGATGGCCTTCATAGAGACTTCCGTCGCGTTG
>JBBQNC010000328.1:0-3747 GCA_038329555.1 Thermoanaerobaculia bacterium
TACAACATCGCCAGCGGCGGACGCAACGCGGCGGCGCCGGTGACCCCGACGATCTGCGGCACCACGACGGACTTCAACGACGACATCGTGTACGCCAACGGCACGTTCGTCCAGTGGCCGGAAGGCACCCAGCAGTAAGAGACTCGTTTCCCCGCGTTCCCAAAGGCCCCGACGCGTCGGGGCCTTTCCTTTCCTCACATTGTCATTCGTCCGACGCATTCCTGACACTCTCCTGTCCAACGCCTCGGCGGAAGGCGCGTAAACGCCGGTACGTAACGAGTTAGGCGGGGGGCGGCTTGGCAGCCTCTTTGCTAGGCATCTGTCAGAAATCAGTACGAAAAATAAGACTTCGAGGGGACCAAACCATGAAGAAACGTGAAAGCGGTTTCACCCTGATCGAGCTGCTGATCGTCATCGCGATCATCGGCATCCTGGCGGCGATCGCCATTCCGAATTTGTTGAACGCGGTGCAGCGGGGCAAGCAGAAGCGGACGATGTCGGACATGCGCGCGCTGGCCACGGCGGTCGAGGCGTACGCGGTCGACAACAACGTCTATCCGACGGCGGCCTGCCCGGGCGGCGTGTACGTCACGGTCGGCTCGGCGGTCACGACGGGTGGATTCACGCGTCTGTCGCCCACCTACATCGCGCAGCCGCCCAAGGTCGACGGCTGGGGCCGTGCGCTCTATTTCGGCGCGGACGCGCAGCTCAATAACTACAACATCGCCAGCGGCGGACGGAACAGCGCGGCGCCGGTGACCCCGACGGTCTGCGGCACCACGACGGACTTCAACGACGACATCGTGTACGCCAACGGCACGTTCGTCCAGTGGCCGGAAGGCACCCAGCGCTGAGCGGTCTTGCCTTTCCTGCGGAGCGGTCACCGACCCGTCGGAAGGGACCGTTTTTTATGAAACATCAACGCGGATTCACCCTCATCGAGCTCCTGATCGTGATCGCGATCATCGGCATCCTCGCCGCGATCGCGATTCCGAATCTTCTGAATGCGGTCCAGAGGGCCAAGCAGAAGCGGACGATGTCGGACATGAGGGCGCTCGCGACGGCGATCGAGGCCTACCACGTCGACAACGGGATGTTCCCGACGGCGGCGTGTCCGGGGGGGGTCCTCGTGACGGTCGGGACCGCTCTCGCCACGAACTCGATGACCTTCATCTCGCCCACGTACATCGCGCAGGCGCCCAAGATCGACGGGTGGGGCCGGCCGCTGTACTACAACGTGAATGCCGGGGGCAGCATGTACAACATCGCGAGCGGCGGTCGGGACACGAATGTCTCGACCCCCTCGATCTGCGGGACGACGACCGACTTCAACGACGACATCATGTACGCCAACGGCACGTTCGTTCAGTGGCCGGAGGGCGTTCAGCAGTAGAGCGGGGCCCGGGGCTCCCCTGGAGTCCCGCCTGTCCCGTCCCGGCCTCTCGCAGCCGAACACGCCGCCCGGTTCCGGGTTCCTTACAATGACCGCGTGACGCTGCGCCGCGCGACTGCCGGTCTTCTCGGGGCCGCGGCGTTCGCCCCGCCCCTGCTCTGGCTCTTTCCCTCCCTCGCGCTCCGCCGCGCGCCCACGTTCCGCGACCAGGGAGACTTCTTCTACCCGTTGAAGCTCTACACAGCGGACCGGCTCGCGGCCGGCGAGATTCCACTCTGGAATCCGCTTTCGGGCGCCGGCGAGCCCTGGCTGGCAAACCTCCAGTCCGGGGTCTTCTATCCGCCCGGCGTGTTCTTCCTTCTCCCGTTCCCCGCGGCCGGGGCGGCCCTCTTCCTCCTCTTCCACTTCGCCGTCGCGGCCTGGGGGATGGCGAGATTCCTCCGCGAGGAGGGCTCCTCCGAAGCGGCCTCGGCATGCGGCGCGGTCCTCTTCGCCGCGTCGGGGTTTGCCGCCTCGCTGTCGGCTTACTGGAACCATTTCGGCGCGTTCGCCTGGTTGCCCGCCGCCGCGGCGTACGCCCGCTCCGGGCTCCACCGTCGTCGCGACCGTCTCGCGCTGGCGGCGGTCCTGGGCCTCCAGGCCATGGCGGGCAGCCCCGAGATCTCCGCCGCCACGCTGGCCGTCTGCGCCCTCCTCGCCTGGCGGTCGCGCCCGGCGGACGAGGGGGGCTACCAGCCATCCGGCGGCCGCCGGCTCGCGCGCTTCGGGGCTGCGGCCGCCCTGGGGCTGGCGCTCGCCGGGTGGGCCCTCGTCCCGTTCGCGGAGCTCGCCGGAACCTCGCAACGCCGCGCCGCGCTGCCCGCGGCCGAGCGGGACGCCGGAGCGATCCGATGGCGGGCGGCCGCCTCCCTGGCGGGCTCCGGTGGCGACAGCGGGACCGTCTATCTCGCCTCCCTCGCGTTTGGCCCGATGGCGCTCGCCGCGGCCGCGGCGGCGTTTCTCGAGCGCGAGCGCCGGCGCTTGACGCTTCTCCTGGTGGCGATCGCGGTGGCCGGCGTGCTCCTGGCGAGCGCGGGCCCGCCCGGCGCGTTCGTTCGGAGCCTGCCGCCCCTCGATCGGATCCGCTATCCCGCCAAGGCGCTGGCGCCCGCGGCGTTCGCTCTCGCCGCTCTGGCGGGCATGGGATTCGACGCGCTGCGGTTCTCGTCGGCCGCCCGGCGGAGGACTTTTCTCGCGGTGGCGGCGGCGGGCGGCGCCCTTCTTCTCGCGATCTCCGCGCGGCCTCGCATGGCGCTGGCGCTCGAAGCGATCGGGCTCGCGGCGCTTCTGGCGCCCGCCGCCTTCCGCGGCGACCGTCCGGAACGCGCCTCGGCGTTTCACGTCGTAGCCGCGATCGCGCTGGCCGCGGCGCTCGCCGTATCGGGCCGATCGCTCTTCCGTTTCGCTCCGGAGGGCGAGGTCCGCCGACGGGGGGAATCGCTCGCCTTCCTTTCGACCATCCCGGGACGCGTCCTCACTCCACCGATGGGAGCCCTCGTCCCGTTCGTCCTGAAGGAGTCGGACTACGGGCCGTCGACGCTTCGACGGCAGCGCGAGAGCCTGGTCGGATACACCAACCTGCTCTCGGGGATTCGGACCGTGCGGACGGCTTCGCCGCTCCCGACCGAGGGAGCCGCGCGGATCGCCGATGCGATCGACGGTGCGCACGACGTCCAGCGGGCCGCCGGCTCCGCGAGCGCGCGCCTCCTCTGGTCGCCCTTCCCGCCGTCGGAGATGGGGTCGCGGAAGGTCGGCGACTTCTACCGCGCCCCGATCAACCCGTATCGGCCGCGGCTCTCGTTCGTGCGCGCGTTCTCCGTCGAGCCCGACGCGCAGAGGGCCTGGAGCCGGCGGGCGGCGGGGGAGACCGACTGGACGGCCGGCGTCTTTCTCGACCGTCCGCCCTCGCCCGCGCCCATCTCCGGATCCTCCCGCAAGGGCTTTCTCCTGGCCCGCCTGGTCGAGGACCGGCCCGAGCGCGTGGTCGCCGACGTGAACGCGGACGGCGCCGGGATCGTCGTGCTGACCGACCTCATCTATCCGGGATGGAAGGCGGAGACGGACGGACGGCCATCCGAAATCCTCCGGGCGGACGGACTCTTCCGCGCGGTCGCCGTTTCCGCCGGCGCTCACCGGATCGTTTTCTCGTACCGCCCGATCTCCTTCTATGGAGGCGCGGCCCTCTCCGCGGCGGCGCTCCTCGCGCTCTTCGCGCTCGCGAGGGCCGGCGAACCCCGGCGGCCGGGAGCGCTCCTGTGAGGCCCGACACGCCGTACGGGGATCTCGGACCTCTCCTTCTCGTCTACGCCGGAGTC
>JBBQNC010000329.1:0-3717 GCA_038329555.1 Thermoanaerobaculia bacterium
CTCCGCCGCCTGTTCGCGCAGCAAACGCCGCGGCCGAAGGCTTCTCCCAAGCGTCGCGAGAGGAGTCTCCCGGAGCCTGACATCTTCCTACGCGAAGCGCTCTCTCGGCCGCCGTTCGCGAAGCGAATGTCCGGCCGAAAGCTACAGCTCGCTCACCGTCCTCTGCGAGAAGAAGAGGTTCGGGAAGGCCTGCTTGAAGTAGTTCGTGACTTCCATCACGAGGTGGTTGTCGCCGTTCTTCCAACCCGGATCGCGAAACTTGTACTCGTCGCCCGTGTAGGTGACGAAGCCGACCTCCAGACAGAGGTTCTGGTTCGGGCGGAGTACGCACGTGTTGAAGATCTCCTTCACGTTCTTCGAAAAGACCGAGAAGTTCTTGTCGGGGTCGTCCGAGCCGGTCCACGTGATCGTGTCGCCGTCGACGACAAGGCGCCCGACGTTCTTGGTCTTCGTTCCGATGCCCATGAAGCCGCGTCCCACGCGGGAAAGACCCGGAAATTCCGCGCGGCGCGCGACCGCCGCTCCGGCGGTCGCGGCGGGCGGCTGGCCCGAGTGCAGCATCGTCTCGAGCACCCTCTCCGAGACTCCGGCCGCGCGGAGCTCCAGGATCTCGTTGGTCGTCAGCTGATAGTTCACGTTCTCGGTCCGAACCTTGTTCAGGATGAACTCGTCCGACAACCCCGCCTGCTTCAGCTTCAGGATGTCCTGAAAGGGCCGCGTCGCGACGGAGGACATGGGCGCCGGCGCCTGGGCGGGCACGGCCGCGGCCGGCGGCGGAGCGTAAGCGGAAGGCGCCGGCTCGGGCGAGGCCGTCGAGACGAGGCCGGCGGGAGGAGGCGAGGGGACCGTCGGGACCGGCGTCGGAGCCGGGGCGGGCACCGGCGGCGGGGTCGTCGGCGGGACGAGGTTCGGGTTCGGATTCGCCACTCCCGTTCCGGGATTGGACGGGCCCGGAGGCGCCGGAGCGCTGCCCGTGGTCCGACATGCGGCGACGGACAGGGCGATCGCGGACGCGAGAAGGAGCACCTGGTACCGCGTTCTCATCTGCCTCTCCTTTCGGTTTTCCGGGGAATCCTGCGTTTTCTCATCGTCCGCGCCGTCCGGGCCCGGAACTTGCTGATCCGGCTTGTGGGCCGACCGCCCGGGGAGGAACAGCCAATGAAGTGGATGGGAGTCTATCTTCTCGGATACGCCTTGCTCGTCATCGGCGCCCTGCTCGCACTCTGGAAGACGGGGGTCCTCGCCTCGATCGGCCCCTTCTGGGTCGGGGTCGGCCTCCTGGTCGCGATCGGGCTCGGCATCATGATCTCCGTCGGCAGCAGCGGACGGAAAGAAAACATCACGATCGACCGGAACTGACGCGCTTCGCCCCCGGCCGTCTCCTCCAGGCCACGCCCCGGTGGCCGAAGTCGAACCGGTCGGGGTGGAGGATCTCCGCCAGGATCTCGAGGGACTCGGCGAGCCGGGGGCCCGGGCGGTTGAAGAACTGGTTGCCGTCGGCGAGATAGACGGCGCCGCGGCGCACGGCGGAGAGGGAGTCGTAACCGGGGATCTCGCCCAGGAGACTCGCCTCGGCCTCGGTCCGCTCCAGGGAAAACCCGCACGGAAAGGCCACGATCAGGTCCGGATCCGCCTCCCGCAGGGCCTCCGGCGACAGCCACGGCGAATGGCGGCCCGGCTCTCCGAAGAGGTTCTCGCCGCCCGCCTTCTCGACGAGCTCGGGGATCCAGTTGCCGGCGGCCATCGGCGGCGAGAGCCATTCGATGGTGGCGACCCGGGGCTTGCCCGGCCGATCCGACTCCGCCTCCGCCTTCGTGGCGGCCTCCTCGATCGCGTCCATCCGCGCCGCGAGACCGGACGTCAGCGCGGCGCCGCGCGCGGGCGCTCCGAGAGCGACGGCGACGCGCTCGATGTCGCGAAAGGCCTCGGACATCGTGCTCGCGCAGAGGGCCACGAGCTCCGGAGCCTCTCCCCATCCCTCGACGGCGCCGCGCACGTCGGCGAGGTTCACCGCGCACACGTCGCAGTGCACCTGGGTGACGATGTGGGTCGGGCGGAGGGCACGCAGGAGCTCGCCGTCCACGCGATACACGGAGACGGCCTCGACGAGGAGCTCCTCCATCCGCGCGTGGATCGCCCGGCTCGACCCCGAGGGGTCGAGCTTCGGCGCCGTGCAGACGGGAAGCTCCTCGACCCCCGAAGGAAAATCGCACTCGTGCGATCGCCCGACGAGGGCGTCGGCGAATCCGAGTGCGGAGACGATCTCCGTCGCGGACGGCAACAGGGAGACGATCCGGATCGCTCGCGTCGAGCGAGCAACCCGGTCGGCGGCGCGGGCGCCCGATGCCGCGCCGTCCGACCGCTTCGGAACCGCTCGCGGCAGGCGAGGGGTCACGTGCGGCTGTCCCAGAGCACGTCGGGCACGCCCCGGCGAAAATTCTCGTAGCGCGCGAGGACGAAGAGCGCGTCGGAGAGACGGTTCAAATACCGCACGGTGTCGCCGCCGACCTCTTCGACCCGGGAGAGGGCGATCACCAGGCGCTCCGCGCGACGGCAGACCGTCCGCGCGACGTGGAGCTGCGCCGCCCCCGGCGTCCCGCCCGGAAGGACGAAGTTCTCGAGAGGAGAAAGACTCTCGGAGAGCGCGTCCATCAGGCCCTCCAGCGCGACGACGTGGCGATCCTCGATCCGCGGGACGGGCCGCTTCTCCTTCTCCGACTCCCGGACGCAGAGGTCGGCGCCCAGGTGGAAGAGCTCGTTCTGGACGCGCCGCAGGGCCTCGGCGACCTCCGGGTCGAGGCCGCACGAGATCGCGGCCCCGACGACGCTGTTCAGCTCGTCGACCGTCCCGTACGCCTCGATGCGCGGCGAGTCCTTCGGGACCCGGCCGCCGTCTCCGAGGCTCGTCGTCCCGTCGTCCCCCGTCCGCGTGTAGACCCGGGTGATCCTCGGCATTTCGGACTCCTCCGCTCTCGTCGTACCCGCACCCGTACCCGTACCCGGTCAGAATCTCAGCTCGAGGCCGCCGACCCAGCGCCGCCCCGGCGCGGGATATCCGTCGACCTCGGCGTAATCGCGATTCGCCACGTTCTGGAATCGCACGTAGGGAGAGACGCTCCCGGCGCGGTATCGCGCGAACAGGTCGACGCGAACGTAACCCGGATCCTGGATACGGTCACGGGAGATCGCGCCGAAGTCCGCGCGGGACCCGGCGAACGTGGCCCGAGGTGACACGTCCAGGCCCGCGACGGGCTGCACGGTCAGGCCGAGGTAGCCGGAGTTTCTGGGGCGGCGGATGAGGAGAAGTCCCGTGTCGCGGTCGCGGGCGTCCAGATATGTGTAGCTGGCGTCGACCGACAGCGCGGCGGTCACGGGCTGCCGCCAGGCGACCTCGACGCCGCGTGACCTCGCGCGTCCGACGTTGAAGTTCTGGAATCGCGAGAAATCGTAGACGATCAGCTCCCGGAAATCCGTCCAGAAAAACGAGACCTGGACCCGGCCCGCACCGATCCGCCGCTCGACGCCGACTTCGAAGGAGGTCGAACGCTCCGGCTGGAGGTCGGCATTCCCGGAGAACGGGTAGTAGAGCTCGCCGACGGACGGCGCGCGAAAGCCCGTCCCGGCGGAGGCCCGGGCCTTCCAGCCGCCGTTCGTCCACGCGAGCGTGGCGCGAGGGCTCCATGCGTCTCCGTACCGGGAGTGGCGGTCGTAGCGCAC
>JBBQNC010000330.1:0-3715 GCA_038329555.1 Thermoanaerobaculia bacterium
GCCGAGCTGCGTCCGGGTGGCGCCGCGCACCTGGCGGAGCCCGAGCCGCTGCGGTTCGGAGAGCGCATGGGCATCGACGCCGCCGCGATCGCGACGCTGGAGCTGTTCGAGTCCTCCGACGGGTCGACCGAGTCGAGCCTCTGCGCCCTGCTCGACCGAACGCGGACGCCGCTCGGCGCGAGGGCCCTGCGCGACGCCCTCGCACGCCCCTCGACGGACCCGGTCGAGATCGAGTCTCGGTGGGACGCCGTCGAAGAGCTCGTCGTCACTCCGGCGGCGCGCGAGGCCCTCCAGGCGGCCCTGGACCACGTCGGGGACGTCGAACGGCGCTTCGCGCGCATCGCGGCGGGCGTGTCCGGCCCTCGCGAAGTGGCCGCGTGGTCCGCGGGTCTGAATGCTTTTCCCGGCGTCGTCGCCGCGGGCGCGCGGCTGGCCGCGCCGCGCCTTCGCGCCCTGATCGACGGGATCCCGTCCGTCGACGACCTCGTCCGCCGCGTCGAGGCGACGATCGCGCCGGAGCCGCCGATCCTCGCCTCCGCGGGGGGCGCCATCCGGGATGGCGCGGACGCGGAGCTCGACGCGCTGCGATCCCTCCGCCGCGACGCCCAGGGAGCGCTCATGGCGGTCGAGGTCGAGGAGCGCAAGCGCTCCGGGATCGCCAACCTGCGCGTCCGGTACAACCGCGTGTTCGGGTACTCGCTCGAGGTCGGCAGCGCGCACCGTGACCGCGTTCCCGCCGACTGGATCCGCCGGCAATCGCTCGCGAACGCGGAGCGGTTCGTCACGCCTGCCCTGAAGGACCTCGAGGAACGGATCCTCGGGGCAGAAGAGAAGATCGGCGAGATCGAGGGCCGCCTCTACGACGCGCTGCTGATCGATCTCGCGAAGGCCGCGGGGCGCGTCGCGGCCGCCGCCGCCTCCGCCGCGGGTCTCGACGTGGCCGCGAGCTTCGCCGAGACCGCGGAATCCGGGCGGTGGGTCCGTCCAAAGCTGTCTCCACGCCCCCGGCTCTGCCTGACCGACTCGCGGCACCCGATCGTCGAAGCGGTGCGGCGGGAGGAGCCCTTCGTCCCGAACGACTGCGACCTCTCCCCCGAGAAGCGGATCCTCGTCGTGACGGGCCCCAACATGGGAGGCAAGTCGACGTACCTGCGTCAGGTCGCGACGGCCGTGCTCCTCGCGCAGGCCGGCTCGTTCGTGCCGGCGACGAAGGCCGAGCTGTCGATCTTCGACCGCATCTTCACGCGCGTGGGCGCGGCCGATCACCTCTCGCGGGGAGAGTCGACGTTCATGGTCGAGATGCTCGAAGCGGCCGCGATCCTGCGGGGCGCGACCGCGCGCAGCCTGATCATCCTCGACGAGGTCGGCCGCGGCACCTCGACGTTCGACGGGCTCTCGATCGCGTGGGCGATCGTCGAGCACCTCCACGACGCGCCGGACCGCGGCGCCTTCGTCCTCTTCGCGACGCACTACCACGAGCTCACCGAGATCGCGCTCGTGCGGACGGGCATCGCCAACGCGACGATGGCGGTGAAGGAGATCAACGGCAAGGTCGTCTTCCTCCGCACGGTGGTGCCCGGCTCCGCGGACCGAAGCTACGGGATCCAGGTCGCCGAGCTGGCGGGCCTTCCCGCCGAGGTGATCGCCCGCGCCCGCGAGGTGCTCTCGAACCTCGAGAAGCAGGAGCTCGACGTCCAGGGAGCTCCCGTTCTCGCGCGGCGAGCGGGGGAGAGCGCCGGCGACGGGCAGATCCTCCTCTTCTCGTCGGACGAAGGGCTCGTCCTCGAGAAGCTGCGCGAGGTCGACGTCAACCGGCTCACTCCGATTGCCGCGCTGTCGCTCCTCGCCTCCCTCCAGGAGCGGCTGAAGGCGCCGTCTTGACGGCTCCCGCCGCCGCTCTGTTCGGCGTCGGGATCTCGGGACCATCGCTGACGGCCGAGGAGCGCCGTCTCCTCGAAAGGGATCCGCCGGGCGCGGTCCTCCTCTTCCGCCGGAACGTCGAATCGGTCGAGGGCGTCCAGGCCCTGGCGCGCGAGCTCGAGGCGCTGCCCGGAAATCCGCTCGTCTGCGTCGACATGGAGGGCGGGCCCGTCGACCGCTTTCGCGAGATCCTCGGCTTCTCCGCGTCGTTTCGCGACGCGGCCCGAACGGGGCTCGCGCGCGAGGCGGGGGGGCTCGCGGGAGAGACCTGCCGGCTGCTCGGGGTCCGGGTCGACCTCGCGCCGGTCGTCGACCGCATGCTCCCCGGCGCGTCGGAGCGGGTCCTGGCGGGACGGTGCGCCGCCGCAGATCCGGCGGAGATCATCGCCGCCGCGACGGCGTTTCTCGACGGCCTGCACGCCGCCGGCGCCGGGGGATGCGTCAAGCACTTCCCGGGCCTCGGGCGGGCGGATCTCGACACGCACCAGGCGCTCCCGTTCCTTCCGGACGATCCGGACGAGGAGAGCCGCGACCTCGCACCGTTCGCGGCGACCATGGATTCCGCGGGCGCGGTGATGATCTCCCACGCGGCGGGACTGGACGGGCTGCCCGCGACCCTCTCTCCCGCGAAGGCGACCGCGCTCCTGCGCGGATCGCTCGGATTCCGCGGCGCCGCCTTCTCCGACGACCTGGAGATGAGCGCGCTCGACGCGCTCGGCGAGCTGCCCGACCGCGCGGCCGAGGCGCTGCGGGCCGGATGCGACCTGCTCCTCGTGTGCAGCCGCATCGAGGAGTACGCGGCCTGCGTCCGGCAGGTGGAGAACACGGTCCCCGCGGAGCGCCGCCTCGAGGCGGCCGCCCGGCTCGCAGCCTACGCGCGCCGGCTGCCCCGCGAGCCCGAGCGCCCCGTCCGGGCCCCGGCCGCCCTCCGCGACGCGATCCGCGAGCTGCGCGATCGTGTCGCGGAGGCCCCGCGAGCCTGACCCGGCTTCCGGAACGGAAGGGCGTCCGGCTCCCGGCTCCGTTTCGGACCCGCCGCGCGCCGCCCGCTTCCGCCACGGCCCGGCCGCTTGCCGGCGCGTCGACGGCGTCCCGGCCGGAGATCGACTAGAAGGGCACGTCGTCGTCGTCAATCGGCGCCTCGGCCACCTCGCCGGCCTCGGCGACCGCGCGGGGACCCGCGGCCGCTCCGCGGGCGCCGTCCGTACGCGGCGACAGCATCACGACGTTGTTCGCCTTCACTTCGGTCTTGTAGCGCTTCTTCCCGTCCTGGTCTTCCCAGCTCCGCGTCTGAAGGCTGCCTTCGACGTAGACCATCTTGCCCTTGTGGAGGTACTCGCCGCAGATCTGCGCGAGCTTCTCCCAGGCGACGACGTCGTGCCATTCGGTGCGCTCCTGCCGCGCTCCCGAGCTGTCCTTCCAGTTGGTCGTGGTCGCGACCGAGAAGCGGGCGAGGGACGTTCCCTGCGGGGTCGTGCGGATCTCCGGATCCTTGCCGAGGTTGCCGATCAGAATCACTTTGTTGACGCTCGCCATGTGTTCTTCCTCCTGTTCAGGTGATGGCTAAGATAATCCAGGACGACCAAGGACAGATGACGTCCGAGCGGGACGGCCGGAACGGTGGAGAATCGGGGGATCGGGGGGTAGGGAGAATCGGGTGATCGGGTGATCGGGTGGTCAATCCGGAAAACCGGTGATCTGGATATAGGAGAAGGCCGAAGGAAAGACAGCATCTGTCGCCAGCCCGAGCGGGCAGCGGGGTCAATGCGGCCCCGATACGCAAATAACCCCATTA
>JBBQNC010000331.1:0-3704 GCA_038329555.1 Thermoanaerobaculia bacterium
CACCTCCCAGAAGCGCGACGGCGACGCCGATGACGGCACGTGCGGGTGCGCGAGCCGGCCGGTGTCGGCTCGCGAACACCAGGAGCCCGAGAGTCGTGAGTACTGCGGAAAGAACCCCTCCCCGGGATCCCGTCAGACCGATCCCCAGCGCGAGTACCGCCCATATGAGAACGCGTGCGGCGACCGGGAGGATACGTTTCTCCAGCCGTTCGGCGGTCTCGGAGTTGGCGGGGGCTCGTTCTCCGCTCGTAAGCGCGGACGCCAGGATCGTCGCGAAGGCGAGCGCCAAAGCGACCTCGAGGTACGCGGCGAAATGGTTCGGATTGAAGAAGGCACCGTGGATCCGGTTGCCCGGCCCTTCCCGCAGGATCGCCACGCCGACTTGAAGGATCGCGCTGGCAAAAAGGGTCCCCAGAAAGAATCGTCGGCGCGGTCGGGTCCCGAGAAGGCTCGAGGCAGAGAGAAAGATGGCCCCGAACGCGAGAACCAGGAGAACGGTGCCGACAGTCTCCCCCGGCGCTACCGAAATGCGGGCGGCGGAAGGGGTTGCCCGTCCAAACAGCGCCAGGACTTCCCCTGAATCGTGATAAATTTGCAGATTGCGGGAAGCCGCCAGTTGGAGAACCCCCCGGGGCAGGGGAAGAAGCTGAACGAAGCCTAGGACGGCCATCGCGAGAAGCGCTGCGCCCGGTACAGCCAGAGGACGTAGCGACTCGATGCGGCTTCGTGAAAGCAGGGTGGCGGCTAACAGGATGAACGCGAACAACTCCAGAATGACGTCGCCACGGGGCAGCACCGCCCCCCCTCCGATCGCTTCCCGTGCGCCGCTCGCCGGCATTTCGTACAGAAATGGTACAGTTGCGACGACGATGAGGAGGAGTGCGAAGGCCGAGGCATTCAGCCAGTCGGCCCCTTCGGGGACGAAAGTCTTCAGCACGAGACGGCGGAACCGATGAAGCATCTCACGCATGATAACGGTCTCGGTGCGGCTTCCGACCGCCGGATGGCCACGAAACGTCAACCGGCGGCGCACTCCCGGCTGGTGGATCGACGAACCGTGACGGTCGCTCTCTGGAGCGCGACGACCTCTTTTAGGAGCGGAGGTCTGCGAACTCCGAAGCGCCCGTTCAATTTCCCGTCAACGCTGGCGGCGGCGCTGATCGTCGCGGGGTCGCTGCAGGGTCGACCCGCGATGGGACAGCTCGCGAGCGGGGATGTCCCCCGCGGGCGGACCGTTCCAGCTCGCGAGCAGCTCGAGTCCGAGATCGAGGGGAGTCGCTACCATCTGGGGCCCTTCTTCGTCCATCCGGTGCTTCTCATTCGTAACCTGGGATACGACAACAACGTATTCGGGGTGACGAAGGACCGGGATCGTCCCGTCGCGGACTGGACGGCCGACGTGGCCGGAGGCGTCCGGGTCCTTCAGCGGCTCGGTTCCAGGATGTACTTCCGCGGGGAAGCCCTTCCGGAATACACGTGGTACCTCAAGCTCACGCAACACCGGGCTCTGGGCGGGTATTACGGAGCGTCCTGGATAGGCCTCTTCAACCGATTTTCGTTCGACGCAAACGGTTCCATCAACCGAAGCACGGCTTTCTTGAGCACCGACACGCTCGCTCTCGTGAGCGAGAGCTATCGCGTCGCGTCGGCTGGGGCGGAAGTGGAAGTGGCTGGGCCAATTTCGATCTTCGCGCGCGGCGCCACCCAGAAGAACCGCTATTTCACGGACGCCCAAACCCCCGCCGAGATCCAGAACGCCAGCGACCTGAATCGCAAGGATGACCTCGGGAGAGTCGGAATGCGCATCCGGGTTCGATCGAACCTGGACCTCTCCGCGGTCTTGGAAGAAACCCGGACGGATTTCGAGACCGAACGCAGGCGCGCGGACAGCAACAATAGTTCCACGGCGTACCTGGTCGGCCTCCACTACTTCGTGCCTCGATTCTTCCTAAACCTATCCGGGGGCTATCGGAAAGGCCGGGCCGCCAACGGATCGACGTTTCCGAATTACTCGACCACGACAGGCTCTTACTTCGCGTCCTATTTCCTGTTGAAGCGTCTGGAGATTCAGGGGTACGGGCTTCGAGGAACGTCCTACGGCCTGACCTCCTCCAACCCTTATTACTTCGTTACGTCCAACGGAGGCGGGATCAATCTGGGGGTGGGCCCTCGGGTGACCCTGCGCGGATACGGCGAGTACGGGATTAACGATTTCCCGGTTCCCGTTGTCATCCCAAGCGGTGAAACCGTGACGCGAAAGGACCGGATGAAGACCTTTGGAGGCGGATTTTCCTTCGCATTAATGAAGCAGGCGACTCTGACAGCCCTCGTGTCGGAGATTCGACTCCTTTCAAACGTCCCGGGCCAGAGCCGCACTGTCACGCGATTCACGACTTCCGTGAACCTTTCGGGAGACTTTTCGCGATGACGTCACGCGTACGGTTCGCGGTCGTTCTTTTCCTCGCGGTTCGCCTCCAAGCTGCCGGGCGAGCCCCGGAGCCCTCCGGCGAGTACCTGATCGGACCAAAAGACATGCTCGAAATCCGTGTCCTGGAGGTCCCCGAGCTCAATCTCGACCGCCGCGTCACCGACGGAGGGAGCATCGACCTTCCCCTTCTGGGAGACGTGCCGGTATCGGGGTTGTCGCCCGCGCAGTTGCGTGAGCGCCTCGAAACGACGCTCAAGGCAAAATACGTCAATCGGGCGAATGTCTCCGTCGTCGTGAAGGAATTCGGCAGCAAGCCGATCACCGTAGTCGGGGCGGTCCAGAAGCCGGGCTCGCTCAACATTTCCGGGCGCTGGACACTGCTTCAGGCCATCGCGGCTGCGGGAGGCCTTACTGAAACGGCGGGCAAGAAGATCTACGTTCTGCGAAGGGCCGAGAATGGGCTATCGGACACACTCGAGATCGACCGGGACGAGTTGCTCAGAAGCTCCGCCCCGATGTGGAACATCCCGATCCTGCCCGCAGATGTCATCAACGTGCAGCCTCGGACCCTGGTTCGTGTCTTTTGCCTCGGCGAGGTGAAGAGTCCGGGTGCGCTCGAGTTCAACGGCGACGACCGCATTTCGGTTCTGTCGGCCATCGCAAAGGCGGGCGGGTTGAACGATCGGGCTTCGAACACCATCCGCATCAAGCGGCGTGGAGCCGACGGGAAAGACATCGAGATTCGGGCCAACTACCGGCGGATCGTGTCTGGCAAGGAGCCGGACGCAATCCTGAAGCCGGATGACGTTTTGATCGTCAAGGAGTCGTTTTTCTGATGTCCAAACGCTGGGAGTCTCTCGACGAGCCGGCGTCCACTGAGCCGGGGACGAGCAGGCCGGTGGATCTTGCGGAGTACTGGGCAACCATCGTCCAGCGCTGGCGCGTGATCGTCGTCTGCGTCGTGCTCGCCCTGGGTGTAGCCGCCGTGCAGTCGTTTCGTACGGAGCCGCTCTACCGCGCGACCGTTCTGCTCGCCATCGAAAAGGACAGCGGCGGGTCGACGGACATCCGATCGATCGATCAGAGCGGAAGCGGATACGACCCGGATTTCTTGCCGACGCAAATCCGACTCATGAGGAGCCGCGAGGTCGCCGAGCGAGTCGTCACGCGTCTCAATCTTGCCAGCGCGGCGACGAGCCAGAAGCCGGTCAACCGCAGCGGCTTCTTTCGCCCGGGACAGGGCGCAGCCGAGAAGACGCCGATGGAGGATGCGACG
>JBBQNC010000332.1:0-3655 GCA_038329555.1 Thermoanaerobaculia bacterium
CGCCGCGGCTCTGCGACCTGCCCGCGACGCTGCCCGCGATCACCGGAAAAGTCGAGATGGTTTACGAGGGCGAGCAGCAGGGCGCGGAGGTCGGCGCCAAGAAGCTGATCGGGACCGCCGTCAAGAAGCTCTTCGACGCGAAGTTCCCGGCGCCGGACGCGGGCCGGCCCTCCCAGCGCAAGCGCGAGGAGCCGGACGATCTCCTCGAGGAAGCCACCACGCGCCGCGGCCGGACCGCGCCCGCGCCCGAAAAGATCCACCCCCTCTATGAGCCTATAGCCGAGTGGTTCGCAAACGGCGGCAAGGTGACCGTCTCCGACGACACGCCGTTTTCGGAGCACCTCGCCTCACTCGACGCCGTGCCAGGACTGCGCAAGGCGGTCGAAGAGCGCTTCGCGCCCGCGTCTCCGGAAGAGCTCGCGGTCGGGATGGAGCTCGTCCTGGAGGGTCTCACATCGCACCTGAAGATCGCGCGGGAGGATCTCGACTCGCGTGTTTCATACGCCGAGATGTTGAAGTTCAATCTGGTCCGAGCCAGGAGCAACTGAAGCGGTGCAGCGATGAACGGCATGTCATTCCGCTCCCGCGTTCTGTCCGGAGAGCCTCTGCTCGGCTGCTTTCTTACGTGGCCGGTCCAGGGGATCCCCGAGGTACTCGCTCTCGCCAGTTTTGACTTCATCGTCATCGACGCCGAGCACGGCTTCTTCTCGATCGAGTCGATCGAGACAATGGTCCGCGCGTCCGACGGCGCCGGTCTCCCCTCTATCGTCCGCGTGCCCTCGTGTCCCGCGGCGGAAGTGGGCCGTTCGCTCGACGCCGGGGCGGCCGGGATCCTCTATCCCCGCGGGGAGAGCGCCGCGATGGTGCGGCAGGGAGTCGAGGCCGCGAAGTACGCGCCGGACGGCAAGCGGGGGCTGGGAGGTGTTCGGGCCAATCGCTACGGCACCGTGCCGCTCGACGGCTATGTCCGGGAAGCGAACGCGGCGACAATTGTGATCGCGCAGATCGAGACGGCGGGCGCCCTCGCCGGCCTCGACGACATCGCCCGGCTCGACGGCGTGGACGTCCTCTACGTGGGCCCGAACGACCTGACCTCGGCGCTTGGAATCCCCGGCAAGTACGCGGACCCGGCCTACCAACGCGAGCTCGCCCGGATCGCGACGGTCGCCCGGGCGGCCGGAAAAACCGCTGGCATCATGCTGGCGCGGGCCGATCAAATCCCTCCCCTGCGCGAGATGGGTTATCTCTTCTTCACCATGAGCGACCGCGCCCTGATCCTGGAATCGGCCCGTGTATGGCGAAGCGCACTCGTAAACCACGTGACAGCAGTTAAATAGAAGATCTGCGTAATACACTTGACTTATCAGGTGACTAAGACGAGGATCTCCGGTCATGGAGAAACTCCCTGAACTACTTCGCGAGCTCCGAGCGCGGCTCGATCTCAGCCAGGCGAAGCTAGCTGGTCTCCTAAAAGTCTCCCTCCCGTCCATAAACCGATGGGAGACCGGTAAAACGCGGCCGGATGCGCTCGCTCTCCACGCAGTCGAGGATTTCGTCCGAAAACTCGGTCCTCGCCATCGGGATATTCAGGAGAAATATTTCTCCCGTACTCCCACGAGTCTATTCAGCCCGGCGGACGTGGCGCCTGCCAATCGCCGCCGCCGAAATCGTGCGGACAGCCAGCCGCCGCGAGATGGGCCTCTCGACACCCGCGAGATGGAAGGCCTCCTCTGGCGAGCCGCCTGTTCGATCCGCGGCGAGAAGGACGCTCCCAAGTTCAAGGACTACATCCTTCCGCTCATCTTCATCAAGCGCCTGTCCGACGTCTTCGACGACGAAATCGTCCGACTGACGTCCGAGTACGGCGACGAGGCGACCGCGAGAGAGATCGTGGACGCCGACCACAGCCTCGTCCGCTTCTACATTCCTCCCGAGGCCCGGTGGCCAGTCGTCAGTGGGCGCGAGAGCTTCGACTGGCCCGAAGACCGCCGGCCTCGAACCCTCGGCGAGCAGGTCACGATGACCATGCGCGCCATCGCGCGCGCCAACCCCAGCCTGCAGGGCGTGATCGACGTGCGCGACTTCAACGAGACCCGAAATGGCGAACGGGAGATCAGCGATTATGCCCTCAAGGGACTGGTCAACATTCTCTCGGATCCCCGGTATCGCCTGGGGCTTCGCGACGTCGAGCCCGACTTCCTGGGCCGCGCGTACGAGTACCTGTTGCGCAAGTTCGCGGAAGGCCAGGGGCAGAGCGCGGGCGAGTTCTTCACGCCGAAGGAAGTCGGCTGGCTGATCGCGAAGCTCATCCATCCAAGGCAGGGCGAAGAGATCTTCGATCCGTGCTGCGGCTCCGGGGGCCTGCTCATCAAGTGCGAGCTGGAGCTCGCCCGCCGCGAGGGCCCGCCCGCGCGCCCGCTTCAGCTCTACGGCCAGGAACTCACCGGCGAGTCCTTCGCCATCGCCCGCATGAACATGGTCCTGCACGACATGGAGGGAGAGATCGTCCGGGGCAATTCCATGACGAATCCGAAGTTCCTGGAAGAGGGACATCTGCGCCGGTTCGACGTCGTGGTGACGAACCCGATGTGGAACCAGAAGACCTTCGACCAGTCGACCTACGAGCAGGACCCGCTCGATCGCTTCTCGAAGAGCGGCGGGTTCGCGCCTCCGTCCAGCGCCGACTGGGCATGGCTGCAGCACGTGGCCGGATCGCTCGCGGAGACGGGCCGCGCCGCGGTCGTCCTGGACACCGGAGCCGCCAGCCGCGGCAGCGGCAACGAGGGCGACAACAAGGAAAAGGTGATCCGGCGCTGGTTCGTCGAACGGGACTTGATCGATGCGGTGATTCTCCTGCCGGACAATCTCTTCTACAACGCCACCGCCGCCGGTCTGATTGTTCTCCTGAATCGTCGCAAGGCGAAGGAGCGCTCCGGGAGGATCGCCTTCGTGAACGCGAGCGGCGTATTCGAGAAGGGCCGTCCCAAGAACTTCATCCCGGAGGCGGGGGTGGCGAAGATCGCGGACGCTTTGCAGTCGGGGGTCGACGTCGAGGGATTCGTCAAGTCCGTGCCGATCGCCGATCTCGCGGACTTCAACCTGTCGCCGTCCCGTTACGTCGCCGCCGCTTCCAGGGCGGAGCATCGCGACATCCAGGTCGTCCTCGATGAGCTGGCCGGCCTCGAAAACGAAGCGAAGCGGCTCGATGGCGACCTGAAAGGGATCTTTGAAGGCCTGGGGTACCGGTGGAGAGGCGAAGCATGAGGAAAAGGGCCTTGATACCCTCCGCGCACATCGAGCGGTCGATTCTTGTGATCCGGGGTGAGCGGGTCATGCTCGACGCGGATCTGGCAGCTCTTTACGGTGTCCCGACAAAGGCGTTGAACCAGGCGGTCAAACGGAATGCGACCCGCTTCCCTCGAGATTTTGCTTTCCGCCTGACCAGGCATGAGAAGAAGGATGTGGTCACAAACTGTGACCACCTCCGGAAGCTCCGATTCTCGCCGGCGCTGCCCTGGGCTTTCACGGAACACGGGGCCCTGATGCTGTCCAGCGTCCTCAAGAGCGCGGCAGCCGTGGAAGTCAGCATCGGGGTGGTGCGAGCCTTCATCCGCCTTCGCGAAATCGCCATGTCGCATCGCGATCTCGCCCGCCG
>JBBQNC010000333.1:0-3642 GCA_038329555.1 Thermoanaerobaculia bacterium
AAGGTCGTCGGTCATCAGGGCGATGTCGGCGGCCTCGATCGCCGCCTGAGTCCCCCCCGCGCCCATCGCGATCCCGATGTCCGCCTTTGCCAGCGCGGGAGCATCGTTGATCCCGTCCCCCACCATGGCGACGCGAAGTCCCTTCTTCTGGAGCTCGGCGATCGCGGTGACTTTTTCGTCAGGCAGAAGATCGGCGAAGACCTCGTCGACTCCGATCTCTGATCCGACGGCATTCGCGGTCGCCGCATTGTCGCCCGTGAGCATGGCGATGTGACGGACTCCCGTCGCGCGGAGCTTCGCAATCGCCTCCCGCGCCCCCGGGCGGACCTGATCCGCCAGCAGAAGAATCCCGATCGGGCGGCCGTCCTCGACGACGTAGACGGAGGTCGCTCCCGGTTCGACGTCTCCGGCGGGCGGCTCGATGTCGTTTTCGCGCAGGAGGGCCTCATTTCCGACGAGCACCGTCCTGCCATTGACGGTGGCGCGGACGCCGCGCCCCGGGATGGACTCGAAGGTCTCGGGTTCCGGGAACTCCACCTTCTCCGTCCTGGCGTGCTCGACGACGGCGAGTGCGAGCGGGTGCGCCGACCGGCGGTCGGCCGCCGCGGCGATCCGCACCACGTCTTCTTCATGGCCGGTGCCTTCGAGGTCGACGACGCGGATGACCTTCGGTTTTCCGATGGTCAGGGTTCCCGTCTTGTCGAAGACCATCGCGTCCACCTTGGCGAGACTCTCGAGGTAAACGCCTCCCTTGACGAGGATGCCGCTGCGCGCGGCGCGAGCGATGGCGGCGATCATCACCATGGGCGTCGCGAGTCCCAGCTCCGCCGGTGACGTGAAGATCATCAAAGTCACGATCTTTCGAACGTCGTGCGTGAAAAGGAACACCGTCAGCAGGAAGACGAACACGACGGGGATCAGCCAGGCGGAAACGCGGTCGGCGAGCTTTTGGACGGGCGCCTGGGACTCTTCCGCCTCTTCGACGAGCTTTACGATGCGCGCGAAGGTCGTGTCCGCTCCGGCTTTCTCCGTTCGAACCTCGATCGCGCCGGATTCGAGCACGGTGCCGGCGAAGACCGGGGCGCCTTCGGACTTGTCTTTCGGCACGCTCTCGCCGGTGATCGGAGCCTCGTTGACCGCTCCCGTCCCCGACGAAACCTTTCCGTCGACCGGAATCTTCTCGCCCGCGCGGACCAGGACCACCATTCCCGGTTTGAGCTCGTCGATCGACACGCGCCGCTCGCGCCCGTCCTCTCGAAGAAGCGCGGTCTGTGGAATGGAGCCGATCAGCCCCCGGATCGACGCTCGCGCGCGGTCGGTATTCAGTTCCGCGATGAACTCGGCGATCAGAATGATCACCATCAACACCGCGCCGGCAATCGCTTCACCGCCGATGAGCGCAACGAGAGTCGCGAGAGTGACGAAGATCTCCGTTCCGACCCTTCGCTCGCGGAACAGATCCAGGATGCCGGTCTTCACGAGGGGGTACAGTCCCAAGGCGACAGCCAGCCACAGCGCCCAGACAGGAAGGAGGTTCCGCCAGAAGAGCAGGACGACGATCCCCGTCAACGCGATGCGACCGATCTCGATCCAGCGGTCTCTCGTGAGGAGCGAGTGCCAGGGGACCGCGGAAACGCCGTCGGCGCCGGAATCTTTGGTTGTCATGGAACGCTCCTGGTTTGAGAATCAGAGCCGCGACCGGAGAGACTCCGACAACGGGCAGGCGACATCTTATGTTTGGACGACTTCGTTCGAGCGCCGCGGCGCGCCGTGTTTCCGTGCGTCAGCGCGGGAACGGAATTCATGGCACGGCTGCAATGTTCATATCGCGGTCCACGGATTGGCGCTGCCGTAAAAGCCCGAGAATCGGAAGGGAGGCGAAGGGGAGGCCGAGAGGATCCCGCGAGCGGGAATCGCGACCGCTCGCTCCCAGGCGTCGGCCACTTCACTTTGCGAAGAGGATACGTTCTCGCGAACGGAGCGTTCGACGACCTTCACAGGCCGGCTTGATGTACACCGACCTGCGGGAGATAATCCATACGTGGTCTTTTTTCCGATCAAACCGGCGCGAATTCTTCTTCTGACGCTGATCGCGGTGAATGCGCCGGCCCTCGTGACCCGCAACGCGCCGGTCCCACAGGCCGGGAGCGCCCACGTGCACCTGGCGTCGCTCGTTCCCGATGGGAGCGACCTCGCTCTGGTCTTTCAGCATGACCCGTCACCGATAGGCCGGGCACCGACAGTCTCGGAAGCGGATCACCGGGTTGCGCTTCGTGACGTCTATTTCGTGAGACCCGCCGGCACGTCCGTTGCGCGGCCCTCGGTGCCGGACTCGATCGAGCACACGATGACGCCAAGGAGAATCGCGACTCCTGGGGTCGTTGCCCCCGCGCTACGCCTCCCGCCACCGGAGTCCGGACCCCGCCTCCGCTGTCGTATCTGCGTCTTTCTCCTCTAACAGACCCTCCGTCGAAACGTTGTAGGCCCGCCGGTCGAGGTGTGGGCGATCTTGTCCCGCCTCACCAGCTCAGTTGAGGAGATGACGTGTCCCTTCGACAAGAATCTTCGGTATTCCTCTCGCTCGCCGTCGCGTCGATCATTTTCGCGGCCCCGCGTCCCGCGTGGGCCGGCGACGAATCGAAGCCGTCCGAGCTCACCCTCGAGAGGGTCGTAGCCGCCGCAACCGCTCAGCATCCGCTGATCGAAGCGGCGCGAGCTCGCGTCGAGGCGGCCCGAGGTTCGCAGCGGACGGCCCGGACCCTGCCGAATCCGCTTCTGACCTATCAGGTCGAAAACACTCCTTTTCCCGGCGGTCCGCGACTGACGGGGTTCGATCGCGAGACGTCGCTCTTTGCGACGCTCCCCCTCGAACCCCTCTACCAGCGCGCGCCGCGCTCGCGCCGCGCCGAAGCAGCCACGTCCGCCGCCGAGGCCGCGTTGACGCTGGCGCGGTGGACGGTCGCGCTCGACGCGTCGAGGGCCTTTTATCGAGCCGCGCTCGCGCAGCTAGCTGTCGCGGGGGCGGAAGAAGTGCGAAACTGGCTGGAGCGGCTCGCCAACTACAACCTGCCGCGCGTGCGCGAGGGCGTGACGCCCGAGGCGGATCTGATCCGCGTTCGAATCGAGCTCGACCGGGCACGCCTCGACGAGAGTGTCGCCCGCGTCGAGCTCACGAAGGCTCTCGGGGAACTGCGTCCGTTCCTCGTGGATACGCCGCTCGCGGTTGGCGCCTCCGAAATCCGTCTCGAGGCCGATGGGTTCCCCGCCACCACGTCTCCGCTTTTCGATCTCGCCCGTTACACCGATCGCGCCCGCCTGGCGCAGCCCGACATCCTGGCCTCGCGTGCACGTCGCGCGGGCGCCCGTGCCGAGCTCGAGTATCAACGCACGCTGGCGGTGCGGCAACTCGGCGCGACAGTCGGGACGAAGCGAATCGGCGACCAGGACACGTTCATTGCCGGGATCACGGTGCCGATCCCGCTCTTCGATCGGAATCGCGGCGAGATCCAGCGTGCGGCCGCCGAGCAGGAGGCCGCGGAGCAGGACCTCCTCTGGACCGAGCGGCAGGTGACCGCCCGGGTGGAGTCGGCGTTTCGATCCGTCCGCGTGCTCGCCGACGCCCTATCCCTGATCGGCTCAGAT
>JBBQNC010000334.1:0-3587 GCA_038329555.1 Thermoanaerobaculia bacterium
GATCGTCCGAGTCGAATTCGAGGAAGTTCCCTGGCACGAACCGCGTTGCAATCTGTCATGAAGAGACGAATCGTCGGGATGGGCATCCTCCTGTTTTCCGCGGCGCTCTCGCTCCGGGCGGCCGAGCCGCTCCGGTTTACCGTCGTCGGCATCGATTGCGAGGCGTGCGCTCCTCCCATCCTGCGGGCCCTGAACGGCGTGCCGGGCGTGAAGAAGGCGAAGCTCGACTGGAAGGCGGGCACCGCGACCGTCGACGTGCCGGACGGCTTCGACCGGGAGAAGGTCCGCAAGGCCCTGCAGGACAGCGGATATGAAGCGGTCTTCGCCGGCGAGACGCGAAAAGATCTGCAACCCCTGCCGGAGGAGATCCGGCGAACGCTCGACATCGCTTCGGCGAGCGAGGGGGAAAAGATCGACGTCTCCCGCACCGTCGTCCCCGGCAAGGTGACCGTCCTCGACTACTGGGCGGAGTGGTGCAGCCCCTGCCACCTTCTCGACGCCCGCCTCCAGCACCTCGTCCAGTCGAACCCGAAGCTCGCCGTGCGCCGGATCAACGTGGGGAAGTGGGACAACGCGAGGGCGAAGCAGGCGACGAAGGAGTTCCGCGCCGAGGCGTTGCCGTACGTCCGCGTGTACGACGCCAGCGGGAAGTTCGTCGGCTCCGAGACCGGTGGCGCGTGGGACAAGGTCTTGAAGCTCATCGACAAAGCCCAATCACGCGGCGGCGCCTGACCGTGCGCCCTCGCCTGTCGTCTCTCTTCGCCCTGCTGCTTCTGGCATTTCTCGTCGCGCCCTCCGCCTACGCCTGACCCGCCTGAGCGAACCCCAACCTCTCCGGCGGAGGGGCCGACCGACAACTTCTTCCCTCGGGCTCGTGGCGGGTGACGCTCGCGTCCGCGTACGGGACGTTCAACACCTCGCACATCGCCTCCTGCCCGGACGTGGCGCCCGAATGCGGCACGATCGCGATTCCGGACCACCGCCACGTCGTCCGGCTGGGGCTCTTCCATACCGAGCTCGATGCCGATTACGGCGCGAGCGAGCGCCTCACGCTGTCCCTCCGGCTTCCCTACGACGACAAGGCGCAGCGGGTCCGTTACACGACCCTCGCCGGCGATCCCTACACGCCGCCCTACGGGGACATCCACCACCGGACGGAAACGCTGCGAGGTCTGAGCGACGGACAGATCACCGTTCTCTTTTCCCTCGGCGGAAATCTCCAGGCCGGAGGGGGCCTCTCCATCCCTTTCGGGCGGACGGAAGCGAACCCGATCGTGCTCGGCCGCGAGGGAAGCACGCATGAGCACATCCAGTTCGGCAGCGGCACCGTGAACCCGACCTTCTCCCTCCTCTGGTCGCGTCCCGTCGGACGCTTCGTGCTCGCGGCGACGGCGGACGCGGAAATTCCTCTTTACGAGAACCGCCACGGCTTCCGGGCGCCCGTGACCGTGCGCTACAGCGTGGGGCCGTCCCTCCCCGTGGGCGCGACCGGCATCGCGCTCCAATATGCGGGCCAATATCAGGCGATTGGCAAATGGAACGGGGAGGCGGACGAGGGGACGGGATTCCACAACGGAGGCGTCTTTCTCCGGGCGACGTTTCTCCCGTGGAAGGGCTTCCGGGTCTCGCCGGGCATCTACCGCGAGATCTACTCGAAGAGCCTGTCCGACGAGTCCTTCCGGCAGGGGACCACGTATTCGCTTACATTGACGCGATTCTTCTGAGAGGCCCGTAAACCTTGTACGCGAAAGGGCCTCCAGGGACATCCCCTAATGGATATGCTTGCGTCCAAATCGATGGAAACGAGCTCTGAATCTGCCGGAGCGCGTCGAGCGCGCGGACTGAGCCGCCGAGCGGGTTCGGACGGGAAACGTCCCGGCGACCTCTCCCCGTCCCAGCTTCGAGCCATTTTCGAAGGCGCCCTCGATGCGATCTTCGTCACGGACGGCGCCGGCCGGTACACGGCGGTGAATCCGGCGGCGGCGGCCCTGCTGGGACTGCCGGTCGAGGAGCTCCTCGGAAGAAGCATTGCCGACTTCGGCGAGCCGCATTTCGATTTCGCCGGCGCCTGGTCTGGATTCCTTCGGGAAGGCAAAGCACGTGGCGAGTTTCGACTCGTTCGGCCCGATGGCGAGGTTCGAGACGTCGAGTTCGCGGCGGTCGCGAACATCGCAACCGACCGGCACCTTTCCGTCATTCGTGACGTGAGCGACATCAAGCGGGCCGAAGAAAGCCTCAGACAGGCCTCGCTCCGAAAGGATGAATTTCTGGCGATGCTCGCTCACGAGCTCAGGAATCCACTCGGAGCCATCACCAGCGCGGTGGACCTCCTCAAGGCTTCCGATTCCCATGGACCGAACTTCGAATTTGGACGCGGCGTGATCGAACGCCAGGCTGCCCATCTGACGCGCCTCGTGGACGACCTGCTGGACGTATCGCGGATCACGCAGGGGAAAATTGACCTCCGACGCGAGAGAGTGGATTTGCGGGCGGTCCTCACTCTTGCTCTGGAGCTCGCGGGTCCCCACCTCGAGGCGCGCGAGCATGAGATGAACATCTCCATCGCGACCGAACCTCTCTGGGTCGACGGCGATCTGAACCGACTCGCCCAGGCCATTTCGAGCCTCCTGAACAACGCGGCCAAGTTCACGCCAACTGGTGCCGGAATTTGGTTGGCCGCTTTTCTCGACGGCGAGGACGCGGTGGTGCAGGTGCGCGATGCCGGGAAGGGGATTCCGCCCGATCTTTTGCCCCAGATCTTCGACATCTTCGTTCAGGAAGGTGGCTCGGACAATCGACCGTTGAGCGGGCTGGGTATCGGACTGACCCTGGTGCGCACTCTGGTCGAGATGCACGGCGGACGAGTCACCGCCTCGAGCGCGGGGAAGGGTCTGGGAAGCGAGTTCGTGGTTCGTCTGCCGGTGAGGTCGCCGCTGGAGACCGCGGCGGAGACTCCAGCCGCCCGAACTTCCAGTTCGAGCCGGCGTGTCCTCGTCGTCGACGACAGCGTGGACTCCGCAGAGGGGTTGTCGCGCCTCCTCCAGATGAGCGGTCATGAGGTGAGAACCGCCTACGACGGCGAATCCGCGCTCGAAGCGGCCGCAGTGTTTCGGCCCGAGGTGCTTTTCATCGACATCGGTCTCCCCGGGATGGACGGCTACGAGCTGGCGAAAGAACTCCGGTCGAAAGCGGACTTTGAAGGTGTCCTGCTCGTGGCCCTGACCGGATACGGCCAGCCCGACGACCGCCATCGCGCGCGGGAGGCCCGCTTCGACCATCACATGATCAAACCCGTCCGCGTCCACGCACTCCTGGAGATTTTGAGCGCCGCCCCCGATGGAAGCCCGGCCCTGAAGCGTTAACCGCTGCCCGGATCGACGGCCGGCGCGGGCCGGCGGTCATCCTCCGAGCGTGCGCTAGGCGGGCGCCGAATCGGTCCGTTGCCGCAGGATGAGATTCAGCTGGGCGGCGTGGTGCTGGACGTGTCGCATGTTGTAGAGGAGCGAGCCGGCGACTGTGCCTTTTACGGAGCCGAACGTGAGCGCCGCGCGCGTCTTCTCATCGGTCAGGGCCTGCATCATGGGCGC
>JBBQNC010000335.1:0-3568 GCA_038329555.1 Thermoanaerobaculia bacterium
CCCGGGTAGGACGCGAACGCGCGGGCGAGGTCCTCGGCGGGAAAGGGATAGAGCTGCTCCAGGCGCACGATCGCGGAGGCCTCGTCCTTGTTCTGGTCGCGCGCCGCCTTCAGGTCGTAGAAGACCTTTCCCGAGCAGAGGATCACGCGCCGGACGGCGCCCCGATCGGACAGGTCGCCGTCGTCGATCCAGGCACGGAAGCCCCCGGCCGTCAGCTCCTCGAGCGGCGAGAACGAGGCGGGAAGCCGCAGCAGGCTCTTCGGGGTGAAGAGGACCAGTGGCTTCGGCCGCCGCTGGCGCACCTGGCGCCTCAGGAGATGGAAGTACTGGCCCGGAGTGGTCAGGTTGCAGACCGCCATGTTGTCCTCGGCGCAGAGCTGGAGGTATCGCTCGATGCGGGCGCTCGAGTGCTCGGGGCCCTGGCCCTCGTAGCCGTGCGGCAGGAGCATCGTCAGGCGCGAGCTCTCGCGCCACTTGTCTTCGGCCGAGGAGATGAACTGATCGATGATCACCTGGGCGCCGTTCGCGAAGTCTCCGTACTGGGCCTCCCAGATGACGAGGCCGTCCGGCCGCTCGACGCTGTACCCGTACTCGAAGCCCAGCACGCCGAACTCTGAGAGGGGGCTGTTGTAGATGTAGAAGGGCCCCTGTTCCGGCCCGAGCTGGCAGAGCGGCGTCCACTCGGCGTCCGTCTGAGCGTCGGTGAAGACGACGTGTCGTTGCGAGAACGTGCCCCGCGCCGTGTCCTGTCCCGACATCCGGATGAGCGTCCCCTCGAGGAGGATCGATCCGAAGGCCAGTCCCTCGGCGGTCGCCCAGTCGAGCGGCAGCGCGCCCTCCGCCATCTTCGCTCGGCGTGCGAGCTGCTGGACCATCTTCGGATTCAGGTTGAAGCCGGAGGGCACCGTCGTCAGGACACGGCCGATCGAGGCGAGCGTCTCGCGGGGAACGCCGGTCGCGGCCTCCTCCACGCGGCCGCTCTCGCCCGTCCGCTCGGCCGGCCCCGCCGGCGCGGCCCGACCCGCCGCCGCCTTCGCGGCGAGCAGGGCGGCTTCGTATGCCTCGATCTGCCGCTTCTCGAGCTCCTCCACCTCCGCCTGCGTGACGACCCCGTCGCGGATCAACCGCCGCGCGTAGAGCGCGCGGACACCCGGATGCTCCTGGATGCGGCGGTACATGAGGGGCTGCGTATACGTCGGCTCGTCCCCCTCGTTGTGACCGTGAAGGCGGAACCCGATCAGGTCGACAACGACGTCCTTGTGGAAATCCTGCCGGTAGTCGAGAGCGATCTGAAGCACGCGCCACGCCGCCTCGGGGTCGGTGCCGTTGACGTGGAAGATCGGGACCTGGTTGACCTTGGCCACGTCCGTCGAATAGAGCGATGAGCGGCCCGAGGCGGGGTTCGTCGTGAACCCGATCTGGTTGTTGACGACGAGGTGGAGCGTCCCGCCGGTCCGATAGCCGCGCAGCTGCGCGAGGTTGAAGACCTCGACCACGATGCCCTGGCCGGCGAACGCGGCGTCGCCGTGGAGGAGCACGGGGAAGATCTTCGACCACGCTTCCTCGCGGGGAAGCTTCGTGTGGTCCTGTTTGGCGCGCACGAGGCCCTCGACGATGGGATCGACCGCCTCCAGATGCGACGGGTTCGAGGGAACGGAGATCGTGATCTCCCGGCCGCTCGCGGTATTCCGCCGCGCTTGCGCGCCCTGGTGGTACTTGACGTCGCCCTCGTCCGCCGGGAAGTCCGGGTGAACCGTGCCCTCGAACCCGGCGAAGATCCGCTCCGCGGAATTGCCCACGACGTTTGCCAGGATGTTCAAGCGCCCCCGGTGCGTCAGCCCCATCGAGACCTCGTCGACGCCCCGCGCGGCGGCGCCCTCGACGAGCTGGTCGAGGAACGCGATGGCCGTTTCGGTCCCCTCGATTGAGTAGCGCCTCTGGCCCAGGAAGCGCGTGCCCAGGAACCGCTCGAACGTCTCGGCGGCGACGAGCCGCTCGAGGAGGCGCTTGCGCAGCTCGGCCGGGAGCGGTTCCGGCGGCGCGCCGACCCGCCGGCGGATCCACTCCTTCTCGACGGGATTGGAGATGAAGCGGTATTCGATCCCGACCTTGCCGCAGTAGACGCGGCGCATCAGGGCGATGATCTCGCGAAGCGGCATGTGCTCCCGCCCGGCGAGCCCGCCCGTCCAGAACGGCCGGTCCAGGTCCCAGATGGTCAGGCCGTAGGTCTCCAGGTCGAGCTCCGGATGGTTCTGCACGGGCATCAGGCGCAGGGGATCGATGTCGGCGATCAGATGCCCGCGCACGCGATACGCGTTGATGATCTCGAGCACCCTGGCCTGCTTCTCGATCTCCGCGGTTCGCGAGTCCGCGAACAGCCCCGGGCTCTTGTCCATCGCCCAGTGGAGCGGCTGGTACGGGACTCCGAGCGCCGAGAAGATGGACTCGTAGAAATCGTGTCCGCCCAGGAGGAGCTCCTCGATGCGCGCGAGGAAGAGCCCCGACTCCGCGCCCTGAATAATCCGGTGGTCGTACGTCGACGTGAACGTCACGGCCTTGCTGATCGCGAGCCGGGAGAGCGACTCGGGAGCCATCGCCGAAAACTCCGCGGGGTACTCGATCGCCCCCGTCGCGACGATCAACCCCTGACCGGCCATGAGGCGCGGAACGGACGCGGTCGTGCCAAGCGTCCCCGGGTTCGTGAGCGAGACCGTCGTGCCCTCGAAGTCGGAGACCTGGAGCTTGCCGCGGCGGGCCCGCGCGATGAGGTCGTCGGTCGCCGCGACGAAGCCCGGAAAGTCCATCGCCTCCGCGCCCCGGACCGATGGGACGAGAAGCGTTCGCGTGCCGTCCGATTTTTCGACGTCGACGGCGAGGCCCAGACCGATCCGGTCGCGCCGGATCCGCAAGGGCACGCCGTCCGACTTGTCGAAGGCGTCGTTCAAGCGCGGAAACGCCTTCAACGCGCTCACGATCGCCCAGGCGATCAGGTGGGTGAAGGAGATCTTTCCCTGGTCGTTGGCGGTCCGGTACTCGTTCACGAGCCGCCGGTTCTCGTCGAGGAGCTTGATGGGAATCTGACGCTGGGAGGTCGCGGTCGGGACGCCGAGACTCGACTCCATGTTCTCGGCGATCCGGAGGGCCGCGCCGCGCAACGGCTGGCGCTCCTCGCCCTGACTCTTGCCCTCGCCCACGCCCTTCTCCTCGCCCTTGCCCGGCGCGGGTCTTGCCGCCTCGGCCGCGGCGGGAGCGGACGTCGCCGACGTCGCTCGCGAAACGGGCGGCGCTCCCGCGAGGCCCGGCGACGCGGCGGCCCCGTCGGTCCGTGCGGGAGGCGGCGGCGCCTGCCCGAATCGCTCCTCGAAGAAGGCGCGCCAGTCGGGATCGACTCCGTCGGGGTGCGCGCGGTATCGAGCGAGCAGCTCCGCCACGTAAGCGGCGTTCTCCCCGAACTCCGAAACGAGCTCCTGCGACAGGTCGATGTCCGGCGGGCGGGTCGGCATGAGGGGAGGAATTCTAGCGTCGAATCGCCTCGCCCGGCGCCGGGAGAGGACGCGGAGGTGCGCCC
>JBBQNC010000336.1:0-3542 GCA_038329555.1 Thermoanaerobaculia bacterium
AGGGGGACCCGCTCTTCGCCGCGTAGGAGGTACTCCTTCAAGGAGGTGACGTCGATCGACCGGCCGCGCCCCGTCTCCGGGCGCTCCGCCTCCAGGCGCCGTGCCAGCGCGGTCATCTCCTGGCGGGCGCGCTTGACGGTCACGCCGGGCGCGAGCCGCGCGATCGTCAGCAGATCCCGGCCGTCCGCGGGGTCGATCCGCAGCGGAAGCCAAATGTCCGCGTGATACGGGAAGTGGAAATCCCGCGGGAGAACGCCGACGATGGTGAGAGTCTGGTCCGCCAGCCGCAACGGCCGGCCGAGGACGCCCGACTCGCCGCCGAGACGCTGGCGCCAGAAACTCTCCGACACGAGCGCGACGCGGCTCTCGGCGCCTGCCTGCTCCTCCTGAGGTCCGAACGTGCGGCCGAGGATCGGCGCGATCCCGAAGACCTCGAAGGTTCCAGGGGACACGCTCGCTCCCTCGAGGGGAGCCGCCATCTCGCCGCCCGTCCAGGTGAGGCTCTCGGGTCGCTGGGCGGTGAACCGATCGAAGACGCCGCGGGTCGCGGCGACCGACTGCCACCGGTCGGGCACGAGGTTTCCCCGGTAGACCTGTCCACCCGCCGCGAGCACGGCGTCGTGCAGGCGAACCAGGCGCGACGGATTCGGAAACGGCAGCTTCCTCAGGACGACCCGTTCGACGAGCGAGAACATCGCCGAGGTGCCTCCGATCCCGATGGCGAGTGTCGCGAGCGCCGCGGCCGCGAAGCCGGGGGACTTCGCGAGCCTCCGCAGGGCGTACCGGAGGTCCTGGCTCAGCGTGCGCATGGGTCGAAGTCCGACCTCGGGAACTCGAATCCCGGAGGCATGACGCCGATGACCGTGTAGAGCTTTCCACTCAGCTCGATCGTCTTTCCGATGACCGCCGCCTCCGACGCGAAGCGCGACCTCCACAGCCGGTGGGACAGGACGACGGTCAGGTTGCACAGGTTGGATACCCAGATCGCCATGCGGTCGAGCGTCCGGCTCGACTCGCGCAGATCGCGATAGTCCGGGACGAAGATGCGCCCGGTCACGAGCCGGTTCGTGTCGCGGTACGGCAGCGGGCGGAGCAGGACCCCCCGAACGATGGAGAACATCGCCGCGTTCGCCCCGATCCCGAGAGCCAGCGTGGCGATCGCGATCGCCGAGAAGGCCGGCGCCTTCCGGAGAGAGCGGACGGCGTCGCGAAGATCGTGGATGAAGGTGTTCATGCCGTTCACTCGTTCCGGAGCGCGTCGATGGCGTTGGTGCGCGCGGCCTTGAGCGCGGGCGGATACGCCGCGGCAAGAGCCACCATCGCCATGAGGGCGACGCCGATCGCGAAGATGCGGACGTCGGCGGCCCCGACCCCGAACAGGATCGAGGAGACGAGGCGGCCGAGCGCGTACGCCGCGGGGATCCCGATCGCAGCCCCGATCCAGAGGAACCGGACCACCTCGCCGAGAATCAGGCGGCGCACCGCCGGCGGGTCCGCGCCGAGCGCGACCCGTACGCCGATCTCCTGCCGTCGCTGCGCGACGGCGAAGGCGAGCACGCCGTAGATGCCGATCGCCGCGAGCAGCGAGGCGAGACAGCCGAAGGCGGCCGAAAGCAGGACGGTCAGCCGCGACGTCACGAGCGAGTCGTCGATCTGCTCCGTGAGGGTCTTGACGCCGAAGACGGGCAGGTTCGGATCGAGACCCTTCACGGCGCCGCGCAGGCTCCCGGCGAGCCCGGCGGGATCCTGACCGGAGCGGACGTAGAAGGTGAGCGAGTCGAGCTTGGGGTCCTGAAAATAGGGCGTGTAGGCGAAGGGCTGGTCCTTCTCGGCGACCTCGGCCGCCTTGCTGTTGCGCACGACGCCGACGATCTCCAGGGGAGGAGTCTTCTTGACCCCGCCGAACGCGAAGCTCGCTCCGACGGGGTTCTTCGCCCCGAAGTAGCGCCGCGCGAACGCGTCGTTGACGATGGCGACTCTGGGCGCGGCCGCGTCGTCGCGCCACGCGAACTCGCGTCCCGCGGCGAGGGGAATGCCGAGCGTCGCGAAGTAATCCGGTCCGATGGCGTTTCTTCGGACCCGATCCGATTCGCCCGGCGTGGACGGCGGCGCGCCGTCGACGGTGACGTCGCTGCCCCAGTCGTCGCCGGTCATCGTGGCGATCTCGGCGGCGCTCACCGAGCGAACTCCCGGGGCTACGGCGACGCGCTCCGTGAGGCTGCGGGCGAGCGTCGCGGTGCGCTCCGGCGAGTACCCGCTGCCGCTCGGGTCGATCGAGAAGCCGATCACGTGATCGGGCTTGAAGCCGAGCTCGACGCGCCCGAGGTTACGGAGGCTGTCGACGAACAGTCCCGCGACCACCAGGAGCACGAGCGTCAAAGCCACCTGGCCCGTCACGAGCCACTGGCGGAAACGCAGGATATCTCCGCCAGCCGAGACGGTCCCGCGCCCCTGCCCCGCGAGGGTGCGCGCGGGATCGAGGCGGGCCGCTCGCAGGGCCGGCGAGATCCCGAACATCAACCCGGAGAGGAGCGAGACGAACGCGGCGAAGCCGAGGACCCGCGGGTCGATCCGGACGGCGACGAGGCGGAGATCGGCGTCGGCCGGAAAGGCGTTCAGCAGCGCGTGCAGGGTCCAGCCGGCGACGAGGAGGCCCAGCGCTCCTCCCAGGAAGGAATAGAGGAGGCATTCGACGATGGACTGCCGGACGAGCTGCATCCGGCTCGCGCCGATCGCGAGGCGGATGCCGTATTCCTTCTGGCGGGCGGCTCCGCGCGCGGCGAGGAGACCGGCGAGGTTGGAGCACGCGATCACGAGAACGAGCGCCACCATCGCCATCAGCGAGAGAAGAGGGGTGCCGAACCCGCTTCGCAGCGGAGCCCGGCCGAGGCCGCCCGGTTGAAGAAGCAGCCGTCGGTTCTCGAAGCGCTGCCGCTCCGCCGCGTCCATGCTCGTCATCTGCGGGGAGAGGTCGCGAAGGAGCGGGCGGTACGCCCCCTGGATCACGGTCTCGGCCCGCGCCCGGGACATGCCCGGCTGGACGCGACCCACGAGCTGGAGCCAGTAGTCCTTCGGATCTTCCAGGCCGTTCCAGAACGGCGTCATCTGCGCCTTCATCATGATCGGCACGAAGACGTCCGCCGGACGTCCGGGCTGGATGCCGGAGAAGCCGGCGCGTGCGACGCCGACGACGGTCAGCGGCGAGCCGTTGACGACGATCGTCTTGTTCAGGATCGACGGATCGCCTCCGAATCGGCGGCTCCAGTAGCCCTGCGACAGCACCGCGACGGACCGAACCCCGGGAGCGCGGTCGTCCTCGGGCGCGAGGACGCGGCCCACCGCGGACGAGACTCCGAGGAGCGAGAAGTAGTTGCCCGAGACGAGCTCGCCGCGTGCGCGCTCCGTCTGCCCGCCGGCCGAGAGACTCGCCTCGAACGGGTACTCGGCGAGGAGCCCGTAAAACGCCGCGCCGCCCCGCACCGCCAGATCCCGGTACATCGGATGGCTGAAGGACGCGGCGTTGTCGCCGTCACTCCAGATGT